>JAQYHB010000012.1 GCA_028722305.1 Spirochaetales bacterium
GTGGAGGATCTGCGCACGGTATTGGGGAACTTCTACCAGGTGATGAAGACGAAAGGCGATCTGCTTCGCTTTGTCTTCATCACAGGGGTGACGAAGTTCTCGAAGGTGGGCATCTTCTCGGGGATGAACAACCTGAAGGACCGGAGCATGTCGCCGGTGTACGCGACGATGATGGGATACACGCAGAAGGAGCTTGAGTCCTGCTTCGCAAGCTATATCAAGCATGGGATTCGAAAGAGCGGACTCGACAGGGACGCATACCTTGCCCGGGTCAAGGAGATGTACGACGGCTACCGGTTCGCGCCGGGAGCAGAGACGGTGTACAACCCGGTGTCGATTGGCAACTTTTTCGATCCGGAAGATGCGGAAGGCACACGGTTCAAAGGGTACTGGGCTGAGACGGGGAACATGAAGCTGGTCATGGACATGGCGTCCACAATCGACCTTGACGTGACAGAAGTACTCGCGCGGGGCATGTCGGAAAGCGCGTTTGACTCGTTCGACATCGCCGAGCTGAAGAGCATGAAGGGAGACGCCAACAAGATCCAGGCGTTGCTGTTGCAGACAGGGTATCTGACGCTCGACCACGAGGACGAGGTGAAAGGGCTGTATTATCTGCGGATGCCGAACCGAGAGGTGAGGGACGCCTATGACAAGAGCCTTCTCAGGCGCTTTGGGGGAGGGGAACAGGTGGACCTGGAAGTCGGGGACATGTGCGACGCGCTGAAGGCCGGGGAGACGGAGAAGTTCATCGGCATTCTCTCGCCGTTCATGAGCGGTATTACCTATCCCGAGGGAGCAAGCAGGGAAGTAGTGTTCGCCACGGTGATCGCGACGCTGATGAGGCAGATGCGCCATCAGCTGACGGCCACCAGCAAGGAGCGCACCAGCGGGGGACGGATCGACCTTTCCATCGTTACCGACAAGCACGTCTATGTCATAGAATACAAGGTGGACAAGGATGCTGAAGCCGCATTGAGCCAGATCAAGGACAAGCACTACGCCGACAAGTTCCGACTGGAGAAAGGCAAGACGGTCCATCTTGTGGGCATTTCCTTCTCTTCCACTGACCATGCCCTGCTGGACTGGAAGGAAGAGGTGCTGGACTGAACTACTTGTTTTTGGTATTTCGGTATCTGCGCCATCCGCAGTATCACTGCGTGAAACTGTTCCTGCTTCATTGATTGAACCTATACCCGGGAAGCACCATTGGCCCAGACAGGCTCGTAGGTACAAAAAGGGGGGCCCAAAACCGGAGGCCGGTTTCTTGCTCCCCCTTCTTATTTCTACGCGCGGCCTTTTCAGCGGATGATGATCTGGTTGCGCTCCGGTCCGACCGAGACATACTTGATCGGGGCTCCAGAGAGCTTCTCCAGAGCCAGGACGTACTCTTGGGCCTTCTTGGGAAGCTCCTCCCACTTGCGGCAGGAGGTGATGTCGCAGTTCCAGCCCTCGAACTCCTCGTAGATCGGCTTGGCCTTGGCCTGCCCCTGGGTGTCCGGCAGCTCGGTGACGCGCTTGCCGTCGATCTCGTAGGCGACGCAGACCTTGATCGTCTTGAAGGTGTCCAGGACATCCAGCTTGGTCAGTGCGATGGCGGTGAAGCCGTTGACCCAGGCGCCGAACTCGACGGCCACAGCGTCAAACCAGCCACAGCGGCGGGGACGACCGGTGGTAACTCCGAACTCGCCGCCGATTCTGCGCAGCTTCTCTCCATCCTCGTCAAACAGCTCGGTGGGGTAGGGGCCGCCTCCGACGCAGGTCGAGTAGGCCTTGGCGACACCGATGACCTCGTTGATCCTGTTGGGGGCGATGCCGGCTCCGGTGCAGGCGCCACCGGCGGTCGGGTTGCTGCTGGTGGTGTAGGGGTAGATGCCCCAGTCAAGGTCGCGGGCGATGCCGAGCTGGCCCTCGAGCAGGACGTTCTTGTTCTCCCTGACCGCCTTGCGGACGATGGGGAGAGTGTCCTTGATGCGGTTGCCAAACTCGGCTTTCCAGTCGGCGCATTTTTTGAGCAGCTCCTCCAAGGTGTAGGTGGGCAGGCCGTAGTACTCGAGCTCGCGGTTCTTCAGGGGAAGGACCATCTCCAGCCGGGTCTTCAGCCAGTCGGGGTCGAGCAGGTCTCCGGCGCGCAGACCGCTGCGGGCGCTCTTGTCGCTGTAGCAGGGACCGATGCCACACTTGGTGGTGCCGATCTTCTGGCTGGAGCTGCGCTTGTTCTCCTCGGCTCCGTCCAGAGCCTTGTGGTAGGGCATGATCAGGTGGGCTCTGGTGTCGATGAAGAGGTTCCGGGTGTCGACGCCTTTGGCCTCCAGGTTGGACAGCTCATCGTGCATGCGGTCGAAGTTGACCACGGCTCCCGCGTCGACGATGTTGATCGTGTTGGGGTTGAAGATGCCGCTGGGGATGATATGCAGGCCGAACTTGCCCTTGTCGTTGACGACGGTGTGTCCGGCGTTGTCACCACCCTGATAGCGGATGGCGACTTGGCAGTTCTGGGCGATATAGTCGACGATGCGGCCTTTGCCCTCATCACCTGACTGGGCTCCAATTACAGAAATGACACTCATGTTCTTGCCTCCTGGGCACGTTGCTCGCGTTCTTTGCGGTTATGCTCGTCGATGTCGGCGGCATCCCATGGATAGCCGATCCAGATGTCGGGGATTTCCTCTCCGGCAAAATACCGCTTGACCTCGACCGGCATCTCCACATCTTTCTTCTTGAGTTTGTTGTGCAGCACCAGCACGGCAACCTCTTCGGGTTTGTACTTGAGAAGCTCGCCGACGCAGTAGGCCAATGTGGCGCGGGTATCGTCCACCTCGTCGATCAGCAGGATCTTCTTGCCGGTCAGCTGGGACTGGACCTCGTCGATCCACTGAATCTTGTGCGGGTGGTCGGCATGGGAATGGTCGGTCCCGTAGTAGGAGATGCCGACGGCGTAGATCGGACGGTGGATGAAGGTCTTCAGGATGCGGGCAGGGATGAAGCCGCCGCTACCGATGGCGACGATGACATCAGGGTCGTAGCCGCTCTTTTCCACGCGCTCGGCCAATCCCCTGACCAGTTTGTGCACCGTCTCATAGCTGACGTAATACTTCTGTTCGCTCATTGCCATGCTCCTTATTTCTGGGGATACATCTCAGCGATATAGGGAAGCGTGCGATGCTTCTCGTTGTAGTCCAGACCATATCCGACCACCCAGACATCGGGGATGGTGAAACCGCAGTAGTCGATCTCGACAGGGACGATATGGCGGTCCGGCTTGTCCAGGAGCACGGCGGTCTTGACGGACAGCGGCTTGCGGGTCTTGAAGGTGCGGATCAGATAGTCCAGCGTGTAGCCGGAGTCCAGAATGTCCTCCACGATCAGCACGTGCTTGTTCTCCATGTTCTGGCGAGTGTCCATCAACAGCCTGACGTTGCCGGTGGTCTTGTCTCCCGTGTAGGAGGAGAGTGCGATGAAATCGACGACATGCTCCTTGGTCAGGGCCCTGGTCAGGTCCGCGGTGAAGATGAAAGCGCCTTTGAGCACTCCCACGATCAGCAGCTCGCCTTTTCCTTCATAGTCTTTATCGATTTGGCGGGCCAGATCGGCGACCCGCTTCCGGATGGTGTCGGCGTCGATAAGAACGCCTTTGAGATCCTCGGTCAAAGCGGGGATCGTGAGAGATGCGGTCATGCACAACTCCTCTCTGCAATCGTAGATGATTCGGATATGTATAGAGGTACCCTAAAAGGCTTCCACCTGTCAATTGAACGGGCTGGACAGGAAAGGCCTCTTTCAGAACAATGGGTGCATGGCCTATCTGGTATTCAGACAATTGATTGTCATGACATTGATTTGTGTCATCGGTTATCTTCTCGCCAAGTGGAAGCATTTTGGCGAGAGGGAGAGCCAGTTCCTTTCCTATCTGCTTCTGTATGTTGTTACTCCCTGCATAATCATCGACACGTACAACGTGCCTTTCGACGGCGAGAAACTGACCCATTTCCTCATCATGCTGGGGCTTTCGGTCCTGACCTTCGCGCTGTTGATTCTCTTTTCCGCATTGCTCTTCGGCAAGCCCAAGGGCGAGGCGGACGACCGGATCCGCAGCCTGGACAAGATGATCATCGTCTATTCCAATGCCGGCTATATCGGCATCCCGATCATCAGCGCGGTCCTGGGGCAGGAGGCCGTATTCTATCTGATGGTCTATATCTTGATATTCAACACCGTCCTTTGGATCCACGGCCAGTACCTGATGACCCGCTCCATTTCGCTCAAGGCGGTCTTGACCAAGCCGGCGGTGCTGGCGAGCGCCTTCTCGATCCTTCTGTTCCTGAGTCCCTGGAAGCTGCCCTACGTGGTAGGCAATACCGCGCACTTGTTCGCCACGCTCAACACCCCGCTCTCCATGGTAGTGCTCGGCATCGTCTTCGCTTGCTTCAAGAAGCCCGAGGAGCCACTGCCAGTCAAGCGCCTTGCCGGAATTACCTTCCTGCGTCTGGTCGTGGTGCCGATGGTGATGCTGCTGTTGCTCTTCGTATCCAAGTCCTTTTTCTCCAGCCATCCGACGCTGCAGATGGTTTCCATCATCCTGCTGATTGTCTCGGCCTGTCCGGCCGGGATGGTGGCGACCAATTTCGCCCTGTTGTACAAAAAAGACTACACCTATGCCAGCTTCGCCATCGCCATCACGACGGTACTGTGCGTCGTCACGCTTCCGCTATGCACCGCATTGGGAGAGGCTTTGTTGGTATAATATATTCCGAAAGAAGGGGGACCATCATGTTGCAGGAAATCTCGATTGATTCGATTGAACTGGATCCGTTTGCCACCATCGGCAAGGATACGATGCTGATTACCGCCACCAGTACCAAAGGCTGGAACACCATGACGGCCTCGTGGGGTGGCATGGGCCATCTGTGGAACCGGAACGTCATGTGCATCTTCGTCCGCAGGAGCCGCTATACCCACACCTTCCTTGAGGAAGGGAGTCGTTTCACCTGCAGTTTCTTTCCCGAGGAGCAGAAGCAGGCTCTCGGGTATCTGGGAAACCACTCGGGCAGGGATGGGGACAAAGTCAAGGCGAGCGGGCTGAACGCCGAAGAGCTGGATGATGGTTACGTCTCCTTCAAAGAGGCCAACCTCGTCTTCGCCTGCACCAAGATCGCCGAATCGGAGATGTCGCCCGAGAATTTCCATCTTCCCGAGGATATTGTCCGGGATATCTACCGGGACGGAGACTGGCACACCCTGTATATCGGCTCAATCGACAAAGTCTATGTACAGTGCTGAGCAAGCGTTGCTTTTTGCCTGATAAGCTGGTATGACTTGCATACGACACATCAACCTAGACGGGACAAGACTCCCGTCTTGAGTCTCTGACTGCACATCGGAGCGAAGGAAGAGCGTATGATCTTGACAAACGACCAGGCCAGGAAGGCCCTCGGGATGATGGAGTGCTCCCGCCACTTCGAGGAACGCCTCCAGCGATATTTTCAACAGAAAGCCATGCATGGCACCACCCATCTCTCCATCGGCCAGGAGGCCGCCCAGGAGGGGCTCGCCCTTGCCTTGGATGATGGGGATTGGATTGTTCCGACCCACCGCCATCACGGCCACACCATCTGCCGGGGTACCGACATGCGGGCCATGTTCAGCGAGATGTGGGGTTCCCGGTATGGCATCTGCAAAGGTCTTGGAGGATCGATGCACATGACCGACATCTCGCGCTGGAATGCTGGCTCGAGCGCTGTCGTCGGCAGCGGGATTCCCATCGCTATGGGCCTTGCCTTGGCTCTGAAAAAACGGCAGAGCCGGGCCATCGCCGTCGCCATTTTCGGTGATGGCGCTACCAGCAGGGGGACGCTCCACGAGTGCATGAACCTTTCCAGTGTCTGGGACCTGCCTCTCCTTTTGTATCTGGAAAACAACGGATATGGCATGAGCGCCAGCGTGAAGGATGCTGTCGCCACCGACAATATCGCCAGGCGTTCCGACGGCTACCGGATTCCTTGGGCACAGGCAGACGGCAATGATGTGGAGGATGTCTATGCCAAGGCGAAGGTGGCGGTGGATACCATCCGGGCCACCGGCCGTCCCTATTTTCTTGAGGTCATCACCTATCGTGAGAACGGCCATAGCAAAAGCGATTGCTGCGCCTACCGGAGCCGTGCCGAAGAAGAGGCGTGGAGGAAGAAGGATCCGATCAAGCGTTTCTGCCACCGTCTGATCGAGGAAAAAGTCTGTTCCGAGGATGAGGTGCAGGCGATCCTGAAAGGGGCGGACGAGCAGGTCGACGAGGCGGCCCGTCAGGCCGAAATGACCAAGGACCAGGTGTTGTCCTTGGACGAGGCGAAGGGTTTCGTCTACGCCGATTCGGTAATCACCAAAAGGACGGAAGGCCAGGTCCACCATACCAGCTACCGGAATGCGGTCCGCGAGGCGCTGGACGAGGAGATGGAAAGGTCGCAGAGCGTGCAGCTGTGGGGTGAGGACATCGGCACCTATGGTGGTTGTTTCGGAGTCACCGGAGATCTTTGCAGACGCCATCCCGGACAGGTGCGGGAGACTCCGGTCAGCGAGGAGAGCTTTACCGGCATGGCAGTCGGAGCTTCGATCCTCGGTATCAAGCCCGTGGTCGAGATCATGTACGGGGACTTCGTCACGCTTGCCAGCGACCCCTTGGTCAACCATGCCTCGAAACTGCGGTTCATGAGCGCTGGGCAACTGAAATGTCCGATGGTGCTCCGCACCCCGTTGGGCAGCGGGACCGGGCATGGCAGCCAGCATACCCAGAGTCTGGAGGGGATGTTCAGCGGGATTCCCGGCCTGGTGGTGGTCGCACCCTCGACGCCCCACGATGCCAAGGCGTTGTTGAAGAGCGCCATCCGTAGCGACAATCCGGTCGTTTTCTTCGAGCACAAGCTGCTGTATGCCGTCGAGGGGGAGGTGGGGGACGAGACGAGCCTCATGCCTCTTGGCAAATGCGATATCAAGAGAGAGGGCAAAGACGTGACGATTGTCGCCTACAGCCGTGCGGTGCTGACCGCCCTTGAGGCAAGCGGGCAGTTGGCCGCGGAGGGTATTTCCTGCGAGGTGGTCGACCTGTGCACGCTGAGTCCGCTGGATATCGGGACGGTGCTGCGCTCTGTCAGGAAGACCGGACGTCTGGTGATGGTGGAGGAGAGCAATCCCCACGGCAGCTATGGGCAGGACGTGATCGGGCAGGTGGCGGTCAGCGGGCTGAAGCTGAAGGCGCCGATGCGGATGGTGGCTGGCAAGGAACTCTGCGTTCCCTTTACCATGCGCCTTGAGGAGCAGATGGTCCCCCATGCGGATGATGTGGTGAAGGCGGTGCACGAGACCCTGTAGCTTGTGGTTCTACCTTTTCTTTTTCCCTCACGTTCGGTACACTGGTACCCACTTAGTACTGAGGAGAAAAAGAACCGCATGGACATCGATGTGAAAAATCTGCATCCGCTGGAAGTCCGTCTGCTCAGACATGTGAAGGTCGGCGAACCGATTACCGCCGAGCGCATTGTCTCCGAGCTGGGCTACAATGTCGGACAGTGCAACCAGGCTTTCTCGTGGCTGTGCGCCAAGAACTATCTGGTCGAGAAGAGCCGTACGACCCATACGCTGTATGAGATTACCGACCTGGGCAAGAAAGACGAGCAGGATGGTCTGCCGGCCCAGCGCATCTACAACTATCTGAAAGAGCAGGGTGCCCATACGTTGCCGGAAATCGCCGAGGCTCTCGGCTTGGAGAAGAGCGAGGTTGGTTCCGCGTTCGGCCAGCTCTCCAAAGGCAAGATCGCCAGGATGGACGAGCTCCACCGCGCTTTCGTCGAGAAACAGGAGATGTTGCGCGAGGTGCTGATTGCCGGCAAGTTGCTGAGCAGGGCGCTGAAGGCCCCGCTGGACGACGCGACGCTGAGCGACGAGGAGAAGCGTGTCATCACCACGATCAGCAAGAAACGTGGCAGCGATTCCCCCCTCAAGGTGAGCGAGAAGGAGGAGGTCGCCTACGAGCTGACCGATCTCGGTGGTCAGGCCAAGGAGGCCGTCATCAAAAGCGGTATCTCTGGCGAGGAGTTCAATGCCGTGACCCCCGAGTTGCTGGAGAGTGGCAAGTGGAAGAACGGTTCTTTCCGTCCCTATTCCCTCAACGCCCCGATCAGCAAGATCATCCCCGGCCGCCTGAATCCCTATGGGGCCTATATCCAGTGGGTCAAGGACAAGCTGGTCTCCCTCGGTTTCGAGGAGTTCGACGGACCGCTTGTGGAGGACAACTTCTGGAATGGCGACGCGCTGTTCATGCCGCAGTTCCATGCCGCACGCGATATCCACGATGTCTATTACCTGAAGGATCCTGTCCATGCGAAGACGATTGAGGAGCCTTGGTTCAGCCAGGTCCGCGAGACCCACGAGAATGGCTGGAAGACCGGTAGCAGGGGTTGGGGATATGAGTTCAGCGAGGAATTCACCAAAAGGCAGTTGCTCCGCAGCCAGGGCACGGTCCTTTCCGCCCACACCCTGACCCATGCGAAGGTTCCCGGCAAGTACTTCGGTGTCGTCCGCTGTTTCCGCTTCGACGAGGTCAATGCCACCCATGGCGCCGACTTCTACCAGACCGAGGGCATCATGCTGGGCAAGGATGTCAACCTGAAGACGTTGCTTGGTTTGCTGAAGATGTTCGCAACCGAAATCGCCGGCGCAGAAGAGGTCAAGTATGTGCCCAGCTATTTCCCGTTCACCGAGCCTTCAATCGAGGTCCACGTGAAGCACCCGGTCCTCGGGTGGATTGAGCTGGGCGGCAGCGGTATCTTCCGTCCCGAGGTCACCAGGCCGCTTGGCATTGACGTGCCGGTGCTTGCCTGGGGCATGGGTATCGACCGTATGGCCCTGATGCACCTGGGTTTGAACGACATCCGCGAGCTGTTCACGCCGAACATCGATAGCGTCCGCACGAGGAGGGGAAACTGACATGCCAAAGATTGAAGTATCGGAAAAGAGCTTTTTCCATTTTCTCGGAAGGAAACTCAGCGACGCGGAGATGATGGACATCTTCCCGGTTGCCAAGGCCGAGCTTGACGGCCACGAGGATGGAGTCCTGAAGATCGAGCTGAACGACACCAACCGGCCGGACTTGTGGTCTGCCGCCGGGTGCGCCCGCCAGCTAAAGTCCTACTGGGGCGAGGGGGCCATGTACGACTTTTTCTCCACCGAGGATGAGGTCGTGGACAACGAGGGGCGCGAGATGGTTGTCGAGTCTTCCGCCGCCGAGACGGGAAGGCCTTTCTCCATCGGTTTCGCCGCCAAGGGGCATGCGGTCACCGAAGAGGATCTGGTCAGCTTGATCCAGAGCCAGGAGAAGCTTTGCGAGGGATACGGGCGCAAGCGCAAGGCGGTCGCTGTCGGTATCTACCGCCAGAACCTGATTCATTTTCCGGTCCACTACCAGGGCGCCGACCCGGATGGGACTTCCTTCGTTCCGCTTGGGCTGGACGAGAAGCTGACGCTCCGTCAGATTCTCGAGAAGCATCCCAAAGGGAAGGAATATGGGGCTATTGTCGCCGACAAGCCGAAGTTTCCCTATCTGGTGGACGACAACGGGGATACGCTGAGCTTCCCGCCGGTCATCAACAGCGCCGCAAGCGGTGCCGTCCAGGTGGGCGACGACGAGCTGTTCGTCGAGATGAGCGGGCCCGCGTTGAAACCGGTCCTGCTGGTCGCAGCCATTCTGGCCTGCGATATGGCCGACATGGGTTTCACCATCCAGCCGGTCAAGGTGCGTTTCCCCGAGCCGACCGAATTCGGCAGCGAGATTACCGTCCCGTTCTATTTCCAGAAACCGGTTACCTGTCCGCTCGGCCTGGTCGAGAAGACGCTTGGCGAGAAGCTTTCCGCCGACGACTGCATCGCCAGCCTGAAGCGGATGGGCATCTACGCCATTGCCGACGAGGAGAACCTGTATGTCACCGTGCCGGAATACCGTAACGATTTCCTGCATCCGGTCGACGTCGTCGAGGACGTGATGATCGGCCACGGGCTGGGCAACTTCGTTCCCGAGGCTCCCCATGACTTCACCATCGGTCGCCTGTCCCCCGCGGAGGAGTTCGGGCGCAAGGCGAAGCTGGTATTGGTGGGCATGGGCTTCCAGGAGATGATGTACAACTATCTGGGAAGCAGGCGCGAGTATACCGACAACATGCACGTCGACGGCAAGGACTGTGTCTTCATCGCCAATCCGATGAGCGAGAACTACGAGGTGGTGCGTCCCTCGATCATTCCGTCTCTGATGGAGAGCGAGAGCGTCAGCGGCCATGCCGCCATCCCGCACAAGATTTTCGAGGTGGGCAAGGTCTGCTACAAGGATCCGAGCGAGAACAGCGGCACAACGACCCGCAACCACCTGGGCTTCTCGGTCACCGACAACGCCGTCGGATACAACGAGGTCTCCTCCATTGTCTACACGCTGATGTTCTTCCTGAAGAAGGAGTACACCCTTGGCGAAGTAGCGGAGGATCCACGCTTCATCCCAGGCCGTTGCGCCTACATCCTTGTGGGAGGCAAGGCCGTCGGCATCTTCGGTGAGATCCATCCGCAGGTTCTTGAGAGCTGGGGTGTCGGCTATCCCACCGTCGCCTGCGAGATTGACCTCGACCTGCTTCGTCAGGCAAACTAAGCGCTGGTTGCTTGTTTGGGAGAACGGGGTTCCTTCGGGAGCCCCGTTCTCATATGTGCTGAATGCGGAAACAGGATGATTTCTCATCACATGCCATATATAATCTTTTAAGCCAAACTGTCAGACGAAATAGCGCGCGTTTCTGTTTTCAACTCACAAAAGAAGAATACGCAAACCTGAAATCACGAATTGTGACATCAAGAGAGGAAACCAATCAGAGCGATGGATATGGCGGTTGAAGAAAATAATGGACTGTGTTTTGCCATAGCTGACGTGGCAGTCAGCCGATTGGTTCCTGCCAGACGTCGACCGCCCGGGTGGAAGTGTTTACATCGAGTCCGATGAGATGGATGGATTTCTGCTTTCCAAGATATGTCCATCCGTCGCTATAGTGCTTCGCTAGGATTTGGTTGATGGCGATTTGAGCGTTTTTGTCTCGCTTGAATTCAATCACATACAGGTGTTTTGGCATCTCAAGCACCGCGTCGATTCGTCCTCCCGAGACGCTCTTCTCTCCCTCGACATGCGCTCCGAGCGCCATCATGAAGCTGAGGAACACCGAGTGGTAATATCTCTCATCCTTGATGTGAAGCTCGTAGGGGATTTGGGAGAAGAGCGAACTGATTGAAGAGACCAGTGTCGCGACATCTCCATTTCCCGCACTCTGCATGATTACCTATCGTAGCAACGATAGTTCTGTTTCGGTTCCTAGTCCCTGCTGGGCGAGAAGCCTTGTGGTGAAAGCGCTTCGTACCTCTTCGTTAGGGAAATCCAGCCAGATCAGCTGGCTTCCCACCGGTGTCCGGGGTGCGATGGTCAGATACCCCGATTGCTCGAGGAGGGCCATCAGCTCCATAGTGCTCATCTTCATACTTCGTAGCGAGAGGATGTCAAATGTTCCAAGGAAGCTTCGATCAACAGGGGTCTCCAGATCATGACCGAGGTCGAAACCTACCTTCTTTGCCACGTCCATCACCAGCTGCATGTTCCCGCCCGTGTCGATCCAGTAGTTGATGAACCGACTTCCTCCATCATCAAAGAAGTTGCCTGTAGAGACTGGATTGTAAACTGTCTCGCATCCGTCGCAGAAGCAATAGCCGTCGTACTGTCGTTTGAGCGTTGCAAGATATGTATCCTTTCCCATGCCGGTTGCTACGACACCCTTGTCGATGTAATCCGCGAAGTTCTTTTCGAGCTCCTCCTGGGTGTAGCCGAACAGAGTGGCATAGCGTGGATGCATGGTGATGTTTCTCAAGTTGTTCAGTCTGCTGAAGATGCTCATCTTCGCATACTTCGTCACCCCGGTGACGAAGGCAAAACGAATGACGGGCTCCTTGGACTTGATGACTTGGTAGAAATCCCCCAGCACTTCTCGCATTCCTTCCACCTCGGAAGAATAGATGTGGTCGGAAATCACCTTCTCGTACTCATCCACCAGCACTACCACCTGGGTGTCCTTGCCCAAGACGCTGATGAGTCGGGAGAAGCGGTTGGCAGCCGTTCCCACAGAAGGAACCTTGGCATGATACTTCGATGCATGATCCTGAACCACGCCATCAAGCCACTCTTCCAACATCTGGGCATTGGAACTGTCACAATCCCCGAAGTCGATGTGGATGATAGGATAGACCTTCCAGTCGTAGTCCATCGAATCGATGGCGAGGCCCTTGAACAGGTCCCTCCGTCCTTGGAAGATTGCTTCCAGCGTACTCAGGGTAAGGCTTTTCCCAAAGCGTCTTGGACGGGAGCAGAAGTACTCCGAAGAGCCGGTGATGAGCTGATACAGCAAGGCTGTCTTGTCTACGTACAGCTTCTTCTCTCCAATCAGCTTTTCGAAAGAGAAGGTGCTTGTATCTATCTGTTTCATCGCTTTTCTCCTCGGATTCCATTATACCTGCCACCAAGAGGAATCATAAAGCAAGCGCAACGTCTTTGAAATCAGGAGGTTAGTGAGGCCTCTCTCCCTCAGCAAAGAGCCCACACGCCAACCAATGCGACAAGGAACACCACGTTCCAAAGGGTGAACGTGGCAAGGTACGCCTTCTTGCTGTATCCGCTTTTCCCGTATGCCTTGAAGCTGATCAGGCTTGCGAGGCTTGCCACCAGGGTGCCCAAGCCCCCGATGTCGGTGCCGTAGACCAGTCCCATCCCCGCGTCGGTGAAGCGCGAAAGCAGGATTGCCGCCGGCACGTTGCTGATGATCTGGCTGGCAAGCAGGGCGAAGCCGAAGGCATGGCCTTCGATATGGCCCTGGATGTAGCTGTCGAGCTGGGGAATGCGGGCCATGTTGCCCGAGAAGACGAAGAAGGCGATGAAGGTGAGCAGCAGGGCGTAGTCCACCTTGCGAAAGAGGTGGCGAGAGAAGAGCGCCATGCTTGCCGTCAGCAGGAAAAAGGTGATCCGCCAGTCGACGATGCGGACTACCGTGGCAAGACAGAGCAGGAACTGCAGGGTTGTCAGGACCAGTCTTCGCCGGTCAAGTTTCTTTTTGTTGGTCTCTGATGATGGTCCGATGGTTCCCTTGAATGGCAACAGCAGGACAAGGAGCACCAACAGGACCAGGCTGGCGATGGAAAAGGGGAGCATCCTGAGGAAAAAGGGAGCGAAGGGGATGCCATAGGTGCTGTACAGATACAGGTTCTGCGGATTGCCGACCGGAAGCAGCATCGATCCTAGGTTGGCTGCGATTGTTTCCAGGACGACAAGATTCCTCAGCCCTTTCTCGTCATCCTTTGGCCAGACGCTCAGCGTGAAAGGTACAAAGGCGATCAGACTGACATCATTGGTCACCAGCATCGAGCAGAAGAAGACCAGCTCGACGAGCAAAAGGGCAAGATTCCTGCTGTGTCGCGTATGGTGCTCCAACTTGGTTTTGATCCATCCGAACAACCCCGCGTCGACAAAACCTTGCACCGTGATCATCAGGCAGAAGAGCATGGCGATCGTATGCCAGTCAATATAGCCGGCATATGCCGTATCCGGATGGACGGCGAACATGCTCAGGAGGGCAAGGATGAGGGCGATGGAGAGCACGGTCTCCCTGTGGAAGAACTGAATGACGCGACGCATGCGCAAAGCATAATCCCTCGGGTGTTTTGTGGGAAGTGCGGGCATTGAGATAAAACTGTAAAACGCATACACTCCACGCATGCGTTCCTATCGACTTACCGCGAAGGCTTGTTACCTCAGCTATGTGGTGCAGGCCTTGGTCATCAATCTGCCGCCGCTCCTGTTTGCCTCCTTTGCCCGTCTGTATGGGATCAACGAGCGGCAGATGGGTTTCCTGATTCTGCTGATTTTTTCCGTCCAGATTGTCATCGACCTGCTCTCCACCCCGCTTTCCCGTCTTCTCGGCTATCGGGGGACGATGTTGCTGGGGCATGCCTCGGTGGTGGTGGGTTTGGTGGTCATGGCCTTCTTCCGGGGATTCCATGGCTTGGTGGTTTCCCTGATCCTGCAGGGTTTGGGCAGCGGAGTGGTCGAGGTACTGATCAGCCCGATCATCCAGTACATGCCCGACAGCAGCGACAAGGACCATATGATGAGCCTGCTCCACTCGTTCTACTGCTGGGGCATGGTGGTGGTCATCGCCTTCAGCACGTTGCTCTTCCGCCTGCTGGGCGAGGCGCGTTGGTTTTTGATTCCATTGCTTTGGATTCCTGTCCCGTTCGTGGCATTCTTGCTTTTCCTCTTGGTGCCTATCGCACCGGTTCCGGGCGATGGAAAGGGGCAGGGTATCGGCCTTGTCGGTTTGGTCAGGCAACCGGTCTTCTGGATATTGCTCGTGATGATGCCGCTGGGCTCATCCAGCGAGCAGGCGGTCAGCCAGTGGGTCAGCTACTACGCTGAGCTTGGACTCGGAGTCACCAAGCTGACGGGCGACCTTGCAGGTCCCTGCCTGTTTGCCTTGATGCAGGGGCTTTGCCGGCTCTGGTACAGCCGGGAAACGAACTTGTCTGTGGAGAAATTGATGGTTAGTAGCACGGTTCTGTGCATGGCAGGCTACTTTTTCATCGTCCATGGCAACACTCCGGTACTCTCTCTTCTCGGCTGTGCGATGGTGGGGTTCGCGGTCGGTTGCTTCTGGCCGGGAACCTTCAGCCTGTCGGCACGCCACCTTCCGGGAGGAGGAACCTTGCTGTTCAGCCTGCTCGCCTTTGCCGGTGACGTTGGGTGCGGCATGGGTCCGCAGGTGGTCGCCTGGGCTCCCAGCGTCAGCGAAGGACTATCCCATGCCATCATCTTTCCGGCCCTTCTGGCTTTCTGTCTGCTGGTGTTGCACCGACTGGCTGCAAAGAAGGCAGATAATGGCTGAATCCTACCGCACGACGACCTGGGCATGTTATCTGAGCTATGTGGTGCAGTCCGTGGTCAACACCCTTCCGCCACTGCTCTTCGTCACCTTCCAGCACCTGTACGGCCTGACGGTCGCCCAGTTGGGTTTGCTGGTGGTCTTGAATTTCGGCAGCCAAGTCGTCATCGACCTCCTTTCCGCTCCGATTGCCGACCATTTCGGCTACCGGGCCACCATGGTGTTCGGCCATCTTTGCGCCCTTGCGGGATTGGTATTGATGGCAATCCTGCCGCAGGTCATTGGCTTTTGGGGGATTGTGCTCGCCATGGTTCCCAATGCCTTGGGTGGTGGCATCGTCGAGGTATTGGTCAGCCCGATTGTCGAGGCAATCCCGGACGAGAAGGCAAAAAGCGGAGCCCTTACCATGCTGTTCGGGTTCTATTCCTGGGGTACGGTGCTGACCGTCCTCGGTACGACTGCGCTCTACCACTACCTTGGGACCGCACGCTGGTATTGGATCAGCCTGTGCTGGATTTTCCTGCCGCTTCTCTGCATTGTCCTCTTCCTCCATTGTCCGATTGCTCCGCTCATCAAGGAAGGGGAACAGGGCATGACGGGAAGGGAGCTTGCGGGAAAACCGGTCTTCCTGATCCTGTTCGCCATGATGGGGATCGCCAGTTGCGCGGAGTTCGGCATCAGCCAGTGGGCTTCGTACTTCGCGGAGACGGGACTTGGCGTCAGCAAGACGATGGGGGATATCCTCGGGCCCTGCCTGTTCTTCCTGCTTATGGGGTTGGTACGCATGACGTTGGGCAGGAGGGGAGACATCCCGGTACGCAAGGCGATTATCCTTGGCTCCCTTTGTTGTTTTATCGGATACCTGCTGACGGTTTTCTCTCCCTATCCGATGGTTTCGCTTCTTGGTTGTGCCGCCTGCGGAGCGGCCACGGCCCTCTTCTGGCCGGGGACGTTCAGCCTTGCAGGCGAATTGCTGCCACTCGGTGGAACGACCATGTATTCGCTCATGGCATTCAGTGGCGACTTGGGCTGCGCGATCGGACCCGAGTTCATCAGCCTCTTCAGTTGGGGTGGCGACATCCGTCATGGACTGCTTCTTGCCAGCCTCTTCCCATTGGTGATGGCGTTGCTCTGTGCCCTGCTTCCGTTGGCCGCAGGGAACACAGCTTCGCGAGATACTCTGTAGGTATAGGATCATGCGGTTTTGGATTGCATGGGCATGGTTGTGACCAACTTTTCTTTTGCCACTCACGTTGGGGGATGGTCGGGATGTCGCAAGGTCCCGGCTTGCCTGGAAACTCGTTGCCTCAGAATCTGTATGGTACAATGTGCAATGTATTGAGTAAAAATACTCAATATATTGAGTAAAAGGAGTATCCATGGAGAGACCCTATGTGCAAGTACTGCGATCCCGCATGCGGGAAGAAAGGAGATTCATGCAAGTCGTAGCCGGACCAAGGCAGGTCGGCAAGACAACGATTGTCCATCAGGTGCTGGACTCTCTGGATATCCCTCACATCTATACCGCTGCAGATACCCAACAAGGCAACCACGATTGGATTGCCAGACAATAGGATCGTGCGCGGTTGCTGGCCCGGGCGGGAAATCCCATGATTCTTGCTTTCGATGAATTGCAAAAGATCGCAGGCTGGAGCGAAGTGGTGAAGAAGTATTGGGATGAGGATAGTTTCCAGAAACGGGATATCCGCGTCATCATCAGCGGTTCATCCCGCCTGCTCTTGGAAAAGGGGCTTTCGGAGTCTTTGCTGGGCCGGTTCGAACTGATCCATGTTCCTCATTGGTCTTATGAAGAAATGCGGGAGGTTTTCGGTCTCTCTTTGGATGAATTTGTCTATTTCGGAGGATATCCGGGGTCTATGGCGCTCCGCCACGATGAGGAACGCTGGAAAAGGTATCTTGTTTCCTCCATTATTGATGCCAGCATCGCCTCCGACATCCTTGGTCTGGAAGAAGTGAGAAAACCCGCATTGCTTCGCCAGCTATTCCTTCTTGGCGCACACTATTCCGCACAAATTCTTTCCTATACCAAAATGCTCGGCCAATTGCAGGATGCGGGAAATACCACCACCCTTGCCGGGTATATGCAACTGCTTGATGAGAGTTGCCTGCTTGCCGGGTTGCAGAAATACTCGGGCAGTATGGTCCGCTCCCGCTCTTCGAGCCCGAAATTGCAGGTCTTCGATAATGCGCTGTTTTCTGCTTTGGATTCTTTGTCGTTTGCTGATGCAAGAAATAACCCTGATGTGTGGGAGCGCTATGACGAATCGGCTGTCGGATGTCATCTGCTGGCATCCGGTATTCCGGGACATCATGAAGTGGAGTATTGGAGAGATGGAAACAACGAGATTGACTTCATCTTCCGCCACAATGACCAAGTGTGCGGCATAGAAGTCAAAAGCGGATCGCAGATTGCGGAGAAAAGCATGCAAGCGTTTCGAAAGGTGTATCCGGGTATGCCGGTGTACGTGGTGGGTGGAAGCGAGGGGATTCCTTTGGAGGAATTCCTGCTCATGGATCCGTATCAATTGTTCCGATGACCCACGTGACCGCGGGGTGCAATCCCAGCCCCCTTCCGGTCGGGAATCTTCAGTTCTCTTTGCATTGTTTCGCAAGAAATTGGTTGGACGCGTACTTCGGTGGCAGTATTGTTGTTTTAAATCTTTAACCTTTATTTCATAGAAATAATACAAAGTTGTGTTGACAATGCAAAATTTGAGCAGATAGAGTGTGAGAAAAGAGGTGGGAGTTTTTCCTCTCTCCACTCTCTGTTTTGCGAGAACGAGGGTACGTATGGTCGCATCGAGTTTACGTTTCCCAGAGCCTGATTTCTCTCGGATCATCGGTATGCTTCGCCGTCCGGTTGGGCCGGTGGATGCTGTCATCGACACGGATACCTACAACGAGATTGACGACCAATATGCGCTTGCCTATTTGGTGAAATCTGCTCCTCTCATCACGGTGAGGGCCATGACTGCCGCCCCCTTCTACCGGGATCCTGCCAAGGGGCTGTGCCGGTCGAAGGATCCTGCCGACGGCATGGAGAGAAGCTATCAGGAAATCCTGCGGGTGCTTTCCTGCATGGGGCGTTCAGATCTTGCTTCTATCGTGTATCGTGGCGCGACCCGTTATCTGCCTTCGGAAAAAGAGCCTGTCCCGTCGGAAGCGGTGGACCGGATCATTGCTCTTTCCCAGGGGCATTCTCCCGAGAATCCTCTGTATGTCGTGGCAATCGGCGCCATCACCAATATCGCCTCTGTCCTGTTGACCGACCCTTCGATCGTCACGAGGATCGTGGTCGTTTGGCTTGGCGGGCATGGTCTCCATATCGGTCTTTGCTCGGACTTCAACATGGAACAGGATATCGCCGCTGCCCGGGTGGTCTTTGAAAGTGGGGTCCCGCTTGTCCAGTTTCCTTGCTTGGGAGTGGTTTCCGAATTCCGTTTCAGCAAGCCGGAACTCGAATATTGGTTCCGGGGAAAGAATGCGCTCTGCGAGTATCTGATCGACAATACCTACGAGTTCATGGAGTTGAAACATGCCGGGAGCGGGTGGAGCAAGCCCCTCTGGGACGTGACAACCATCTGCTGGTTGAAGCAAGGGGACTTTTTCGACTGGCGCCTGATTCCCAGTCCGATTCCCGAATACGACAAGCGCTACGGGTTTGACGGGTCACGGCACCCCATCGCCTATGTCTACTATGTGAGAAAGGACGCGATTATCCGCGACCTCGCGGAAACACTCTGTCGTTCCTGATTACGGCTCTAGGAGGGCAATATGAAAAAAACATTACTTGTCGGTTGCGCGATGCTCATGGCAGGAGCTGCGATGTTCGCCCAGGGAAAAGCTGAAGTGTCTCCTCCTGCGTCGCAGCAGGGTGGACCGGTGACCATCAAGCTGATGATGAGCTCGTCCCAGAAACCCGGGGTGAGCGCTACGGTCGAGGCCTTCAACAAGGCGTATGCCGGGAAGATCCAATGCGATGCGGAGTACCTGGCGTTCGACAATGTGTTCGAGACGTTGGAAATCCTGATGAGTTCCAAGTCCAACGAATACGATGTGTTCGCGGCCGATGGTCCGAACGTTGCGGCCTACGCGAAACGCGGGTATCTCACCCCACTGACCAAATATTTCAGCAAGGAGGAATTCTCCCAGTTCACGCCACCGATGCAGACCGAGGCTATGTACAACGGAGAGATGTACGGAGCGCCGATGGGGGATTCCTCGCTTGTCATGTACTACAACACCGCCCTGCTCAAGGAGGCTGGCATCTCCTACGACTTCGGCAAGGTCGACGGCGAGCACCGCATCACCTGGGAAGAACTGGTGCAGATGGCCAAGGAGGCCAAACAGAAGCTTGATCCCGACGGGTCGAAGGGCATTTTCGGCATCGAGTTCCAGCAAGTCGGACGTACGTACCAGATGAACGTCCTTGCCAACGATTTCGGAGCTCCGAACATCAACGAAGGAGGACTGTCCGTCGAAGGCTTGTTCACGGGAAGCCAGTGGCAACAGGCCCTCGGCTGGTATCAGCAGCAGGTGAACGACGGGGTCTTTACCAAAGGTATCAAGGCCAACGACACGAGCTCGTACTTCATGTCTGGCAAGATCCTGTTCTATCTGGGCACGACCGCGCTTCCTGGTACCTTCGACCGCAATGGTTTCAAGGACTACGCATACACGTATGCGCCGTGCTTCAGCGGTCATGAGAAAGAGGTGAAGACCTCTTGCGGCAGCTGGACCGTCGGATTGAATCCCTATTCGAACAAGAAAGACGCTGCCGTTGAGTTCATCAAGTACCTCTGCCTGAATGAGGGAAGCGACACCTATATCAATGTCAGCGGCATGGTGCCCGCGCTGTCCCGTCAGTTTACCGAGAAGCTTTTGGCCGAGAAGCCGTATCTGCGGATCGCCCAATACGAGGGTGCCCATACGGCTTTGGTCCGGGCCGTAACGCCTGCCTTCAACGAGTACACGACGGCAGTCAACGCCATGTGGGAGGATGTCCGCAACGGGGCTGACCCAAAGCAGGCCGCTATCTCCTGCGAGGCGCAGCTGAAGACCGCGTTCGCCGAGTATCAGTAATACGTTCCGATTGTGTCTGCCGTCCGGTGTATTGGACGGCAGATACTGTATCCAGAGGAGGGAAGCGATGGTGAGACAAGAAATGAAGGAAGGAAGAATGGGGAGAAGGCCGACATGGATGTACCCGTATCTGATGCTGATGCCCGCACTGTTTTTTGTCCTTCTCTTCAAGATATATCCGATGGTGTCCGTGACCATCGGTTCCTTTTTCCGCAATGGCAGGCTGTCGCTGAGGACCTACCAGATTCTTTTCGGGGACCAGACCTTCTGGAACTCGCTCTGGGTGACGGTACAGATGAATATCATCATCATTCCGTTACAGGTTGTCATTTCCTTGGTTCTCGCCCTGCTTGTGAACAACAAGGTGAAGGGCATCGGGGTCTTCCGGAGCATCTATTATATTCCGGTGACCATGGCTATCGCCGTCGCTTCCGTCACGTGGTCGCTGATGATGAACGTCAACAACGGTGTCTTCAACAGCATCCTTTCGGTTTTTGGCATTCCCGCCCAGGGATTCTTCACCAATCCGGACCAGGCCCTTGGCTGCATCATCCTCATGGCGAGCTGGAAGGGTTGCGGCTACTGGATGATGTACTTGCTTGCCGGGCTGAAAGGTATCGACGGCTCGTTGTATGAGTCGGCTCGGTTGGATGGGGCAGGTTATTTCCAACGCCTGTTCCACATCACGATTCCGATGATGAGCAGGACGATGCTCTTCGTCGTGGTGGCCAATACGACCGCGAACATGCTGATGTTCGCGCCGACCAAATTGATTACCGAGGGAGGACCTGCGAACCGGACGAACGTTTTGATGTACGAGGTCTACAAGTCAGCCTACCGCAACGGGAACCAGTCGCGCGCCGGAGCAATCACCGCCATGTTGCTCGTCCTGATCCTGTTCACCGTCATCATCCAGTTCCGGATGATCAACACCCACGACGGGGAGTGAGGTTTGCCATGCAGAAGAAATATCGTACCGCCGCGCTTGTGGTTCTTTACACGGTTCTTGTGCTCATTGCCGTGATCGCCCTGTTCCCCATGCTCTACATCCTGATGGCTTCGTTCCGGACGGACAAGGAGATTTTCGCCTACAACCTGCCCTTCGGCTTCCATACGATTTTCCCGAAGGTGTGGACGCTGGCAAGCTACCATGACATCTTCGCCGAGTATGGTTTCGGGGTACCGCTACGCAACAGCTTCCTGGTCGTGCTCGTGTGTCTGCCGGTCAACCTGTTGGTCGCTTCGGTTGCCGGGTATGCCTTTGCCTTCTTCAACTTCAAGGGAAAGAAACTGCTCTTTGCCATTTTCATTGTCTCGTTCATGGTCCCGGCCGATTCCGTCGCCCTGCCGCTGTATACGTTGGTCAACAAGATGGGACTGGTGAACACGTTCACCGGCTTGATTCTGCCTGGGGTCTCCAGCGGGCTGGCGATGTTCCTGTTCACCCAGTTCTTCCGGGGAATTCCCAAGAGCTTCATCGAGGCGGGAACCGTTGATGGAGCCAATTGGGGACAGATTTTCACCAAGATCATCATGCCCCTTTCCGTCCCGGTCTTCATCACCGCCGGACTGATGGTCTTCGTCAACTCCTGGAACGACTACCTCTGGCCCCTGCTCTGCGGGCGGAACGAAGAGGTGAGGACCATCCAGGTGGCATTGGGATACTTCAAGGATGAGAACGAGACCTATTGGAGCTATATCTATGCGGCTTCCTCGATTTCCGCCCTCGTCCCGATCCTGATGTTCCTGCCGTTCCAGAAGTACTTTGTGGAGGGAGTCACCTCGAGCGGAATCAAGGGGTGAGGGAAAAGCCGGTTTGGGGCTCTCTCGGGACAACGTTTGCGTTTTTGATTTTCCGCATATCGGTTGCATATCCATGCAGAGCTTGTATTGACAGGGAGGCGTGTGAACCTGTATGCTCTGGACATGAAACCAATGAATCTCCACCATCATATGTGCGTTTTGCCGGCCTGAAGGGTGGGTTTCTGGAGTCATACACAAGGACCTCCGCCTTTCGCGGAGGTTTTTTCGTATCAGGAGGATTCCATGGAGACGCTACGTATCGCGATCCAGAGCAAAGGGCGGTTGTCCGAGGATAGCCTTAGGCTGATCAAGGATTGTGGCATCCAGTTCGATACCGAGAGCAGGGTCCTGAAAGAGAGGGCCTATAACTTTCCTCTCGAGTTCCTGTTTGTCCGTGATGACGATATTCCTGGCTATGTCCAGAATGGTATCGCCGATATCGGCATTGTCGGTCGTAACGAATACGATGAGCAGAACCTTCCGTTGAAAGTGGTCAAGGACCTTGGCTTCGCCAAATGCAGGTTGTCGGTCGCCGTTCCCGTCGATTTTGCGTATCAGGGACTTTCCTCCTTGGAGGGGAAGCGGATCGCCACAAGCTATCCGGGTATTCTTGGCAGGGTGCTTGCCGAGCATGGCGTCCATGCCAAGTTTGTCAACGTTTCCGGCTCTGTCGAGGTTACCCCTGCCATCGGCATCGCCGACTGCATCTGCGACCTCGTTTCCACAGGTACCACCCTGAAGGCCAATGGCCTGCGCGAGGCCGAGTGCGTCTACAGGACCAGTGCGGTCCTGATTGCGCGCCAGGAAATGGGAAGCGAGGAAAAGCAGGCCATCCTCCAGCGGCTGATGCTGCGCATCAACGCCGTGCAGAAAGCCCAGGGCTACAAGTACATCATGTTCAACCTTCCGGAGAAGGAATTGGAAAAAGTACGCCAGATTGTGCCCGGCATGAAGAGCCCGACCGTGACCCATCTGCTTGAAGAGGGCTGGGTATCAGTCCAGACAGTCGTCCAAGAGGACCATTTCTGGGATGTGGTCGAGCAATTGAAGCACCTCGGTGCCGAAGGCATCCTGGTGACGGCCATCGAGAAGATGACAGAGTGAGGCATATATGTATCTGAGTCGTGACGAGGAGCCGGATGCTGGACGGCTTCAGGCGCTTCTGAAGCGTGCGGAATTAGACCGCAGTGCGGTCGCGGAGAGTGTCCGGTCGATTCTGGGCCGAGTCAAGGAAGAGGGGGACTGTGCCCTGTTTGCCTTGGAGGCGCAGTTCGACCATGCGAACCTTTCCACCCTGAAAGTATCTTCAGAGGAGCTGGATGAGGCGGAGAAGCTTGTCGATAACGATTTGAAGAAGGCCTTGCTGCAGGCAAGCCGCAACATTCGTGCCTTCCATGAGATCCAGGTTCCCAAGGGGGAAATCCTTGAAGTAGAACCCGGAGTGAGACTTTCCCGTCGGATTGTCCCGATCCACACGGTAGGTCTCTACATTCCCGGCGGCACCGCACCGCTGTTCAGCACCGTCTTGATGCTGGCCATCCCTGCCCACGTCGCCGGTTGTCCGAAGATTGTGCTCTGCACTCCTCCCGGTCCGGACGGCAAGGTCAATCCCGCCATCCTCTATGCAGCCAAAGTGGGCGGAGTGACCGACATCTTCAAGGTCGGCGGAGCCCAGGCGATAGCTGCCATGGCCTATGGCACCGAGAGCGTGCCAAAGGTCGACAAGATCTTCGGGCCGGGCAACCGTTTTGTCATGGAGGCAAAGCTCCAGGCCAGCGAAAGCTGCGCCATCGACATGCCTGCCGGTCCGAGTGAGGTCATGGTCATCGCCGACACGAAGAGCGACCCTGCCTTTGTCGCCAGCGACCTTCTGAGCCAGGCCGAACATGGACCTGACAGCCAAGCCATGTTGGTGCTGGTCTCCCAAGGGAACGAGGCGACGGAATACCTGGACCAGGTGGAGGCCGCCATCGCGAAGGAGCTCGCGACCCTGAAGCGGGGCAAGTTCCTGCTTTCCAGCCTTTCCCATTCCCATGCGATTGTCATGCACGACAAGGAAGGTGCGGCCCGTATTGCCAACGCCTATGCCCCCGAGCATCTGATCATCAACTGCCAGGAGTATGGGAAGGTCCTTCCCTTGATTGAGAGCGCAGGTTCAATCTTCCTCGGACCTTGGTCCTGCGAGAGCGCGGGAGATTACGCGAGCGGCACCAACCATACGTTGCCAACATCAGGCTGGGCCCATAGCTACAGTGGCGTGAGCGTCGACTCCTTCATCAAGAAGCTGACTGTGCAGGAGTTGTCCAAAGAAGGTCTGAAGGGCCTGTCAAAGACAATCGAGACGATGGCGGATGGCGAAAGCCTTGACGCCCACAAGGCGGCGGTGACAATCCGCATGGGAAACTAAGATGAGAGAACTACTCAGAAAGAATATTGCCGAGCTGGTGCCCTACAGTTGCGCACGCAATGATTTCAAAGGAGTCGCATCGGTCTTTTTGGATGCGAACGAGAATTGGCAGGATTTCGTGAAAAAGCCTGGCCGCAACCGCTATCCAGACCCGCTTTGCACCCGGCTCAGGGCAGAGATTGAAAAGCGTATGGGACTGAAGGCAGCCCATACCGTCATCGGCAACGGCAGCGACGAGGTGATTGACAACCTGATCCGTATGTTCTGTGTGCCGGGAAAAGACCATGTCCTGTTGTTGCCGCCGACCTATGGTGCCTACCGGGTCTTCTGCGACATCAACGATGTAAAGGTGGATATGGTTCCGCTCAAGACGGACTTCCAGCTCGACATGGATGCAATCCTGTCGTTCCTGAGAAGCGAGAAGGAAAACCGCAGGGAAGGCGGAGGGCGGCTGAAGCTACTGTTCATCTGCTCCCCGAACAACCCGTCGGCCAATGCTTTCCCCTTGGACCAAGTCGAGGAAATCGCCAGAAACTTCGATGGTATCACAATCGTCGATGAAGCGTACCATGATTTCTCCTCGGTCGAATCAGCGGTCAGCTTGCAACCCAGATATCCCAACCTGGTCGTGCTGCGCACGCTGAGCAAATGCTGGGCCTTGGCCGGAGCCCGTATCGGCATTCTGGTGGCCAGCGAGGAAATCTGTGCGGTCATGGCCTCCATGAAGTATCCGTACAACGTCTCGTCCCCCGCCCAGGATGCCGCGCTCGAGGATATGGAAAACTGGGAGAAGGTCATGGCAGGCAAAGTGGATATCCTGAAGCAGCGGCCGCTGTTCGCATCCGCCTTGGCCAAGCTTCCTTGTGTCGAGAAGGTCTATCCTTCCGACGCGAACTTCCTCTTGGTGAAGGTGCGCGATGCCAACAAAATCTATGCATACCTGATGGACAAGGGCATCATCGTCCGCAACCGCAGCAAGGAACTGCACTGCGAAAACTGCTTGCGGATTACCGTCGGCAATGCCAAAGAGAACCAGGCCGTCATCGATGCCTTGAAGGAGTGGGAGGAATGAACCACACGCCACTGTTGCTGATTGACCCGCGTACCGTGGTATTCCAGGATGCCGGGGTGAACGAGAAAAGCCGCTTCATCTACAGCGAGCGGGTGATTCCAGCTTTGGCGCGTCTGCGTGCCGAAGGGCCCTTCGCCTTTGTCCTAGTCTGTCCCGAGCGTGGCGTGGGCACCCCAGGACATGTGCTGGAGTCCTTTGAGAAAGGCCGGAGCAATCTGATCGACACTCTCCGCGGCCAAGGAATCGATTTCGAGCGCGAGGTATGGGACTTCACCTTGAAAGAGGACAAATGTCCCGCCTCTCTTCCCTCCGATGGGCTTTTTGACTGGGCGAGGGACGAGCGGTATGATCTAGACATGTCGGTGCTGGTCACCGCGGACGAAGCGATGTTGCTACTGGCACAAGACCTTGGATGCAAGGTGGTTTTCTACGGATTGCGTGAAGGGGTGCTTTTTTCCAGCACCAACTGGAATGATATCGTCTGCTTTCTGCTCGGGGATGGCAAGCACACTTGCCGTATCGTCAGTGTCGAGCGTCAGACCAAGGAGACCCAGATCCATCTGACGGTCAATCTGGACGGGACGGGAAAGGGCAGGTTGGGGACCGGTATCGGTTTCTTCGACCATATGTTGGACCAGATTGTCCGACATACCAACTTCGACGTAGACCTGCACGCCCACGGAGACCTTGAGGTGGACGAGCACCACACCGTCGAGGATGTGGCGATTGTCCTCGGGACCGCAGTCCTGAAAGCGCTGGGGGACAAGCGTGGCATCAGCCGCTATGGATGCGAACTGCTTCCGATGGATGACGTGCAGGCGAAGGTCGCCATCGATTTCTCCGGCCGCCCCGACTTCATCTGGCAGTGTCCTTTCAGCCGCCAGTATATCGGCACCTTCCCTACCGAGATGGTGGAGCACTTTTTCAAGTCGTTCAGTGATGCGGCCCAGTGCAACCTGCACATGCAGGTGAGCGAGGGCAACACCCACCATCAGGCAGAGGCGCTTTTCAAGGGTTTTGCCCATGCCGTGCGGCAGGCGGTACGCCGTTATTACTGGTCCGACGAGCTTCCGTCGACCAAAGGGAGTCTGTGATGAAGGTCGCGATTGTCAAATACAGCGCAGGCAATACCCGATCGGTGATCTGCGCCCTCCAGCGGCTGGGAGTCGACCCGATGGTGACTGACGACCCCAAGGAGCTCCAGGCTGCCGACAAGGTGGTTTTCCCTGGTGAGGGTGAGGCCCGCACGGCTATGACCGACCTGCGGGAGAAGGGGTTGGTCGAGGTGATCCGGAACCTGAAGAAACCCTTTTTAGGCATCTGCCTTGGCGAACAACTCCTCTGCACCCACAGCGAGGAGCACAATACGGACTGCCTTGGTATCATCGATGTTCCGGTTGTGCGTTTTCCTGAGCAAAATGGGGTGAAAATCCCACATATGGGATGGAATACGGTCAGCTTCCGCCGGGGAGAGAAGCTTTTCGAGGGGCTGGGGGACCAGGCATGGTGCTACTTTGTCCACAGCTACTACGTGCCGGTCTGTCCTTTCTCAATCGGTCTTACCCAGTACGATGGAATCACGTTCACCAGCGTGCTACGCAAGGATAATTTCTATGCGAGCCAGTTCCACATGGAGAAGAGCGGGGATTTGGGCGAGCTGATGTTGAAGAACTTCCTGGAGCGGGTATGAGCATGCAATGTATTCCTGCCATCGACCTGGTTGGCGGAACCTGTGTCCGGCTTGTCCAGGGGGACTATGGGAAAAGCAAGCAGTATGGGCTCCCGCTTGAAATTGCCAAGCGCTACGAGGCGGCCGGTTTCAAGCGACTTCACCTAGTTGATCTGGATGGTGCCAAGGGGGGACGGATCGAGAACCTGAAGGTGCTCGAGTCCATCTGTAGCCAGACCCATCTGGTCGTCGATTTCGGCGGAGGAATCAAGGACGAGGCCAACCTGCGTGAGGCGCTGGATGCCGGCGCGCAGATGGTCACCTGTGGCTCCATTGCCGTGCAGGACCGAAACACTGTCTTATCCTGGGCAAAGAAGTATGGAGCCGGACACCTGATCATCGGCTGTGACAGCAAGGATGGCAGGATCGCCACCAATGGATGGAAGGTTGTGACGGATACGAACGTCGAGGAGCTCTGTTCCTTCTATCTGGGGCACGGGTTGGACCTGTTCCTTTCCACGGATATCGCCCGTGACGGAATGCTCGGCGGTCCATCGATTACCTTATACGAGCATTTGATGAAGCGTTTTCCCACGGCCCGCTTCATCGCGAGCGGGGGTGTCTCCAGCCTAGGTGACATTCGCGCCCTGCAGAAAGCAGGGCTCTACGGAGTCGTGGTTGGCAAAGCCCTTCTGGAGGGTCGGTTCACCCCAGAGGAACTGAAGGAGGTCGAGGATGCTGGCTAAACGGATTATTCCCTGCTTGGACGTCAAGAACGGACGTACGGTGAAGGGCGTCAACTTTGTCAGGCTTCGTGATGCCGGGGATCCGGTCGAACTTGGCGCCGCCTACTCGGCAGCCGGTGCGGACGAGCTGGTCTTCCTGGATATCACCGCGACGATCGAGGGCCGGAAGACCTTCGCGGAGCTGGTGCGCAGGATTGCCGAGCGGATCAACATCCCCTTTACGGTGGGTGGGGGCATTTCCAGCGATGATGATGTGGCACGCCTTCTGGACGCGGGGACGGACAAGATTTCGGTCAACAGCAAAGCAGTCAGGGATCCCGGCTTGCTCGACCGCCTGTCCCGCCGTTTTGGTTCCCAGTGTGTCGTCTGTGCGGTCGATGCGAGGAGCAATCCCTCTTTGACAGGCGGTTGGGAGGTCTATGTGGATGGTGGCCGGACACCGACCGGGAAACCGGTCATGGAATGGGTGAGGGAGGTTGAGGACCGGGGAGCCGGCGAGATACTCCTGACCAGCATGGACCATGATGGAACGAAGGATGGCTTTGCCGTCGACCTGACCCGCGCGGTAAGCGAAGCGGTCTCCATACCCGTCATAGCCAGCGGAGGGGCGGGCAATATGGAGCATTTCAGGGATGTATTCACCAAAGGAAAGGCCGACGCTGCGCTTGCCGCCTCGATCTTCCATTTCCACGAGGTGGATATACACGATTTGAAGACGTATCTCGCCGCAAGCGGGATTCCGATGAGGATGTAAGCTATGGAACTTGATTTTGCCAAGGGCAATGGGCTGGTACCTGCCATTATCCAGGATGCACAGACGGGAAAGGTGCTGATGCTGGGGTATATGAACGAGGAGTCCTTGAGAATCACCCAGGAGAAAGGCCTGGTGACCTTCTGGTCCCGTACCCGCCAGAAACTCTGGACCAAAGGGGAGACTAGCGGGCACTTCCTGAAGGTCAGGGAAGTCATCCCTGATTGTGACAAGGACACGCTTCTGATCAAGGCGGTTCCTACCGGACCGGTTTGCCATACCGGACAGGACACCTGTTTCGGGGAGGACAACAAAAGCGCAGGGGATGCCCCCATCCTCTTCTTGGAGACGCTGGGAAAGGTGATTGAGGACCGCAAGCAGAACCCGGTTCCCGGTTCCTACACCGACCACCTGTTCAAGCGTGGCCTGAACCAGATCGCCAAGAAAGTGGGAGAGGAGGCGGTAGAGACCATCATCGCCAGCAAAGATGATGATGACGATGACTTCCTAGGCGAGTGCTCTGATTTAGTTTACCATTTGATGGTGTTGCTTTCGGTGAAAGGCCATACCATCGAGGATGTGGCAGCCTGTTTAAAGGCCCGCCACAGCAAGTAAGGGGAAAAACGCTCAAAAGGGAAGGGCCCTTCAGGCAAGGACCTCTTCCTTCCAGTCCTGGACAGTGTGCCCCGTGGAGCTGAAGGCGATGCCCAAGAGATGGATCGTCTTCCCCCTCTCCAGGCGGAACGGAGATTTTTGACAGGAAGAGCAGGATGCCAATGCGATAGCTGAAGACGTTCTCAAAAGATTGAGTTCGTAAAAATACAAACTTTTTTCGTAAAAATGCAAGATTGACGAAAGATTTCTTTAAATGAAGAATGAAACCGTAGCAAAAACGTTATGGGAGGAAACATTCTTATGAAGAAAATCTTTGCTATGCTCTGCGTGCTTTCCGTGGTAAGCGGATTGTTTGCAAATGGTTCAAAAGAAGTCGTAGCTGGTGGTTCTGCAGGAGGAGATTCCAGCAAGACCTATACACTGATGTTCGGGCATACCCTTACGGAAAACGATCCGTACCAAAAAGCTTTCCTGAAATGGGCCGAAGCTGTGAAAGAAAGAACCAATGGGCATGTCATCATCGATGTGTATGCTAACGCGCAACTTGGAAGTGAGGAAGATGTTATCGAGCAGATGAGGACTGGCGCCAACATCGGTTGGAATACCGATAGCGCCCGTCTTGGTAACTATGTCAAGAGTATTTCCGTTTTCAATGGACCATATTGTCTGGAAAGTATTGATGACGTGAAAAAAGCCCAGACTCTGCCTCTTGTACAAGGATGGGAACAGGAACTTGCTGACAAATATGGTTTGAAGGTTCTTTCCTTCGCGTATGTGCAGGGGTACCGCAATGTAATCAGCAATAAGGAAGTTCGTAAACCATCCGATTTGGCTGGAATGAAGATTCGTACTGCTGGTGCGCCGATTTGGCAGGAAAGTGTCCGTGCCATTGGAGCTACTCCGGTTTCTCTTGCTCGTTCCGAGATTTATTCTGCAGCGCAGACCAAGGCTATTGACGGTCTCGAAGATGTTTATACGGCTTATGCCAATGCGCAGTTGAATGAAGTGCTGAAGGTTGTCAGCGAGACTCATCATATCTATCTTGTCAATTTCTCCGTCTGCTCTGCTCAATGGTTCAATAGTCTGCCAAAAGAATATCAGGATATCCTTGTGGAAGAGGCTGATAAGGCTGGCTATGAGATTTCCGATGAGATTCAGAAGGTATCTGAGGAGACCAAGAAGACTTTGATGGAAAAGGGAGTTAAGATTATCCCGACGTCCGACATTGATCTTGAGGCTTTCAAGGCTGCTGGTGCGAAGGCGTATGACGTGCTTGGGGTTTCCGAGGCTAAGGACGCTCTACTGAAGGCTCTGGGAAAATAACTTGATTGAGACTCCACGGGCAGAAAATGCTTTCGCCCGTGGTTTTTGTTTTTCTTGACTCCTGTTTTGAGGTTTTACATGAAAAAATACTTTGACCGGTTTTGCCGCATTGAGAAGTATATCGCAATGATTGGGATAGTGGTCCTGACGGTCTGCATCTTCATCGGCGCAGTGGCCAGAACAATTGGGCATCCGGTTTCTTGGACGACCGATATTGGCATGTTGTTGTTTTCTTGGGCTACATTTCTTGGTGGAGATATTGCCTTCCGGGAAGGACGGCTTGCCAATCTTGATCTTTTGATGGCGAAACTTCATTTGCATTTTCAGAAAGTCATCATTTCCATTATGTACTTGATGATTGTGGCTTTTCTCGTAGTCATCATCGTCTTTGGTTTCAAACTGACCTACACGACTCGTTTTCGTACGTTCAATGGTGCCTATTGGCTGAGCTATTCATGGGCTACGGCATCCATGCCAGTTAGTGCATGCTTCATGATGGTCACCGCTGTGATGCGGTACATATCAATTATGAAGAGCAACGATACTAAAGCCAACGCGCATTTTTAAGGAGGAATGACATGGCGCTTGTGTTCATTGCATTTATCATTTTGCTTGCCTGTGGTATGCCAATTGCCTATGGTATTGGTATTGCAGGAGCAATGTTTTTCATCCAGCACCAGAACTTGCCTCTTGCCATTCTCGTGCAACTTCCAATCACCCAGACCCAGAACTTTGCCTTGCTTTCTGTCCCTTTGTTCATCTTTGCTGGAAACTTAATGAACACTGGTGGAACGACCAAGCGTCTTGCCAAGTTCGCAGGTTTGCTTACCAGCCATATGCGGGGCGGTTTTGGGCAGACTAGTGTCGTCCTCAGCACAATGATGGGGGGGGTGTCCGGATCGGCGATAGCTGATGCTTCCATGGAAGCAAGGCTCTTCGGTGAGGATATGCGCAAGTCCGGATACTCCAAGGGTTTCTCCGCCTGCAATATCGCCTTCACCGGTTTGATTACGGCGACGATTCCTCCCGGAAATGCGTTAATCATCTTCGGTACGACCGGCAATGTTTCCATCGGCAAGCTTTTTGCTGGCGGTATGATGGTCGGACTGTTCATGATGGTTGTTATGATGTTCACCAACTGGATGTTGTCGGTCCATTATGGCTACAAACCGGCAAGCGACCATAGTCCTACATTCAAGGAAATCTTGGAGTGCCTGAAAGAGTGCATTTGGGCGTTGTTTTTCCCCTTCATGTTGCTTATCGGCATCCGTATGGGGCTTTTCACGCCAAGCGAAGTGGGAGCAGCCGCTTGTGTCTATGCCTTTCTCGTTGGACGCTTTGTCTACAAGGAGCTTAACTGGAATCAGTTCCGCCTAGCTTTGGAAAACACGGTCAAGGATGTGGGAGCAGTCATGTTTATCATCGCATTCAGTGCGATTTTCGGGTATGGTGTTCCAATCGATCGTGTTCCGCAGGTTGTCACTTCGTTTATGACCGGACTTACCACGAATCCACAGATTATTCTTTTGCTCTTGGTGTTGATGCTGACAATCATCGGTATGTTCATGGAGGGAGCAGCGACCATCTTGATCCTCACTCCGGTGTTTCTGCCCATGATTACATCTCTCGGAATCGATCCGGTGCATTTCGGTTTGATCATGGCCACCGTCGTGACAATGGGGAACTGTACTCCCCCTGTAGGACTGTCGATGTATGCTGTGAACTCAATTCTGGATTGTTCGTTGCAGGAATACACAAAGGCAATGTGGCCGTGGCTTGGCATGTTCATCGTTTCTATGTTGATTTTGATTCTCTTCCCGCAACCATTCTTGTTCTTTGCCAATGCATTGTTCTGATTGCCATGAGAGAACCCGAAATTGTTGCATACAGTCCTGACTATAATACGCAGATGCTGTATTTTACCTGCTCTTCGCTGACTGAAGATGATTCGTATCTTTTTGAGATTAGCGATCGCGGTGGACATCCGAATGTGTGGGTCAGAAACTTGAGTTCTAGCACGGTATGTCAGCTTTCTGACAACCGCGCCAGTTATCAGAAAAGCTATGTGTACTTTGATGGTGAACCATCAAAGGGACTGGCAAAGGCAAGTGTCGCTTTGGACAGTGCCCATGGTATTGTCTATTACATACAGGACAACGTCGTCTATCAGGCCGATCGCAATGGAATCCGAAAAACCCTGAGTAAGATTGAAAACGGGGAGATGACGGCATTTTGCCATGTCAGCTCGGACGGCTTAAGGATTTGCGTACCTACAGTTGATGGCCGAGCGTTGGATTTTGATCCCCAGACAGAGGGAACAGGCTTGGATAAGAGGCCGGCATATAATATCGATGAACGCGTACAGAAGGAGCATCTTTGCTCCTATCTCAATGTGTTTAGCACTGAAACCGGTGTTCTTTTATTCCGGCAACGAATTCCCAACGCCTGGATTACTCATGTGCAGTTCTGTCCAAACAATAACAACTTGATTCTGTTCAACAACGAGTGGCCATACAGGGATTGCGGCATTCGTCGTATCTGGCTGTCCGATGGAGAACGGTTCTGGCAGGTAAGGAAGGAGGGAGGGGGTAGAAGCAGGAAAGACTGGGTATGCCATGAAATGTGGACCAGCGATGGAAGTGCCATCATCTACCATGGCGCCTATCAGAATGGGCCTGCTTTTGTTGGTAGGATTCGGCTTTCCGATGGTCTTTGCCAAGAGATTCCTTTGCCGAATGAGTACAACGTGTATGGTCATTTCAACATCTCCAAGAGGGGAACTCTCGTATGTGACGGATATTTCAAGATGCCAAATGACAAGGAAACCGTTCGAGAGAATTCTACGGATAATGGTCCTGACCCTCACAAGAAGATTGCAGAATATATTTGTCAGATTCAGGCAGATTGGGAAAAGAAAACACTTTCCTGGATTCCGCTTTGCAAGCACGAAACAGACTGGCTTGGGCAGGATAGTCACCCTCATCCTATTTTCGATCATGCGGGCAGATATATTTATTTTTCCTCTCGCCGAGAGAAAACAATCGGTATTTATCGGACTTTAACTCAACAAGGAGGAGTGTAATATGCGTTTCTGTATTGCAATGGGAGCAAAACTCGTGCCCACCATACCCGTGGCGCTTGGTGGAGACTTCGTTAAACAAATGAAGATTGCCAGCAATCTCGGATTCCAAGGTGTCGAGCTACACAGTCCGTCTTCATCTTTGATTGATGTCTCTGCAGTGAAGCAGGCCATGGTGCAAGACCATCTCAAAGTCGAAACCATTGGAACCGGTCCAATTTGGGGAAAATTCGGGCTTTCCATTATGGATCAGGATCCAATTAGGCTATCGGCTTTGATTGAGATGGTAAAAAAGTATATTGATGTCGCAAGCGAAATCGGCAGTAAAATTACTATTGGCTCCATCAAGGGCAACATTCCATCAACCATGACGTATGAACAGGGTATCTCCTACGGAGCAAAAAGCTATCAAGAGCTGGATGACTATGCGGGTCACAAGGGAGTCACCATCCTGTTAGAAGCGACAAACCGCTACGAGAACAACTATTTCAACCGTGGACAGGAGGTGTACGACTTCATCGAGAAATATGGCTTGAATCATACGCAGATTCTGCTTGATGCTTTCCATGCCAATATCGAAGAGCCTGATTTCTCCCATTGCGTGAAGCCGTTGATGAATCATTTAGGGCACATCCATTTTGCAGACAACAATCGGCATTGGCCAGGCTCCGGTTGCCTGAATTTGGAAGGATTCACCGAACAGATTAGAAATGCCGGCTATGATGGCGTTGTTTCCATTGAATGCCTTCCATGGCCGGATAGCATGACTGCAGCACAGAATTCCCTTGAGTTCTTTCACAGGCACTTTCACAATTGAGATAAAGGGCGCAGATTACTCCATTTCGGAGTGGTCTGCTTTGCCCTCTTTATATTCGGATGGCGTCATCCCGTAAATCTGCTTGAAGCGTGCGCTGAAATACTGTGGATTGGTAAAACCAATGGATTTTGCGATATCGTAGGTTTTTTGTTTTGTTGCCAGCAGAAGCAATCTGGCTTTTTGCATGCGGAGATTAATGACGTATTCGCTAAAAGAGGCACTGTTTTTCTGTTTGAACAAAGCACTGAGATAGGTTGGAGACATTCCCATATGGTCGGACAACATCTGCAAGGAGAAAAGCGGATTGGTATAGTGTTGTCGGATAAACTCAAGCATTTTCGTATTGATTGGATCAGTGCGTTCCGAAGCATGTATCGATTCACAAATGGTCTCTACTGCCTGTTTGAGTATGGAAAATTGCGAAGGAATCTTATCCGTGGCCATCATTTGTGAAATGCATGCATCAAATGAGACCTGTACTTTGTCAATAAGTTGCTTGTCTTCCAACCGAGTCACAATCGTCCCCAATTGAAAGAGCAGACTCATTGCAATACTCTTCTTTTGTTCGATTGGAAAGAATTGCTCGATTGATTCCACCAGATTTGCGCAAGCCTCCTTGTTTCCTTGACAAACATATGAGATCAGTTTTTCCTTCAACTCCGAGACATCGCCTGACGAATGAAGAGTTCCCAGATTTTCTCTGGTGATGATTTCGTTGTGAAACAGCACAGCGTATCCATCTGATAACTTCTTTGCTTCTCTCATTGATTCAGAAATATACTCGAGATGAGAACAGGAAGGGCCAAGAGAAATGACCATAGAAATTTTATGTTGTTTTTCTGCCCATTGGATGATTTGGACGAGTTTCTCTTGGAGTCTCAGCTCTGAATGGATAAGGCCAATTTCTCTATCTCCGTCAAGCCATATATAACCGCCAATCTGTTTTTCAAGCAGTCCAATCACCTCAAACACTGCTTCTCCTTCATCCTCAAGGCTTTCTTCGGTGAGGTCAATATGCACCAATGCGGTAGCAAGGGGAGGAGCGAGTTCTTCTAGTCCAAGATTTTTGATGATGGAAGGGATATCGGAAAAACTTGAGCCTCCACTCAACCGACGTAAAAAATCTTGTTGGAGAAGTGGTCTGCTTCGGTGAAGCTGAAGTTGCTCCATCCTGGTCTCGAGAAGCTTGTCGATTGCGCGTTTCACGCATGTGATGAGTTCTTGGATTTGCACTGGTTTCATCAGATAATCGAATACACCAAGCTTTAGAGCTTCTTTTGCATAGGCGAATGTACTGTATCCCGTTAGGATGATGACGGGGATTTCAGGATGTTTCGCGTGTATTGCCTTGGTTAATTCCAGACCATCCATGAAAGGCATGTTAATGTCGGTAATGACAATGTCAGCTGGTTCTGTTTCCATGCGTTCAAGCGCGAGCTCGCCATCTGTCGCGGTTTCAACTTTCTCGATACTTTCAATCTGGTTCCAAGGAATGCCGTTTTTCAGGCCTTTCAGAATCAAGTTATCATCTTCAACTAGTAGGATCGTCATGCTGTGCGTTCTCCTTTTGGCAGGGCAAATGGATGGTGACAGTGGTACCCACACCGGGAGAACTTTCCACTGATAAACCATACATAAATCCAAAAAGACCCTTGATGCGCTGATTGACATTATAAGTGCCGAATCCTGTCTGTGATTTTGGTGCCGTACTCAGGTGATTACAGAATTCAGCAAGCGACAAGGCATCCATGCCAATTCCGTTGTCCCGGATAAAGATGGAAAGGTGCCCGTCGGTTTCCCTTTTTGCAGAAATCCAAATGGATCCATCTCCTCTTCGAGTCCGGATACCATGTCGGAAACTATTTTCCACAAGAGGTTGCAAAGTCATTTTCGGCAATTGACAGTTAAGCAATTCCTCAGGAATGTCAAAACTATAATGCAGGGAATAGGTAAAACTTCGCTGAATAATTTTTAGATAGCTTGTCGTATGCTCGACTTCGTCTTTCAAAGGGACAATTTCTTTGCCGGCATTAAGGCCGAGGCGAAAGAAATTCGCAAGGTCTGCAAGCATATCTCCTGCTTCTTTTGTTTCTCCAAGATTGCATTCCTGCATGATTGCATAGAGCGTGTTGTACATGAAGTGCGGATTGATTTGACTGAGAAGCAGGCTATTATGCATGCGGATATTTTCGTCCTGCCATTGACGCAGGCGAGAAATCAAAGCATCTAGGCTTTGTTGAAGTTGGCTGATTTCTTCCGAAGGGGCCTTTTCTTTGGAAAACCGAACTTCAGGCAATCGGTCAAGGTCAAGAGAAGCTACCTGCCAGGAGAAGCGGTGGATTGGACGACTAACGATTCCTGCAAACAAGAAAACAATGAGAACACTTGCAAGAGCGATGATGATTGTAGAGGTTATCTCTAGGCGAAGCATGCTTCCCAATCCTGCAAAAATACTATCATTATCAAAGACGACAGCTATTTTCCAACCATTCAAGCCCAATGTGTCGTAGACAATTAAATTGCCAGCTGTCTCGACTGTCCCGGAAGGGAAATCAGAACGAGGAATACGGGTGATAACCGAGCTATCAACCAAATGTCCCCCAGGTTGGAATATTCTGTAGGAATGGTCGCCCAGCAGAACAACATTTGCTGCCATTTGCTGGTAAAGCCCCGAGACGGAATCGCGAAACAAATTGTCTCTGATATCAATGAAAATACCATACTTAATACCAGAATCTGTCAGTCTTACCATGGCAAGACCTGCTGTTTCTCGTCCTGTCATGTCAGTGGTGATTGGGCTTGATTCGCCGAAATCTCTCCAAGAAAATTCATAAGAAGTTGCCGAGTCCCAGTTTGGCTTGAGAGAGAGCACATGCTGGAAACTTGCATTGAAGGAAGGAAGGTCTTCCCGATTGAAGACAACCGCTATCGAGTCAATGACACTATAATTGCGGCCGAATTGTATATGCAGGTACGTGTTAAAATCTGCGATTGCTTCATTGGATGGCGAGCCATTGGAATCGGTTTCCCTGATGACACGTTGGAGTTCAGGAGAGTTTTGCACGTTCATCATCAGGGCCAACACATCATTCAATCTTCCGTTCAGATAATTGGTGGTGAGTTTAAGAACGGTGGCTGTGCTTTCACTGATTGTTTCCTTTTGGCTGTTCCTAGCAATTCGAAAGGAAGCGACAAATGTGGTAAGTGACGCTGCGAGTACGACGGGAACAAAAATACATGTAATCAAGAACTGGAAAGAAACGGGTCTTCTCCGGATTCGCAAGCGCATGATATCTCCATTTCTCCTCATTTTCTTTGGAAATCACAGAGAGCACAAGTGCGGTGTCCGTATTTAACATCTTTTAGCCTAGAATCTCTCATGGATTAGTCATACCAGTAATTGTTTTGCTTTGATTGAGTCGGCTTTTGTATTCATACCATTGTTAGTATTTGGAGAAAATGGGTATTGCTTTTTCCATGAGCCTATCGTATCCGAAAGAGAAACCGCATGCGTGTTTTTCATGCGAGTATCTCTTCCTTCCACTCCTGGACGGTGTGGCCCGTGGAGCTGAAGGCGATGCCCAAGAGGTGGATCGTCTTCCCCCTCTCCAGGCGGAACTTGTCGGCATAGTGTTTGTCCTTGATCTGCCTCAATGCTGCCTCGGCACTCTTGTCCGCCTTGAACTCCATCACGTACACATGCCGGTCCGTCTCCACCGTAAGGTCGATCCTTCCCGCGCTCGTCCGGTCCTCGCCCGCCATCCGCACGTCAGCGCCCATCGCCGCCACCAGGGCGTCCACAACCTGGGCGAAGTCCGATTCCTTCCTCGCATCCTTGTACGGGATCTTCGCGAAGAACGCGGCCAGTATCTCCATGAACGAGGACGTGTCCCCTTCCTTCAGCCTGCCCTCCATCGCCATGATGACGTTCTGGCTCGTCGGGCCGTACAGCCTCCTCAGCAGGCTCTTGCTGTAGGCGTTCCTCACCTCGGCGTTCGGGAACCGCAGCATCAGCATGCTCTCGTCGCCGGACTCGATGGTCAGGTAGCCCGTCTGCAAAAGGAACGCCTGCACCTTGTTGATGTCGCCCCGCATCCCCTTCAGCTCGGCGACATCGAACTCGGAAAGGGCGTCGGCGTCCATGCCCATCCCCAGGTCTTCCGTCACGTCAAGGTCCACCGAACCGGCCATGTCCATCACCAGCTTCGTGCTGCCCGTGTCAAACCAGAAATTCTTGAAAGCCTTCCCATGTCCATTCGAGAAGAACAGCCCCACCGACACCGGGTTGTACACCGTCTCGCATCCCGGCGCGAACCGGTAGCCGTCGTACATCTCCCGCACCTTCCCTAGGTACGCCTC
>JAQYHB010000013.1 GCA_028722305.1 Spirochaetales bacterium
GACAAGCGGCGTGTGGTGGATTTGATGATCACCACCATAGCCGCCACAAGCGACAGCTTGAACATCACATGGAAAATCTGACTGGCGGCACCCCTCCCGTCAGATACCTACCCTGTGTAGTCCCTTGTAAACTGTACTTTCTTATGTAAGAAATAGCTTCCCGCCTTACACGCTCTTGCCAGAGGGGATTTCAGCGACACTCTGGTGCATCCCACGGCGGAACGGGGAATAGCCCTCCCCCACGGCACACAGCTTGTCCGCAAGGCAGACGACCCACCCTTCCAAGGTGTGGGGGCAAACGAAGGTCCCGGGAAACATGTGGTGGCGGATGATGTCGCGTTCGATATCGTTCAACTGGTAGTCTTCCAAGGCGTTGTCCAGGGCAAAACGGGGATGGCGGATACCATGAAGCCGATGCCACTGCACCTTCTCATGCCAATCGTAGAGGAAATAGTCGTGGAGCAGGGCGCCGATGACCAGGCTTCTCTCGTCGACACGCAAATGCAGCTTGTGGACGATTCTGAGCGATTTGAACGCCACATGCAGGGAATGGTCGAATACCGTCGTAGACCCATGGTGGGGATACTCCTTCTCAAGAAGAAGACGCCCACGCTTCTCCAGCCACTGTGCAATCTCCATGACATCCGATGCTTCCAACCTCATACTCCTGTGCCTTCCACCTTTGTCAGCAAGAGCTGCTTGATACCACCAATGCTTTTGCTTCGAAGTTTCCGGTACTCCAACCGCTCCTGTTGGGATAGCGACGACTCGCTGACCCGCTGGAAATCGATGAGCACCTGCCCGATCGCCTCGACGACCGGCTTGCTCTCCGAGCCAAGGCTGATCAACGCTGGCCGTCCTTTGCCGATGTGGACGAAATGGCGGAGCGTCATGGCCCGCAGGCTGGTGGAGACCACAACTTGCGAGTATCCCGTGAAATCCTTGATCGCCTTGGTCGACCGAGTACCTTGCGATACGATAAGATAGCAAAGAATCCTGACATCGCGTAGCTCCAAGTCAAAACGGTTCGCGACGGTGGTAAAATAGCGGGCTAGCAACTTGTCCTGATAATAGAGTTCCGTGAAGAAGTTGTCATCCAGCATGTCGCTGGCTGCAATCGCGGGAACCACCTCCTTGCCGAGCTTCTTGGTTCCCAGCGCCATGGCCCCGCCATCGCCCGCCACATCGATCAGAAAGCGGTAGAGCTCTCCCCTTTTCTTCCGGTACGACTTCTCGTCGTACAGCTGCATGTAGAACTCCTTGTAGTACTCGACCATGTCGAGCTTCATGCGCAGCACATGGGAGAACTTCAACCGGGTATTCACCAATGAACCGGAAGTCTTCACATAGTAATAGACGGGAGCCCGTAGAGCGAAGATCTTCTCCACATGAAGGATGAACTCAAGGTTGAAGACGAAATCCTCGCACCAGGAAAGCGACTCATCCATACGGAGCTGATAGGCTTCGATCTTGCTCCGGCGGAACAGCTTGTTCCACAACGCGCCGTAATAGAAATCGGAGGGATTCTGTTGCATGAAGTCGACGTAGGAGAGCTTGTCCATCTCCTGTTCTTCATCGATGTCGCCTTTCTGGGAGACGCGGTCCCCCACCACCCGCCAGAAATCGGCGATGACCATGTCGGCGTCATGGCTGATGGCAGACTGGTACAACAGTTTCGTTGAGTCGGAAGGAATCCAGTCATCGACATCCATGAACTGGACGTACGAGCCCTTGGCGATGTCCAGCGCGGCATTGCGGGCCGAGGAGACCCCCCCATTGGGCTTGTGGACAACCCGCACCCGGGTGTCTTTCTTGGCGTATGCGTCAAGCATGGCGGCAGAGGCGTCCTTGCTGCCATCATCCACCAGAATCAGCTCAAATTCCGTGAACTCCTGGGTAAGCACGCTCTGGACGCAACGGGCAATCCACGCTTCTCCGTTGTAGACCGGCACGATGATTGAGACTAATGGATCCATGGTATCTCCTCAAACACGAAAGATTGTAGCGGAAGCAAGAATCCAAAGCAACGAAGCAGAACGCAACCATCAAAAATCCCCACCCTCCGAAGAAGATGGGGAACAACAGGAAGCTCGGTTTATTTCCGGTTCAGGATTTCCATGAACTCCTCGCCGGTAATCGTTTCCTTCTGGTAGAGATACTGCGCGATCTCATCCAGTTTGGCGCGATTCGCCTTCAGAAGCTCGACGGCTTTCTCGTGCTGTTTCTTCACCAGCGCGACCACCTCTTTGTCGATCTCGGTCTGGGTATCGGCCGAACAGGCAAGCGACGCATCCCCGCCCAAATACTGGTTGGTCACGGTTTCCAGCGCCACCATGTCGAAGTTGTCGCTCATGCCGTAGCGACTGATCATCGCCCTTGCCATCTTGGTGGCCTGCTCGATATCGTTCGAAGCGCCTGTCGTCACGCTGCCGAAAACCACTTCCTCTGCCGCGCGGCCGCCGGTAAAGGTCGCGATCTTGTTCTCCATCTCCTCTTTCGTGTAGAGGTAATGGTTTCCCTCGTCCACCTGCATGGTGTAACCGAGAGCTCCGCTGGTGCGCGGGATGATCGTGATTTTCTGGACAGGAGCGGAATGGTTCTGCAGGGCGGCGACCAAGGCATGGCCTACCTCGTGGAAGGCGACCACCTTCTTCTCGGCGTCGGTCAGGATGGCGTTTTTCTTCTGGTAGCCGGCGATGACCACCTCAATCGACTCTTCCAAGTCTGCTTGGCTGGCGGCGTCGCGGCCGTCGCGGATGGCGCGCAAAGCGGCCTCGTTGACGATGTTGGCCAATTCCGCGCCGCTGGCACCGCTTGCCATGCGGGCGATCTTGCCATAGTCGATATTCGCTTCGGTCTTGATCTTCTTGGCGTGGACCTTGAGGATCGACTCACGCCCCTGCAGGTCGGGAAGCTCGACAGGAACACGGCGGTCGAAACGACCCGGTCTCGTCAAGGCAGGATCAAGGCTCTCCGGCCGGTTGGTCGCCGCAAGGATGATGACGCCATTGGTACCCTCGAATCCATCCATCTCGGTAAGCAACTGGTTCAGGGTCTGCTCCCGCTCGTCATTGCCGCCGAAGTTGCCATCACGTTTCTTGCCGATGGCATCAATCTCGTCGATGAAGACGATACAGGGAGCTTTCTCTTTGGCCTGACGGAACAGGTCACGGACCTTGCTTGCACCCATGCCGACGAACATCTCGACGAACTCGCTGCCGCTGATGGAGAAGAACGGGACTCCGGCCTCGCCGGCAACCGCCTTCGCCAGCATGGTCTTGCCGGTTCCCGGAGGACCGACAAGCAGGACACCCTTCGGCATTTTAGCGCCGATCTTCTGATATTTGGTGGGATCATGCAGGTAGTTGACGATTTCCTGCAGGTTCTCCTTCGCCTCTTCCTCGCCGGCGACATCGGCGAACTTGATGCCGGTCTCGCTCGGGACATAGACCTTGGCGTTGCTCTTGCCCATGTTGAACATCATGCCGTCACCGCCCAGGTTCTTCATCATCCGGCGGTTAAGCATCCGCCCGAGGAAATAGAAGATGGCGATCGGGAGGACCCAGGAAAGCAGGAAATTGGCGAAAGGGGAAAGCTGCTGGACAATCTGGCTGGCGAAGGTGACGTTTGCATCGTGCAGACGCTCCACCAGGTTGGGGTCGTCCATCAATCCGGTCTTGTAGAGATTGCCATCCTTATCCGAAAAGACAATCTGGTTCGACTCCAACTGGACTTGGTCGATTTTGTGGTCTTCCGTCATGGTCATGAAAGTACCGTAGTCGATCTCACGGACACGGGGCGCGACCATCTGCGGGAACACCAGGAAGTTGAACAGGAAAATCACGAGCAGAGCCAGAAAGTAGTAATACAGCAATGGCTTTTTATTAGGCTCTTTTACTTCGTTCATAGGTACCACCTTTTATTGCAAGGATGGGTCTAAGATACTTCCTCCCAACAAAATCGCCAAGAGTCCTCCACATATATCCAAAAAAGATTGTCCTGCATTATGGAAGCTGCCGATACGCCTCGTCATCCACCGGTTCGCACCACTGTGTCCGTGTCTCGGTTCCCGGTACCTCGATCGCCAGATGCTGGAAAGCGCTGTCTTTGGCGGCGCCGTGCCAGTGTTTCACCTCAGGAGGTATGTTGACCACATCACCAGCCCGCAGCTCGCGAGCTGGACACCCCCACTCCTGGTACCAACCACGACCAGCGGTAACCAGCAGCATCTGCCCTCCACCCTCCTTGGCATGATGGATATGCCAGTTGTTCCTGCAACCAGGCTCGAAGGTCACGTTGCCGACCACGACTTGATCCATGCTCAGCATCTTCAGATAGCTGGTTCCTACAAAATAATCGGCAAAGGCGGTGTTCTCTCCGCCAACCGGAAATATGCTGTGTTTCTGGAGCTTTTCAAACGTCATACCATATCCTTTCTATGCAAACATAGGCAGATTCCACGGGATTCGGGAAGAATACTTTTTGTACCATTGTATCAACTTTTAGTTGACACGAGGTCTCCATGCTTTACAACCGGTATCTCAATGCGTTCCTCGAGGTTGCCGAAACAGGTTCGTTTACCAAGGCGGGCACTCGCCTCCATACAAGTTCCACGGCAATCATGAAACAACTCGACAACCTCGAGAGCGAAGTGGGTTGCAAGTTGCTCTCACGAACCCACCAGGGAGTCCGGCTCACCGAAGCAGGCAACGTGATCCTTGAATATGCGAAGCTACTTGTCTCCTATTCGGAAAAGGCAGAATCAGAAGCTCGGGAAACCATACGGAAAAAAACACGTCATGTTTCGGTCGGCTCCTCCATCCTCTACCCATGCACTCCCTTCATCAGCCTCTGGACCAGCTATGGCATGCAGTTCCCGGAATGGAGTCTTCAAGTTGTTCCTTTCGACGACAAACATTCGGAGATACTCGACCTCCTGGACAACTTGGGAATTGCCTTTGACATGATGATTGGGGTGTGTGACGCGAAAAGTTGGCTTGACCATTGCGAATTCCTCCAGCTCGGTTCGGTAGAACAGTGTCTGGCAGTCCCCCGCAACGACCCTCTGGCAGGCAAAAGCCTCATCAGGCTCTCCGACCTTGCAGGACGAACGGTCATGCTCATGCATAGGGGCGATTCAGACACCGTAGACCGTATCCATGAACTGCTTGGAACAGTTTCAGGAGTCCATATCGAAGAGACATCAACCTACGATCTTGATGTCTTCAACAAAGCGGAAACAATAGATGCTTTGCTCGTCACAACGAGAATCTGGGAACATGTCCATCCCGGCCTTACCACCATTTCCACCGATTGGAATATCTCTGTCCCCTATGGAATCATTTTCGCCAAGAAACCATTCGAACAAGTCCGGAAGCTTATCGATTTGATCCGAGAATCTTATGCATAACTACACATGATATCAATAAGTAGAGTGTATATATTTTTTAAATATTATATATTAACATAATATTTAGAAAAACAACATGTGTGATTAATTGATTTTTATTCCAGATATTACACGACATTTCATCGACAATACCATATTCTTCATTCTTAAATAAGAATTTAAATATGACATTCGTTCATCGCAAACAATATGTAGCACTTTTTATATTTTTATTTCTTATGTATTAAATTTTACATCAGATACTCTGGCTGGAGAACTCCTCGCCAACCGATTCGCCTCGAACATTCTCTGAAAAAAACACGACATACGGACGATAAGCAGAATTATGCTACTAATGAGTACCTTTGCGCATTACTCTTCATTGGACTTATATGGAAATATGTACACATCTTTGACCTATCTCGGCAAAATATTATAATAGTTAATATTATTCCTTGAACGGTCATATACATTTCATATGTTGTAAATAATACCATGCATCTCCGTAGCCATACAATCGTATATACAATCCCGGCATTGCTGGCATCAGAACGGAAATCCAGGTTCTGCTACACGGCCATTCGCAGCGCCAGCTCCTCGTCCGCCCAGTCCTCTCCCTTGAACTGCTTGATGACTTCCGTCGGGACAAGCCCGCCCATGGCGACGGACCTCTCGACATCTTTCCGCCACTTCTGCGTGAAGGTCTCCTTCTCGTCCTCCGTCAGCTCGAAAAGGGAGGTGTCGGCCTTGGGCGCCACATCGTCGAGGCTCCGCCTCTCGCTGGCGACCGTCTCTTCCCTGTTTCTCCTGTCCTGATAGAGCCTTGCGTCTTTCATCCGGTCGGAGAGTGCTTGGTTGCGGCGCGCAAGCATCTCGTCGTAGCTCGGGGCGACCTCGACGGAATCTATCCGATCGAAGAACCGGGAGAATACCGTTTCCTTGTCTTCGGACCGGATCCTCCGGTAATCTACCATTGCGTCCTTGAGGCTCTTGCCGTTGTAGGCCATGGCGACGACACGGGAAATGTTTTGCCGTTTTCTATCCGCATCGAGTGCCGGATTGTAGCCTTCCGCATAGGGGTTGGTGGCGATCGGCTCAAAGCCTATCCGCATGTAGTTGTAAATGAGGTCGTCCTTATCGTAGCAGTCAAGCTTTACAGCTCCATTGGTGATCGCGGTAGTAAGGGTGTCAGTAAGCCTGCCTTTTGCGCTGGGATCCGAGAACACCGCCTCGAGATCCCCGTCCATCGTGATAGCGAAACCGGAAAGCCTATCCGGAGCAAGGAACATCGTCTTTCCTTGGAGTTCATCAACGGTTTGCACGGTGACAGAGAGCCCCTTCGCCCCCATGTGGTCAACGGCGTCAGCCAGCGCATCATGGAAGCTCTGTGGCGTCACAGGGCTGTCTGCCGAATCGTTACGATTGTAGGAGACTTTGCTTTCGGGATAAAGGACAAGCCTTCGAAGTTCTAGCTCTCGAGGAACTCGTCGAAGACCGACAAGGGTATCTCTTCTTTCCCGGACAATCCCTTCGAGGCGAGAAATCTCTTCAGGTCCTCCATGTATGCCGGACCTCTGAAGCACCTCTCGCAGTCTTTCAACGAGATAGTCCTCTTGTCGTACGGAATCTTGCCTTCTGAGCCACTCATCTGATACCTCGCCTTCCAATGTACCACGGTCGGACAGCTCGAACAAGATGCTGTCGTTCCCGGCGGAGAACTGCCCGTTGTTGTCCGTGGCGCTCTTGATCTGGTTGGGGCGGAATACCGCATAGGAATAGCCTGATTCGTCGTTCGGCTCATTAACCAGGACCCCGTCATATCCTTGCTCTTTGATTGAGACGACAACCTTCGGATCGTCCATTTGATCCCAGTCCATATAGCCTTCAGGAAACACACGATCAATCCAGTTCGGGTCTGAAGTTTCCACAGCCCGAAGACCACCGTCATAATCAATGACTTCTTGGCCGGAGGAATCGACGCGGAAAGCATTGCGAAGAGCAATCTCCGCACCTTGCTTGTCAAGGAAATTTCTTATGTTAAGAAACACCGGCATCGTGTTCCTGCCATAGTTTTCCGCATCGCCTGGATTCTCTGTGAAAAAGAATGCCTGCCCCGGGACCTCAAACGCAGAAAGCATTACGTACCGTGTAGAACGCTGTAATCCGAATGTATTGAAGCTGGCATCTGTCCCGTGGTACACCACCAAAGGCTCCTCGTTCTCGTCGACAACTTCTGAAGAATTGAACTTGCCTTCCGCGACAAGCTTGGATAAAATAAGTCTAGATTCCTTGTTGGTATTACGCGTTTGACTTTGGTCAATGTAAGTTCGTACTTGGTTACCAACAGGGAATTTTTCTTTTATTTCGACCTCATGTAGATAGAAATTCGTTTCCCCGTGTTTCTGGTTGACAACCACCTCACAAATATAAGGCGTTTGCCCAATCTTTATCGGCGCATCAATCACGTAAGAAGTGTAACCTCTGTCTTTGTAGTTCTCTGTAACGCCGAATATCCTACCTTTTTTGATTACTTCAGGAACGGCTGTAAATGCGGCCGCTTTGGCTCTTCCCACGCCATGGGCAATGGAAGAATTGACGCCTCTCCTTGTCAGTAGAACAACTCCCAAATCTTTGCGTTCAACTTTTCCTCCGTATTTCTCCGCGAAGTATTCGCTGACACCATTGACCATGTCGGACTTGAATTCATCTCCAGAAATCATCGCCACTGGGTTTGCAGACAGGAGCCAATCCAGATTTGCCTTTCCCTCCCAGTTCCCGAACCACTTCTTGAACTCGGGCGTGCGCACCTGCAGCCACTGTCGTTCGGTCAGATTGGTTTGCGCGCCATTGGGCGCCTTCATCCACTGGTCCGTGCCCTTGTACTTCCTGCGCACCTCGGCCATGGAGGGGGTGTCCTCCGCCAGCTCGAACTCCGACCCCTTAGCGGAATCGGAGTTGACTTCTTGGGTGGAAGGAGTATTATTGGAATTGGGAGATGGCATTTGCCTTCTCCCACCGAAGAAGGAGTCTCTCACGAGCTCCTTCTCATTTATTTTGTACTCCGCAAAATTTCCCTTTTCATCTTTCAATACCACTCTGAAACCGGAAATATCCATCCCGTATTTCGCTACTATGTTGTCATATTGGCCGTTGAGATAATCGTCGATATATTTTCGCGCAGTGGAGATGGAAGCCCCCGTAAACGACAAATCCATGTATAAAGAATCTGCCTGGGACAGCGAATCCTTGAAACGATCTTGTATTGCTTCTCTCCCTTTCCTTGGCTTGTTTTTCTTGGGCTTCGGTTGCTTCAGTTCGATAAAGATTCCGTTGGAAATCCCGTCCGGGGAGGAATCTTTTCTGGCAATGATGACCTTGCCTTTGCCCAGTTTTTCCGGGAGCAGGAAGAGATCGGCATCAAAATGGCTTGCAAACTCTCTTGCCATTCCGATCTCTTTCTCCAAAATCGTCTTGTCTTCTTGTTGGGAGAATCTCAATGGATGTACGAAGAGGTGGGGTTCTTCGGAATCCTGCCGGTAGACACTCTTATCGGAAAATTGTCTGAGAATGCTTTGCCGTTCATCCTCCGAGATTCTTTTGTTTTCCATCTCCATCAGCGTCTTCTGCCCGGAGCTGTTCTCCTTCAGCACCCCCGAGTCCGCCTTGCCCGTCCACAGCCGTCCGAAGGCCCTTGCCGTCTCGTCGCTGAGGTTGTCGTTGTACTTTCCGCTGGTGATGTAAGAAAGCAACTACGTCAGGTACTTGATTTTCAACGTCGGCGAAGCATTCTTCAGCACCGCCCGCTCCACGTCGGTCCTCCACTTCTTCACGAACCCGTCACGCTGCTCCTCCGTCAGCACGAAGAGGGGCTTTGAGGAAACATCTTCATCCTCGGCCAGCTCGAAGAAGGCTCCCGGCTTGTTGATAAGTTGTGATTTGTAGATTATGTTGTCCTTGGAAGACTTCTCTGGCACTGATGGCAATTGCAGCCTAACAGCCCCAGAGGGGTCTTTTCTCATGTCGTCCGCATATCGGAGCAAGCCGGTGTTGGTCCAGCTCTGGTAGTTTCCAAGCGGTCTCCCGTAGATGCTGGTCACTAGATTCACTTCGCATCTTTCCGACCATGACCGCATCCTTACCAGCAGTTCTCGCAGAAGGGATGACTCTTGCAGGATTCATATGTGAACTTCTTCGCGTCCCCAGCTTCCCCAATCCGGGCATTGCGTGACTCAAAACTGGGTATCCCACAAAATACTGATTTGAACCATGAAAAAAGGTCCTGCAGTTACCTGCAAGACCCAAGGCTACATCTCCAACTGGAATCGAACCAGTGTTCTGAGAATGAAAATCTCATGTCCTAACCCCTAGACGATGGAGACAGGCGATGTGAGCCGCGAAGGATTCGGACCTTCGACCCACGCCTTAAAAGGGCGTTGCTCTACCAACTGAGCTAGCGGCCCGCTCGAAACAAGCCACTTATACCACAATTTGCCATTTTATGTAAAGGGCAAAGCGGGAAAAACGGCTTTTTTACCGCCCGAGCAGACGAAGGCACATGTCGGGATTGTTGGTGATCACCCCGCGCACATTCCAGGCCATCAGCTTGCGCATCCTCTCCTCGTCGTTGATGGTCCAGACATTCAGTCCGATGCCAAGCTTCCTGCACTCCTCGACCACCTCGTCGTTGAGCAGCACATAGTCCGGATGAAGGAACTGCATACCATGGTCGACCGCCTGATAGGCCAGGTGCCGGACCGGCGTCTCCTCATAGAGCAGACCGCAGGGAATCTCGGGTGCCAGACTCTTGCAACGCACGGCGGACAGCCAGTTGAAAGAGCTGAAAATCACCTTGTTCTCCAAGCCGAAACGGCGAATCATTTCGATGGTCTTTTTCTCGATACCGACGTACCAGCTACGGTTCGTCTTGATCTCGATATTGGTCACCATGTCGCTCTTCCGGGCGAAGGCGCAGTATTCCTCGAACGAGGGGATTGTCACGTCGTAGGCATCATCCTTTGTCTTGGATGCCTTGATGCGCTCAAGCTCGCTCCTGGTGTAGTCGCTGACCAATCCCTCTTTCCCGGTGGTCCTGAGCAATTTCTCGTCATGGATGACCATCAACTCCCCATCCTTGCTCAAGTGGACGTCCAGCTCGACGCCATCGCAACCAAGTTCCTCCGCCTTCTGGAAGGCGAGCATCGTGTTCTCCGGATACTTTCCCGAGAACCCTCTATGTCCATATACGTACATCATTCTTCTCCTTATCGAGCGACGACCAAGTATAGGCCGATCGCGAATGTGGTGATCGTACAGAATCCCCACAGCCACACTGGCACCAACCCGCCCCCACGGCTCCCCTCCACAGGGAGTGCGCTTTTCGGGTATTTTTCCAGATACAGGACATCGACCCTGTCCCCAGGGGCATACCGGAATACCCGGTTCCCGCCCAGGACGCGCATGCGGGAGCGGACAATCAGCTCGATTGGATTCCTGCCCTCCACCGAAATGACGAGCACATAATCGCAATCGAACGAACCGTCCACCCTCCCATGGAACTTATGCCACCCGGTCGGAATCGCATGCTTGACGGCGATGATTTCCGCCTTCCGCGTCTTGCCATGGTGGCGCACCCTCCACTCACGCCAGGACGTGGCAAGCATCCAGATGCTCAGGACGCACATGACCACGTCCAGCACCAAGGCGATGCTCATTCCTGTTCGCCTCGGGTTTTCTCCATCGCGGCATCCTCGACATGCTTGATCCTGGCGCACGCCAAGAAATGGTCCGGCTCGACCTCGACCAAGGCGGGATCGTGCTCGCGGCACACGTCGCAGGTATAGTCGCAACGAGAACAGAACCGGCATTCATCGGGCAGATTCACCGGGCTGGTGATCTCGCCCCGGATCAGCCGTCTGGCCGGGCGGTCCTTGCCGACGATGGGCACGGGGACCGCCTCGAGCAAAGCCCTGGTATAGGGATGTAGCGGACGCTCGAAGATCAAATCCGCAGGAGCCTTCTCCACCATCTGTCCCAGGTACATGACGGCGATGTCGTCCGAAAAATACCTGACGACCGCCAGGTTGTGGGTGATGAAGATGTAGGTAAGGCCGAATTCCTTCTGCAGGCTCTTGAGCAGGTTCAGGATCTGCGCCTGGATGGAGACATCCAAGGCGCTGACCGGCTCGTCGCAGACAATCAGCTTGGGGTTGACCGCCAAGGCCCGGGCGATTCCGATACGCTGCCTGCGGCCGCCATCCAGCTCGTGCGGATAGGTATTCACATACCGTCTCGCCAAGCCGACGATATCCATCAGCTCCAGCGTCCGCTTCTCGATCTCGTCCTTCCCCTTCATCAGCTTGTGCTCGACGATCGGCTCGCTGATCAGCTGCATGACACTCTGGCGGGGATCCAGAGAAGAGAACGGGTCCTGGAAGATCATCTGCATCTGGACACGCAGCTTGCGCATCTGCCTGACGCTGTAGTTCGTGATGTCCTGTCCGTCGAAGATGATCTTTCCGCTTGTCGGGTTGATCAGCTTCAAAATGACCCTTCCGGTGGTGGATTTGCCACACCCGGACTCGCCGACAATGCCGAGAGTCTTGCCCTTCTCCACGGAAAAGCTCACCCCGTCGACCGCGTGCAGCATGCCCCGCGGCGTGGTGAAATACTTGGTCAGGTTCTCAACCTTCAGAATCGTTTCAGCCATTCTGCTTTTCCTCCTGGATGCGGTGGCAGGCTACGCGGTGGGTGTCGCTTACCGGAATCAGCTCGGGAATCTCATGGAAGCACCGCTCAGTCGCGTGCGGGCAACGGGGAGCGAAGCTGCATCCCGTAATCTTCTCCATCGGATTCGGCATCATGCCCTTGATCGGCTGCAACTCCTCGCCCCGCTTGCGCAGGTTGGGCAGGGAGTTGAAAAGACCCACGGTGTAATCGTGGAGCATGTGGTTGAAGACATCGTCGGCGGTACCGATCTCGACGATCTTGCCGCTGTACATGACCGCCACGTCGTCGCAGGTCTCGGCGACGACACCAAGGTCATGGGTGATCAGCAGCATCGACATGCCACGATCCTGAATCAGCTGCTTGATCAGAGAGAGCACCTGCGCCTGGATGGTCACATCCAGGGCCGTCGTAGGCTCGTCGGCGATCAGCAGGCGGGGATGGCAGGCGAGCGCGATGGCGATGACGACACGCTGCTTCATGCCGCCGGAGAACTGGTGGGGATAATCTCCCGCGCGGCTCTCCGGGATGCCTACGAGCTTGAGCATCTCCTTGGCACGCTGCATCGCCTCTTCCTCGCTGACCTTGTTGTGGAGCATGACGCTCTCGGCAATCTGGCTGCCGACAGTCATGACCGGGTTCAAAGCCGTCATCGGATCCTGAAAGATCATCGCGACATCATCGCCGCGCATCTTCTCCAAGGCCGGGACATCCATACGCAGTACGTCCTGCCCGTCAAGGAGGATGCTTCCCTCGCAGATCTTCCCTGGCGGATCAGGGACCAGGTTCAGGATCGACAGAGCCGTCGTCGTCTTGCCGGCACCGGTCTCTCCGACCAGGCCGAGCGTCTTCTTCTTGCCAATCGAGAAGCTGATGCCGTTGACCGCATAGACCACTCCGGCATCCGTATCGTACTCGACTCTCAGATTCTTCACGTCCAGAAGGACTTCCTTCTTCTCTTCCATACGGTGCCCCTATTTCTTCAACTTTGGATCGAGCGCATCGCGCAGGCCGTCACCGAGCAAGTTCAACGCAAGAACGGTGAACATGATCGCCAGTCCAGGAATGACGCAGATGTACGGAGCGTTCCGGATCTGGCTGCGCCCCGACGAGAGCATCGCCCCCCACTCCGGCGCCGGGCTCGGAACACCAATTCCGAGGAAGGACAGGCTGGAGGCGTTGATGATCGTGGTGCCGATGAGCAAGGTCACCTGCACGATGATTGGGGAAAGGCAGTTGGGGATGATGTGCTTGGCAATCACCTTCCAGGTAGGAAGACCCATCGCGTAAGCGCTTTCCACATACTCCTGGCCCCTGATGGTCATGACCGCCGCGCGAGTGATGCGCACGAAGCCTGTCGCGCAGGTGACGCAAAGGGCAAGCAGCAGGTTGAAGGTGCTGGTTCCCAACAGGCTGACCACGACGACGGCAATCATGATGTTGGGCACCGCGTAGAGCATGTCGTTGATGCGCATGACGACCTGGTCGATCACCCCGCCGTAGAAACCGGCAAGGGCACCGAAGATGACGCCGATGACCAAGCCGATGAAGACCGAGCCACAGCCGATGACCAGGGAGTATCTCGCACCGTAGAGCAGGCGGATGAAGATGTCACGCCCCAGCTCGTCGGTACCGAAGATATGCTCCCTACTCGGCCACTGCAGGCGTTCCTTGATGTTCTGTCCGATCACTTGTGTGTCGTAATCGAAGATAAATCCACTGAGAACCGCGGCGGCGATCAGGCAGAGCAGGAAAACCATTCCCACCACAGCGCCCTTGTTCTTCAAGAGCCTGCGCCAGGTTTCCTGGAGCAGTGTCCTGCTCTTCAAAGCTTGTTCTTCTTGTTTCTTGACAGCTTCCATATCCTTACCCCTTGTGCGTGTACTGCGCCTTGATGCGCGGGTCGAAGAAGGCGTAGACGATATCGACCAGCAGGTTGATCAGCACCATCAGTATGGAGCACATGATGATCGAGCCGGTGACCATGGGAGTATCCCGCTTGCTGATCGACTCGAAAATCAGGCGGCCGATGCCGGGCCAGGAAAAGACCGACTCGGCAAGGACGCTGCCGGTCATGACGTTGGACAGCTGCATGCCGATGACGGTGATGATGGGGATCAGCGCATTGGGCAGGGCGTGACGTCGGATGACGCGCTTCTCCGAGCAGCCCTTTGCCCGGGCGGTACGGATATAGTCCTGGCGGATCACGTCCAGCATCGATGAACGGGTCGTCCGGGTAATCAACGCGGCAAGTCCGAGGCCGACGGTAAGCGCCGGCAAAACCAGCGAAAGCGGCCCACTCTTGCCGCCAGAGGGGAACCACTTCAACTTCAGGGAAAAGACGATGATCAGCATCAATCCCAGCCAGAAGTTCGGCATGGAGACGCCGAACAGGGCGAAAATCATGCCCAAGGTGTCCTTCCAGGTATTCTCGTGGATCGCGGTATAGATGCCCAAGGGCAATGCGATCAGGGTGGCGATCAGAACCGATGCACCCGCGAGCTGCATGGTATTGGGAAGGCGCTCGATGAAGGTGCGGAACACGTCGCGTTTGGTGACATAGGAGGTCCCAAGGTCACCGTGCAGCATGCCGGCCATGTATTTCAGATACCGGACAGGGAAACTATCCGTAAGGCCAAGGTCGACCCTGATCTGCTGGATCTGGGCGTCGGTAGCGTTTTCCGGCGCGAGGAAGACGGCAGGGTCGCCTCCGGTCAGGCTCATGGCGAAATAAATCAAAAGACTCGTTACCAGAATCACCGGAATCATCAGCACCAGGCGCTTGAGGACGTAACGAAACATCGGACACTCCTTGCAATGACATCCCCCCGCCCGTCATGCGGACGGGGGGATTGGGAAAATGGGTTATTTTGCGATGTACGCGTGAGACCAGTCGTGGTTTCCACCACCGAAGAGGCGCTCACCCTTCAGGTTCTTGTTGTAGGCGATGACCAGGTTCGCGATGTACAAAGGCACCTGGGGGCATTCCTCGACGAGCAGCTTCTGCAGCTCGATGCCATCCTGCATGCGCTTGTCCTGATCCTTCTCGGTAGCCACCAAGTCGGTCAGCTCATCGGCGCGCTTGTTGCTGTAGTGATGGTAGTTGCTGCCGCTGCCGGTGTAGAACAGGTCGCGGTAGACGAAATCGACCTTCGAGTCCTCGTTCCATCTCCACAGGTACAGGTCCTGGGTACCGGCCTTGCAGGTGGACTTCAGGGTCGCGTCGTCGACCATCTGGATCTCGACGTCGATGCCGATCACCTTCAGGTTGGCCTGGACGACCTGGGCGATGTTGGTGTAGGGAGAGCTGTTGGCGATCAGAAGCGTGGTCTTGATGCCGCCATTGGGATAGCCGGCCTCGGCCATCAGCTTCTTGGCGCGCTCGACGTCATACGGGAATCCCGGCATCTCGTCATAGAACCCCCACAGACCGCGGTTCAGGATGGTCGTCTGCGGAGTACCCTTCCCGTCGACGGCGACCTGAAGGACGCTGTCGCGGTCGATGGCGCAGGCGACGGCCTGGCGCAGCTTCTGGTTGTCCCAAGGAGCCTTGGAGACATTGAAGGCGAAATAGAACAGGCGGCTTCCGGCGCGCTCGAAGACCGTGATGTTCTTGTCGTCCTGCAGGAAGGAAAGCTCGTTGATCGGCGGGTTGACGCACACATCGATCTCGCCGTTCTGCAGCGCGATGACGCGACTGGAATCCTCGATGATCGGACGGAAGGTGATGGTGTCGGAGACACCCGGATCGTCACGCCAGTAGTTGGGGTTCTTCTTGACGCGGCAGTACTCGCCCTGGACCCATTCATCGAACATGTACGGGCCGCTTCCGACGTAGTACGGGTCCTTCACGCCGCTCTCGTAGGCATGCTTGCTCTGGATCGAGAGAGGCACGCTGGCGATGGAGGCGATGAACTCGTTGTTGTACTTCTCGATCTCCAGCTCGACGGTGTGCTCGTCGACCACGGTGGTGGAGACAAGACCGGCAAGGGCGGAGGAGACGTAGCTGTTCATGGCCATGTCGTAGGTGAACTTCACATCCTCGGCGGTCAGCGGGGTGCCGTCGTTGAACTTGGCCCTCGGGTCGAGATGGAAGACCAAGTGGGTGTCATCCTTGTACTCCCAGCTGGTGGCAAGCTCGGGGACGAAGGTTCCTTCGTTGGTGAAACGCACCAGAGTCTGGTGGGTCGTCTTCAGGACGATGTTGTTGATCTGGTCCTGCTGTTTCTGCAGGTCCAGGTTGTTGATATCGGCTGCCGAGCCGATGATCAGGTCCGACTTGTGGGCGGGAATGCCCGACTGGTCGGTAGCGGGAGCAGCTGCGGCGGCGGGCTGTTCCTTGGCGCCCGTCGCGAACAGGGCGGAGCTGGCAAGCAGCAACGCCATAGCGATTGTCAAAGCTTTTTTCATGTAAGACTCCTATTCTTGAAGTTTTGCTGAGCGAGTGTCAGCTCACATCCGTTTCCCGTGCCAATATCAAAACTGCTGGTAGCGCGGCTCGACCACCACGCCACCGGGCGTAACCACACCTCCGTTCTGGATGGACGAAACCAACAGCCCCACCGCCCTGCGGGCTATGGAGTCGATATCCTGGATCGCCATGCTGCAATGCCCCACCACGCCAGCGAACCAAGGTTCCGAGGAACCGGCATAGTCCGGCGAGAAGGAGAAACCGTCAACCATCAGATAGGAAAAACGAGAGACGTCCATATCCATCGACTTCAAGGCCTGTACCAGAAGCGGCAGGTAATAGCCGCTATGGATGAAAAAGGCCTCAGGCGGTTGATCCATGTCCCGCAACGCGGAGCACATCGACCGCAGGTCCAGGTCATGGTCCCCGACATAAGAGAACCCGACGGTCCTTGGGGCAAGAGCGCTGTCCGCCATAGCCCTCAGGTATCCTTCCTTCCGCTGCAGGCCGGCGGAGTTGGTCGCGTTGCAACGGCCGATGAACAGGATATCCCTCTTCCCCTCGACGATCGCCCTTCTGGTCAAGTCATAGCCTACCTTCTCGTGGTCGCTGGAAACCGAGGGAAGGTCATTGCCGATCGAGCGGTCGACGCAGACGAAAGGAAAGCGCTGTCCGGCCATCTCCTGGAAAAGGGGACCGCTCAAGCCGTTCGAGAGCGGAGCCACCAGCATGCCGTCGAACAGGCCGCTGCGGAACAACTCCATCTCCTTGACCTCGTGCACGGGGTCCTCGAAGGTGTTGACCACCATGGTCAGATACCCGGCGTCGGTCGCGTACTTCTGGACGTTGTAGATCAGGTTGCTGAAGAAGCCATACGGCGTGAACGGCGCCAGCAGGCCGATGGTCTTGGTGCTTTTCAGCTTCAGGGACGCGGCGATCTTGTTGGGGACGTACCGGTACTTGCCCGCTACCGAGAGAATCCGTTTCCGGGTCTCCTCGGAGACGCGCACAGGCCGGTTGTTCAGCACCTGCGACACCATAGAAGGGCTCACCCCCGACTCCTTCGCGATCGTCCTGATGGTAACCTCCGCCATGCGCACTCCCCTAAGCAAAACCGTTTTAGCAACGCTACAAAACTGACTGTAGCATGGGTTTTTGAAAGAGTCAAAAACTTTTGGAACTATTCAACGATTTTTTAAAAAATCGGTTTAGCAAGAGGTTGAGCCCCACCGGATTTCCCTATCCTCTTCTTTACGAGCACACGCGAAGCGCATTACCATTGACAGCTATGGGAAAACGTATCTTCTTTATGCTCTGGTGGGTGGTCCGCTCCATCGTCCTCGGAATCTGCGTGGGGTGCGCCATGTGGGCGCTCAATACCGGTGTCGGTCTCGTCTCCACGTTCAGGGAGTCGCATCCCCTGCTGCTCCTCTTGATTCCAATGGCGGCCCTGTCGGTCAGCTGGCTCTACCAGTGGCTCGGGCCCTATCTGCGCAGCGGCACCGCCACCGTCATCCAGATGATCAACAACGGGATCTCGGGCGACGCCTACAAGCACGACGAGCAGATGATCAGCGTGAAGATGGCTCCGCTGCTCTTCGTCTCCACCCTGCTCTCCCATCTCTTCGGCGCGTCTACCGGAAAAGAAGGCGCGGGAGTGCAGATCGGCGCGTCGATCGGCAACTACCTCTCCCACGTGGAGGACATGCTTTTGCCCAAGCGCTGGGAGCAACACGACGCCACCACCCAGGGCATCTGGCTGATCATGGGCGCGGGGGCGGCCTTTGGCGCCCTGTTCAACGCCCCGGTCGCAGGCATGCTCTTCGGCCTGCAGTTCTCGGCCCCCGGCGTCAACCGTACCGACGCCTACATCCCCTGCGTCGTCGCCTCGTTCAGTGCCGTCCTCTTTTCCCAGAACGTGCTGCACACTGTCACCCTTTCCCCTGCCTTGGCCGAAAGCGTGGTCGCCACGCCCCTTCTGCTGGCGCAACTGGCGGTAATCGCCGTGGCCATGGGGCTCTTCTGCATGCTCTTCCTCGGACTCGCCTCCTGGTGGAAGAACTGGCTTGCATCCCACGTCCCCGGTGTTTATCGGCCTGTCCTCGTCAGCTCCGCCCTGGTCCTGGCCGTCTCGCTTGCCCTCTATCCCCTTTTCGGCGGGTTCCCGCTCAACGGCCTTTCCGCGGATCTGATCGGCAAGCAGGTCGCTTGGTACATTCCGTTTTTGAAGCTGCTCCTGACGGTGCTTTCCATGGGAGCCAGCTTTGTCGGGGGAGAGGTGGTCCCCGTCTTGGTGCTAGGCTCCACCTTCGGCTCCCTCTTCCAGCCCCTGCTTGGCATTCCCATCAACGCCCTCGTCTCATTTGCCAGCATGGGCATGCTCAGTGCGGCGACCAAGCTGCCCTTCGTCTGCGCCATGCTCGGCTTGGAGCTTTTCGGCTTTTCCAATCCCGCACTGCTCTTCTTCGTCTGCCTGATCAGCTACGCGGCGAGCGGCTCGATGGGCATCTACGCCAAGCAGCAACCCACCATCGCCTTGGGGGGAAGGTAGGATGATCCAGGATATCGCCCCGCACCAGTTGGACAACCATTGGCATCCATGCGAGCCAAAAAGTGGGGATTACCTCTTCCACTTCAAGGATAAGCGGTTGCTTTTGTCCCCCGACGGGTCGCTTCCCCGCGTCGCGGACATCCAAAGCCCGTTGACCTATCTGTTCACCTTCGATGAAGTCAACTGCTGGCTCTCCCAAGAATCGGAAGGAGAAAACTGGATCGCCCTCCGCGAGACGAAAAACCTTCCTGACGGGCTCGGGCTGGCCGCCGCGACGGCATGGCAACTGAATACCTGGTATGAGGGAAACCGCTTCTGCGGCCATTGCGGGAAACCGATGGCCTTGGGTACCAGCGAGCGGTCTCTGGTCTGCCCCTCGTGCGGCACGACCATCTACCCGAAGATCATGCCGGCCGTCATCATCGGACTGTGGAACGGGAATCGGATCCTGATGACACGCTACGCCATCAGCCACTCCGCCTACCGGGGCAGGGCCTTGATCGCGGGCTTCGTGGAAATCGGCGAGAGCGCCGAGGAGACGGTGCGGCGCGAGGTGATGGAGGAGGTCGGGCTCTCGGTGCGGGACATACGCTACTTCGCCAGCCAGCCCTGGGGAAGCGCCAGCGACCTGCTGCTCGGCTATTTCTGCCACCTGGACAAGAGTTCAAGCATCCATTTGGACGCGACGGAGCTGGAAGACGCCGAATGGGTCGGACGCGACGAGATCGACCCGGCCACCGACACGGTCAGCCTGACGGGGACGATGATCCGGTATTTCAAGGATCATCCGGAGCGCTTTCCCTTCTGATTTGTTGGTATTTTCTTTGCCTGCCGTTTTATGGTAGGTTTATATACTTGTGAGGATTTGAACATCATGGACGAGAAAACGACACGGAACATCGGCATCATGGCCCATATCGATGCTGGCAAGACCACGACCACCGAGCGCATCCTGTACTACACGGGCGAGAACCATCGCATCGGCGAGGTGGACAATGGGGAAGCGACGATGGATTTCATGCAGCAGGAGCAGGACCGCGGCATCACGATCGGAAGCGCCGCGACCACCTGTTTCTGGAAAGGCTACCAGATCAACATCATCGATACTCCGGGACACGTGGACTTCACCGCCGAGGTCGAGCGTTCACTGCGCGTGCTTGACGGTGGCATCGTCGTCTTCAGCGCGGTCGGCGGTGTCGAGCCCCAGACGGAGACGGTCTGGAGGCAGGCCGATACCTACAAGGTGCCCCGCATCGGATTTGTCAACAAGATGGACCGCATGGGCGCCGACTTCTACGACGTCCTGTCCCAAATCAAAACCAAGTTCGGCGCCAATCCGATTCCGGTCAACATTCCCGTCGGCTCGGAAAACGGATTCTCCGGCGTCATCGACCTGCTTTCCATGCAATACCTCACCTTTGACCAAAACGATGATGGCAAGACGATGCGCGAGAACCCGATTCCAGCCAATATGATGGAACAGGCCTCCGAGTGGAGGGAGAAGCTGATTGATAGCGTCTCTTCCTTCAGCGACGAGATCATGGAGCTCTACTTCGATGGAAAGGACATCCCGGTCGACCTGATCAAGAAGACCCTGAAGAAGGCGACGATCGAGCGCCAGGCGCTGCCGATGTTCGCGGGCTCATCGTTGAAGGACATGGGAGTCCAGCCGCTGATCGACGGCGTCATCGATTTTCTTCCCAGCCCCAGCGAGGTGCCTCCCATCACCGGCATCAACATGAAGAACGACAAGGAGGTGGAGATTTCCCACGATCCCTCCAAACCCCCGCTCGCGCTGGTGTTCAAGATCCACGTCGACCCGCAGATGGGTCCGATGGACTACGTCCGTGTCTACCAGGGGACAATCAAGAAAGGCCAGATGGTGATGAATGTCGGCAAGCACAAGAAGGAGCGTGTCGCCAGGATCCTGCGCATGCACGCCGACCGCTCCGAGGACATGAGCTCCCTCGAGGCAGGCGATATCGGCGTCATCGTCGGCATGAAGGAGGCCCAGACAGGGGACACCCTCTCCAACGAGGCGAGCCAGATCCTGCTGGAGAAGATGCACTTCCCCACCCCGGTCATCTCCATCGCCATCGAGGCGGGAACCGCCGACGACCAGGTCAAGCTGAAGAACGCCCTGGCAGTTCTTGCCCAGGAGGACCCGACCTTCACCTACAAGGAAGACGACCAGACCGGCCAGCTTCTGATCAGCGGCATGGGAGAGCTCCATCTGGATGTCATCGTCACCACGCTGACCAAGGAGATGAAGATCAACGCCCGCGTCGGCAAGCCGCAGGTCAGCTACCGCGAGTCAATCGCGAAGGAGGCGACCGGTAGCGAAAGCTTCGACAAGGTGATCGCCGGCAAGGAGAACCATGCCGGCCTGACGCTCCACCTTTCCCCGCTTCCCCAGGATAGCGGCGTGAAGTACCTCTGCTCCGCGAAGGTAAAGGGAGGTATGCCCGAGGAGTTCTACAAGGCGATCCAGCGCGGCATCGAGGGGGCCTTCTCCAGCGGCATCCGCTACGGCTATGCCTGCACCGACATGCAGGTCGAGGTGACCGATATCGACTACGACGAGCTCAGGGCGAGCGATTTCGCCTTCGAGGCCGCGGCGTCGATGTGCTTCGACAAGGTGGCGGCCCAGGCGGAGCCACAGCTGATGGAGCCGATGATGAAGGTGACCGTCATCGTCCCGACCCAGTATGTGGGCGACGTCATCAGCAGCCTGACCAGCCGTGGCGGATTGGTCAGCTCGATGGAAAGCCACGCCTCCGGAGACCAGATCAACGCCCAGGCGCCGCTGTCGAAGATGTTCGGCTACTCCACCGCTCTGAGAAGCGCGACCCAGGGGCGAGGGTCCTTCAGCATGGAGTTCGACCACTACGTGCCCTGCCAAGTCAATCCGTTTGGCGCGTGAAAAAAAACTCTCGTCACGCGAGGGAAAATCGCATATAGTATGCAAGGCGCAACTCGTTACGGACGGGTTGCCTTTTTGTTGGACCACAATCAAGGAGTGTGAGATGCTGCAGAAAGCGCATACGATGGGGTTCTATTGCACCCAGGCCTCGCTGGAGGCCAAGAAGATGGAGCTGGAGGATATCAACAAGGTCCAGCTGCCTGAAGTCGTGAAGGAAATCGCCGAAGCCCGCGAGAAGGGAGACCTGAGCGAGAACAGCGAATACCAGTATGGAAAGGACAAGCAGCAACTGCTGCAGAAGAAGGCGCAGATGCTGGCCCAGCAAATCAACAACATGCATGTCCTCTCCCCCGAGTCGATCGACCCTGCCACCAGCGGATTCGGCACCGTCATCACCGTGAAGAACGTCAAGCGCAACAAGCTGGAGACCTACACGCTGATGGGTCCTTGGGAGAGCGACGACGAGCGGGGCGTCATCAACATCCTCGCCCCGATCGGCAAGGCGCTTGCGGGACACAAGAAGGGCGACCATTTCGTCTTCGAGTGGGCCGGCAGCCGCACCAGCTACATCGTCGAGGATGTCCACTTGGCAGATTTCCAATAATCGTAGGTTTTTAGGGGCGGAATAGCGTGTTCCGCCTCGATTTTGCGCTTTTCCATCGCAAAATCCTTCAACAAAACCCTTTTCTTTTGACAGATGGGAGTTTGGGGCGTACCATGAATCCATAGGTCTCAGGACCAAAAAAGGAGGGTTTATGGGTGTCATCAGTTCAGACATCAGGAATGTAGCCATTGTCGGACACAACGGTACAGGAAAGACCACGTTGGTCGAGCAGCTCCTGTTTCAGGCGGGAGCCTTGGACAAGCCGGCCACAGTGGAAAGCGGCAAGACCGTAAGCGATTTCACAGACGAGGAAATCGCGAAGAAGATTTCCATCCATTCCTCCCTCATCTCGTTCTACTGGAACGACAGGCAGATCAATCTCCTGGACACTCCGGGAACCTCCGGTTTCATTGGCGAGGCCATCTGCGCCTTCCGTTCCTGCGAGTCCGCCCTGATGGTCATCGATGCCGAATTCGGCATCCAGATCGAGACATTGAAGCTGTGGAGAAGACTGAACAACCGCAACAAGCCTAGAGCCGTGTTCATCAACAAGATGGACAAGGAACGGGCGGATTTTGACGCCGTGCTCGAGCAGCTGAAAGAGCGCTTCAAGATGGCATTTGTACCTATCGCGATCCCCATCGGCAAAGGTGCCGATTTCAAAGGTGTTGTCAACTTGATCGAGAACAAGGCCTATCTGCCGGGAACGGACGGCCGTTGCTCCTCCTACGAGGTGCCCTCCGAACTCCACGACCTTGTCGAGAAGTACCGTGGCGAGCTGATCGAGAGCGCCGCCGAAGGCGCCGACGACCTGCTGGAGAAGTACTTCGAGGAAGGAACCCTGTCCGAAGAGGACATACGGCGCGGCTTGCACCAGGGTGTCAAGGTCAACAAGGTCGTCCCGGTCCTCTGTGGCTGCGCATCCAAAGGCATGGGCATGCATACCTTGCTGAACTGCATCAAGCACGACCTTCCCGACCCGACCGGCGAGACCGAATGGATCATGGACAAGAATGGCGTGCACCATGACATGGCAATCAATCCCGACGGACCGGCCGCGGCCTACTGCTTCAAAACCACGATCGACCAGTTCAACGGCAAGCTCAGCTTCCTGAAAGTCGTTTCCGGCTCGATCGGCCCCGAGACCGACCTGATTGTCCGTCCGCGCGACAAGCGCCTCAAGCCGGGCAAGGTCTACCGTATGGTCGGTCGCAAGCTGGTCGAGACCGACGTGCTGAACGCCGGGGACATCGGCGTAATCACCAAGGCTGACGCGGTATCCACCAACAGCACGTTGCTTGGCGACCTGAACGCCACCTATACCTTCCAGCCGCTCGCGATGCCCAGCCCGGTCTACACCCTTGCCATCAGCACCGACGACAAGAAGGCGGAGGTCAAGATGGGCGAGGCGCTCTACCGCGTCGCCGAAGAGGACATCACCTTCCACACCGGATTCAACGAGGAGACGAAGGAAAGCTATGTCGCCGGTCTTTCCGAGGGCCACCTGAAGATGATTCTCGAGAAAATCGAGGACAAGCAGAAGATCAAGATCAACACCAAGCTTCCGCGCGTCGCCTACCGCGAGACGATCACCAAGGACAGCGGGCTGACCGAGTACACCCACAAGAAGCAGACCGGCGGACATGGACAGTACGCCAAGGTGGTCCTGTCGATCGCTCCGAGCGAACGGGGCGCCTTGTACACCTTCAACAATGTCGTCAAGGGTGGCGCCATCAGCAAGGGCTACGTCCCCGGCATCGAAAAGGGTATCCACGAGCAGATGGAAGAAGGCTTCCTCGCCGGCTACCCGATCGTCGACGTGGCGGTCACGCTGATCGACGGCAAGGAACATCCGGTCGACTCCTCGGAAATGGCATTCAAGCTGGCAGGCAAGGGAGCCATGCGCGCTGCTCTCGCCAAGGCGGGATGCGTGTTGCTCGAGCCGATCATGAGCATCCAGATCTATGTCGACCAGGAATACCTGGGAGCCATCCTCAGCGACCTTTCCTCCAAGCGCGGGCGCGTGCTCGGGCAGGAGGAGACGGGACAGCTGCAGGTGGTCAAGGCCCTGGTCCCGCAGTCCGAAGTGCTCAACTACGCCATCGACCTGAAGTCCATGACCAGCGGCACGGGAAGCTTCGAGCTTGAGTTCGACCACTACGAGCAGCTGCATGGCAAGCAGGCTGACGAGGTGATCGCAGAAGGCAGGAAACACATGAAGGCCGACGAGGAGTAATTCTCCCAAACGACCAGGAGCCGCTTCAGAGATGTCTGGGGCGGCTTTTTTTGCTATCATCTTCTCCAAGGAGGAAGAGAATGGCCTGGCAGCTTACCATCACCGATCCGTCCGGAGAATATCCGTTGATCGAGGAGCATCGGCACTTCTCGGTCGAAGGGACCATAATCCACACCGAACATCTTGCAGAGGATGCCGTGGTGACGGTCGAGGTGCTTGACCGGGACGGGACCATCATCCGCTACGCCCGCCAGGAACGCAAGGACAACCGCAATCTCTTCACCGGTTGCCCCCTTCTGACCGGCTATCCCAAGGGCATGGACGACGACTGGCGGCATTTGAAAGACTACGGCTTCCCTCCCCTCATGGTACGGGACCTTTCCGACCCCTATGCATCCCTGAGGGACGCCACCATCAAGTGCTGGTATGACGACACCTCCTTCAAGGCGATCATCATCACCGCCACCGACGTGGAGCATGGACTTCTGCTTGACGACCACATGCATTTTACTGACGACAAAGGGAGACCCTATACCGCCCTTCCCAAAGGGGGCTACACCATCCGCGTCATTCTGTCTGACCGGGACGGGAAACAGCTCGCCGCGACAGAGAAACCGATGCGGATCGGCTCCTACCCGGACGTCGCGATCAACCGCTTCAATCCCCAGGAACACCGCAGGCGCATGAACGCCTGGTGCCAGGAGCATCGGATCCATGTGCTCAACGACCTGGTACCCGGGTACCTGAACCCCTATCTTGGCCCTTGGTTCTACCACATGGGCCTGCTTCCCATGTACCTTGCCAGCGACGTGAGCCAGTATGTGGAAAGCCATGTCCATCTGTTCGTCTACCTGCTGGACGAAAGCTCGACCTCCTACTCCACCGAACTCGCCTTCCTCGAGACCAAAGGTGTCGTCGAGGACCCGAAACGGCTTTCCGTCTACCACTACGACATCGGCGAGGCTGTGATCGGGGAAGGGACAAGCCACGAACAGGACGGAACCATCCGACGCTTTCCCGACGGACAGTTCCTCTGGATTTGCCGCATCGACCTGGCCAATTCCCTGGCCAAGGAAAACCGGTACGACCTGAGCGGCAAGTCGGTCGTCCAAGCACTGACCGACAAGCGCCACCTTGTGGTCCCAGCGGGGAAGCCGTTCGCCATCACCGGCGTGGTCCGCCCCTGGCAATTCGACCCGAGTGACTTCACCTTGCTCGGGAACAATGCCTATCGGTGGTGCAACAAGGTCGCGTCAATCCGCTATCGGTTCGCCAGCGGGGAACGCGAGTGGGAGGAAACCAGAGCCTTGGGCATGTGGCGGATCGACGGCAATCCCATCGGCGGCTCAGCCCTGGAGTTCTACAACCTTTTCACGCTGCCGGAGTCGGAACGAGGAAACGTAGTCACTATCACCGCCTGCGCCCTTGACGTGAGGGGAAACAGCCATGCGGGCGCCCTTGAGAGCATCTCCTTCCAGGTCGTCTGATCACCGTTTGACCAGCGTCACGTAGATGTTCGAGGAATAGCTGCCGGCAAGCTGGGTGTTGCCGCCTTGGATTGGCGCGTCCAGGTCCAGCTTGATGGCGATGTCTCCCTTATAGTAGTAGCGGGCCTTGTACCTGTTGTCCTGGCTGAAGAGTTTCGGCGTCAGGGAGCGCTTGCGGGGAACCCGCACGAAGCGCCTCTGCGACGACCCGATGCCATCGACTGGCTCCGTACCGTCGATACCGCTGGAGGGACTGGTGGATACCACCTCATCCCCATAAGAAAGATAGTTCTGCGAGGTATCGGTTCCCGTCATCCGCACGAGGAAGGGGATGGACACCGAGGAGTCGTTGTCTTTGACGAAGGAGAACTTGTCCATCGAGTTGTACAGGGGGGAAGCGCTCAGGACGATCGCATACGGAAGCGCCTCGCTCTGGTTGTTGGTAGGATTCTTCTGGGTGGCGTACTCGAACTCCACCGTACCGACGGTCGTCCAGTCCTCCACCGCCCTAGCCTCGTCCATCTGATACAGCCTGGCATTGTCGTTGGGCTCCACGTTGAACTGGTAGAACTCATAGTTGACATCGTTGCCGGTATTTCTCCCGTTGATGATGAAAGGAACGGTCTGGGTGTCCGTACCATCGGAGACCGTCACGTTGACCGCAGCGGAATAGCTGTCGTCGATCCGGGCATTCTCCGGAAGGATGAAAAGCAGTTCGATCTTGAACGACCAGTAGGAATACGGGTTGCTAAAACCACCATGGTACTTCGGGTTCGGCGAGTTCTTGCAGACAATCTTCACCCTCGCACCGTCACGCGCCCAGGTATAGTTGTGGCTCGCATCCCTGATACAGGTGCGGACACCCCAGTTGCCACTCCCCTGCGCCAGGCTTTGGTCGACCAGGTAGGGACGGTTGGAGACGATGCCAGGTCCCGATTCGCTGTAGCTGTAGTCGTCGCTATAGCCATAGTAGACAAATGCCTCCACCACGAAGGGAACCGGTTCCCCTTGTGAGGAGGTGAAGGTATACCCGTCCGAGCCGGGGCTGACCAAGAAGGAAATCTCGGCGGTAGTTTGCAAATCGCCCACAAACAAGCCTGCCGCCCGCAGACAGCTGTAGGCGTTGTTCTGGGACCTGGAACTGTAAGAGAACAGGCCGTCTTGGATATAGTTGTAGACCACGGGGTTCTGGAAATCCGACGGAAATGTGCCATAGGTCAGGTTGTAGGCCGACAGGGAAGCCAGAGCCGCCAGCAATGCCAGAAGGATGGAAAGGATCCGTTTCATCGCCGCCACCTCATGTCGCGCCGGTGACCGTGAAGGTCAGGGTCGAATAATAATATCCGGGAGGCAGCGTCGAATCAGCCTCGGGATTCGAAGTAAGCTTGGCGTACAGCTTCATGTCCGAGTAAATGGTGATGGGGGTGTAGGTGCCCGAGACAATTCTGCCCTGTGAGTTCTCTGTTGTCGGGTAGGAACTGTTCTCGGACAACTGGGCGGAAAGCGTATAGGGAATCGTCGCCGTCGACGTCGTCTCGTGGGTCAGGTCGTCATGGGTGATGGCGACCACCACCGGAAGGTTCGAGGAGAGGCTCCACGTGCCAATCAGATGCCGGTCGGTGTCATCCAGCATGAAGGCGTAGCCCAGCGACTCCTCCGGGCTTGCAGTCACCTTGACCGCCTTGTCGATGAAACCGTTCAAAGGAATCACCCCGCTTTGCACGCCGCCCCGGGACCAGAGAGGAAGCGCAGCCAAGAGCGCCAGAGGAAGAAGTCCGCCACGCATCTCAGCTACCCTCCGTCACGGTGATGGTGACAACCGAGCGATAAAGGCCTGATTTCCGTTTCCAAGAATCGTCGGCCAGCGTCACGTTGGCCGTCCCTGCCCGGGTGAGTAGTTTATGGGTGTATCGAGCATCCTTGTTGGAGATGGTCGGAGTGAACCGAATGGCAACCTGGCGGCCCGCCCCATTGGCGGAACCGACCGAGGCCGTGAAGCCGGAGCCCCCTGCGCTCGCTCCGTCTACTTTGTCCGTAATGTAGTATTTGTCCGTAATGTAGTAAGAATAATAAGAATAAGAGAAATAACCAGACAACACCGTCGCCGAATTAGACCGCCGATAGGAGGAATCGTACTCCCTGGAAGAGTTCGAGTAGGAGTAACTGCCGGTCGTCGGTTCCTGCAACAGGTGCAAGGTGTAGTCCAGATAGTCGCTCTCGCTGACACTCTCATCGGTAATCTTGCGCAGGGGGCCGTCAATCTGGAAGGTCAGGGTAATCGGTTTCAGTCCGGTCGTGTCGAGCGACCAGGAGAAGAGCGGAAAGGTGGGCGCATCCTCTCCGATATCCTCCAGCGACTTGTCGAAGATGGTCCAGTTGCCATACTCGGGGGTGATGGTCATGGTCAGCGAAGAAGTCTGGATGGCGTTCTCAGCCTTCAGAAGCCCCGCCCATTTCATCTGCTGGGTGGCAAGGGTGTCCTGCCCAGGCAGGGAAACGAGGAAGCAGGATGCGATGATGAGGGAAAGCAAGGTCTTCCGCATCTCAGTTTCCTCCGTACCAAGTCACCGAGATGGTGTCGGCATACGTCACTCCGCTGAGCGCCTCGTCCATCGCCGCGATCCCCTCGTCGGACAAGGACGCATAGATGCCGCAAATGGGAAGCAGGCCCCCCACATCGGTGTTCGAGACCGTGATGGAAAGGGTGTTGCTCTTCAAGCCATTCGTCTCAATCGTCTCCACCGTCTTCGGGCTGGTCATGCTGCCCTGCGTGTAGCTGAGCCAATAGGAAAGCCGCGTGGAATCTTCCGGACTGGAAAGATAGCCCTTGTAGCTGAGGGAAACGCTCTTCACCCCGGCGGAACCGACAGATACCTTCGCGTCAGCCACATGATGGATACCTCTATCGCCGATGTCCTCCTCGTAGGCGTGGGAAAGGACCGTATCCTTTCCAGGGACATAGAGGTCGAAGGAGTCTTCCGCATCCAGGCGCAGCCAAAACGGATAGGTTCCCTCCAGTCCATACAGGAGGGAACCTAGACAGAGAACCAGCCCGACAAGGATACCCCGCAGGCTCCGTTCCGGTTTGATTCTCATGCGCATTCGCAACACCCCGCTCTTTTTTATAATATGGACAAGATGTCCCACAGTCAACAAAAACATATGCCATGGGGTGTATGTATAATTTAGTATATCAAAATTTCATATTCAAACCAGTAGGGTTTCCAATTCAGTCAGCGCGCTTCTTTCTCGAACCAGAGCTCCCTGATTGGGCGCTCCGCCTTGAGCCCTTTCTGCTCGAAATGGGTCATCGGCCTCCACGGTCTGGGGGTGGCGTACCCCTCGAAGGCGTTGTGGATTCCCTCGGTGTGGCTGAAGAACTCCAGCATCTGCTCGGCGTACTCCTCCCAGTCGGTGACGCAGTAGATATACCCACCCGCATGGAGCTTTCTTGCCATCAGGTCGGCCATCGGTTGCTGGATCAGCCTCCGTTTGTGGTGCTTTTTCTTCTGCCACGGGTCCGGGAAAAAGACATGGAAGCCTGCCAGGCTGCCATCGGGAACCATATGCTCCAGCACCGCCACGGCGTCAAAGCGCATCAGCCGGAGGTTGCGAATCTCCTCCTCCCCTACCTGCTTCATCAGTTTCGCGAAGCCACTGATGAAGACCTCGAGGGCGAGGTAGTTGTATTCGCTCCGTTCCTTGGCGATCTTGGCGGTGGAGACGCCGTTGCCGAAGCCGATCTCCATCACCACCGGGTGGTCGTTGCCGAACACCTTCCGATAGTCCATCACCTTGTCCTCGAAGGGCAGGCCGTAGAGCGGATAATAGCGTTTCAACGCCTCGACATCGCTGGCGTGGATGTAACCACCCCTCAGGACATAGCTCTTGATCTCCCTATGTCCGTCCTCCCGCCTGATTTCAACGTCCCTCAGCTCAGGCACGTCCTGATAGATCTTGTTCTGTGTCTCATATGATGGCTTTGCCATGCGCATCTCCCGGCTTGTACAGCTTAGCCAAGGAGCCGGGCCGCGTCAAATGGCTGCACCTCTCAGAGCAGCCGCTGCAGCTTTTCCATGATGAAGAGGGCCTTGTCCTTCAGCGAGACCGCGCTGGTCTGCATGTACAGGTAGTTTGCCCTGTTGGGATTGTTGAAGTCATACCTGACTGTACCGCCGCTTTGCGCAAGCAGGTTGACCACCTTGCCGGGGTTCACGTCAGCCACATGGGCGAATTCCAGAGTGACCAATCCCCGACGCTCGGTCAGATGGATGACCGACAGCTTGCGGCAGAGGATCTTGATCTCGGCGATGTAGAGCAGGTTGTCCACCTCCTCGGGCGGCTGGCCGTACTTGTCGGCAAGCTCTCCCCTCAGACGCTCAAGGTCCTCCTCGGTACGGATCGAGGCGATACGGCGGTAGATGTCGAACTTGACCGAGGGGACGCGGATATAGGAATCGGGGATGAAGCCGCTGTAGTCCAGCTCGAGGAAGACTTCCCGGTCCTCCGGTTTTTCCCCCTTCTGCTGCAAGGTGCGGACAGCCTCGTCCAGGATGCGGATGTACATGTCCAGACCTACCGAGGCGACCTGGCCGGACTGCTCCCTTCCCAGCAGGTTTCCGGTGCCACGGATTTCCATGTCCTTCATTGCCACCTTGAAGCCACTTCCCAGCTCAGTATGCTCGCTGATTACCTTCAGACGCTTGACCGCCACCTCGCTCAGGGCCACATCGTTCGGGTAGAAGAGGAAGGCATAGGCCTGCTGGTCGCTCCGTCCAACACGACCTCTGAGCTGGTAGAGCTGGCTCACCCCGTACAGGTCGGCGCGGTCGATGATGATCGTGTTGACGTTGGGGATGTCGATGCCGTTCTCGATGATGGTGGTGGAGACCAGGACCTGGATGCCCTGGTTGATGAAACGGTGCATCCGTTCATCCAGCTCGTCGCTGTCCATCTGCCCATGGGCGCTCTCGATGATCAGATCCGGCAGCGCCGCCCTGAGGCTGGCGACCACCGCGTCCAAGGTCTCGATGCGGTTGTGCAGGTAGAAGACCTGCCCTCCCCGCTCCACCTCCTTGCGGATCGCCTGGATGACGGTCCCCTCGTCGAACTCGGCGATGGTGGTCGAGACCGGACGCCTCGCAATCGGGGGAGTAGTCAAAAGGGACATATCCCGGATGGAAAGCAGCGACATGTACAGGGTACGGGGAATCGGCGTGGCCGAAAGGGAAAGCGAATCGATGCTGGCGCGCATGTCCTTGATCCGTTCCTTGTCCTTGACGCCGAAGCGCTGCTCCTCGTCGACAATGAGCAGCCCGAGGTCCCTGAAGATGATGTCCTTCTGCAGGATCCGATGGGTGCCGAAGAGCACGTCCACCGCTCCGCTGGCGACCCCAAGTCGGATCTGCTTCTGTTCCTTGGGGCCGACGATACGGGACAGCTGGGCCGCGGTGACGGGAAAGTCGGCCACCCGTTTGAGGAAGTTCCGGTAGTGCTGTTCGGCCAGAATCGTCGTCGGGGCCAGAAAGGCGACCTGCTTGCCACTGAGCACCGCCTTGAAGGCGGCGCGGAAGGCGATTTCCGTCTTTCCATAGCCCACATCCCCGCAAATCAGGCGGTCCATCACATGGGGACTCTCCATGTCTGCCTTGATATCCTCGATGCAGGTCAGCTGGTCAGGCGTCTCGTCATAGGGGAACGAGGCCTCGAACTGCAGCTGCATGTCGTTGTCCTTCTGAAAGGCGAAACCGACCGAGTTCTTCCGGCGGGCGTACAGGTCGATCAGATGGCGGGCCAGGTCCTCGGCATTCTTGCGCGCCTTGGCCTTCTTGTGCTCCCATCCGGTGCCGCCGAGCTTGTCGAGCTTCGGCGCGCCGCCCTCGCTGCCGATATAGCGCTGGACCAGGTTGGCCTGCTCGATCGGCACGTAGAGGAATTCGCCCCCAGCGTACTCGATCTTGATGTAGTCGCGCTCCCGGTTGAAGCTCTTGACGCGGTCGATCTTCACGAAGCGGCCGATGCCATAGTTGACGTGGACGACGTAGTCACCCTCGTTCAGGTCGACGAACGAGTCCAGCGGACTGGTCTGCACCCGTTCCAGCGTCTTGACCACCTGCCTCCGCCGCCCGAAGATCTCATGCTCGCAAAGTGCTATGACCTTGAGCTTCTGCACGGCAAAGCCACCGGAGAGCTCCTGGTCGACATAGTGAATCTTCGGGAAGGCGCTGAGCATCTGGGCCAGGCGTTCCCGCTGGGTGATGTTGCCGCTGAATATCGAGATGTCCCAGCCATCGTCCCGCAGCGATTGCAGGTCCTGGCGCAGCAGGACGAAGCTGCCGAAATAGGAACGAGGTCCATCGATATCGAACCCGTAGGCCTGGGCGTCCTGTCCCTTCAAATCCCGCACCAGCAGGCTGTGCCCCTCGGTCTTCTGGAACGAGGGGAAATCGAAGAGCAACGCTTCGGGAACAGGGCTGTCCGGCTTATCGCGGTACACGCTCCGAAAGCCCGCCTTCGCCTCCACCATCAGGCTCTTGAAACTGGAAGCGAGGCGCTGGTCTCCGACAAAGACGAAATAGTCGCCCTCATGGAAATAGCTGGAAATCTGGCTGAAACGCTGCGGCTTGCCTTCGAAGAGCGGAATCCGGAAGCTGTCCACATCCTCCGCGGTCTGCTGGGTGATCGGCTCGTAGGTGCTGATCCTGCCGATTTCGTCCCAATCGGCGAACATACGATAGGGAACCGAGCTTTCGAAGGGGAAGACGTCCATCACCTCACCGCGGATGGTGAACTCGCCCGGATTGGTGGTCGACGGCGAGCGCGCGTAGCCACTCTCCCCAAGCCTGCTGGCAAAGGCCTCCGGCTTGAAAGGCTGTCCCTTGCGGAAGGTCAGCGTCGCCTCCTGGATGCCCTCCCTGCTCGGCACGGGCAGGACGAAGGAACGCAGATGGGTGACGATCAGGCCCCGCTTCTGGGAGTCGATCTGGCTGAGCCGCTGGACCTGCTCGTAGGTTCCCGCGTCATCCCCGCCCTCGCTGTAGACCATACGGCTGGTGGCAGGCAGGTAGACCAAGGGGAATTCCCCCTTCGGCACTTCCTCCACGACACGTCCGTTGACCTTGCACCCGAAGTCCTTGAGCGCCATCATGGCGCTGTCCTCGGTCGGGCAGACCATCCAGACCCTGCCTTTCTGCAGGCGGACGATGGCACGGACAAAAAGGGCCAGCGGATAACCGTCCAGCCCCTGGACATGCACAAACGGCCTGGATGCGCCCACAGCCCTCCAGGCGTCACTTCGCTTGAGGAATTCCTCTACTTTCGCGGTAATCTCAGCTTCCGCCATAAACGACCAAAACGTACCACACCAGAGGACGTTGGGCAAGGGTCAGAAGCCCTGATACCAATAGCGGTTGCGCCCTCTTGTCATCCTTCCATACTCAATCGCCTGCCAGGGACAGTGGGCGATGCAGGCCATGCAGTGGGTGCACATGCCCTTCCAATGCGGCTTGCCGTCTGGGGCGAGGGTGATGTCGCCAAGGGGGCACATGCTCTCGCAGAGACCGCAGGAAGTACACGCCGACCCCACGTGGAAGGCCCTGTCATGGACCAGAAAACGGTAGAACAACGGGTTGCACACCCTCGAGAGGAACCTTCCCCACAGGGACACCTTGTGGAGCTGCAGAGCCTTGCCATCCTTCAGGTCCTGGGCGATGCGGACGATCTTCCGCTGTGCCCACTTGTTCAAGGCACGCGCCTCATCATCTCCAGGCGTCTCGAACAGGGCGAGATAGTTCTCCGGCATCCGCACCTCGGAAAAGCCGGCCAGGCGAAGGCCCATCGAACGGAAGAAACGCCGGGCGTAGCCTTGGGCGTTGCCGGTCGATGTGCCGCAGCTCATCACCACAATCACCTCCCGGCTTCCCCTGAGCGTGCACCGTCCAAGATAGTCGGTGACCACGCGGGGAAGGCGCCATCCGTAGACAGGACAGACCAGGATCCACTGCCTCTCTGAGACAAGGGGGGACTCTTCCCTGCTTCGCATCCGCATTCCAAGGTCGGAAAGCTCGTCGCCCAAAGCGCCTGCCAGCACTTTCGCAATATGGGCGCTGTTGCCTGTTCCACTCCAATAGACGACCATGGGAAAAGTAAGCCACACCTGTGAGAGAAAAAGCAAGGTTTTCCCATTTTCCGCCACCTGTCCTTTTTGCTACCATAGCACCATGAAGCTTTCCACAGATTCCCTCGACCAGCTCGAGCGGGCAGTACGCAACCTCGCCTCGCGCGCCGCAAAAGCCCAGCCGGAACTTGATATTCAGACCAAGAACGACGGTAGCCCGGTGACCCAGATTGACCTGATGGTCAGCACGCGGCTGATCCGCCTGATTTCCTCGCTCTTTCCCTCCTGCGCCATCATCAGCGAGGAGCACGCCACCGACCACAAGCCCGAAGCCCCCTTCACCTTCGTCATCGACCCGATCGACGGCACGGATGTCTACTCGCAGGGATTCCCTTCCTGGTGCGTCTCCATCGGCATCCTCGACAGGGACAAAGGCCCGGTCGGGGCGATGGTCTGCGCGCCCCGTTTCGGAATCGCCACCGGAAAAGGGCTGTTCGTCCGGCTCGATCCGGGCGGAAGGCTACGGGTGAACGGCACACCCTTCTCCATCACGACGGAAAAGGAGACGACGGGAGAGGTGATGATGGGTTCGGACGCGCTCAAGCACATGGACGTCGAGGGCTTTGCGGGAAAAATCCGCTGCTTCGGCTCCACCGTCATCCATCTGCTCTGTCCGGTATTGGTGGACAGGGTCCACGGGGCGATCCAGTCGGTCGGCTATGTCTGGGACTTCGCCAGCGCCCACGCGGTGCTCAGGGCATCGGGCATGGACATCTACCATGCCGACGGCACGCCATTGACCTACAGCGACGCCTTCATGGACCGTGAACCGGCGCGCGAGTGGCTGTATGCCGGCACCAAGGGCTGCGTCGACCATCTCAGGCAGGTCATCAGGCCAGCGCAAGCTCGGTAAGGAACACCACTAGGCAACAGGCCGAGGCGACCAAGGGAAGACCGGCTCCGAGCCAAGCCAGCACCACTCCCAGGACGAGCGCGAGCAACCCGGCCAAGGGGCTCTGCGTCGCCTGGACGATGGCGGGGAAGGTCATGACCGCCAAGGTCACGTAGGGAAGATAGAACAGGAACGAGCGGAGGAAGGGATTGGCGATCTGCCTGCGGATCAGGGCGAGCGGAAGGGCCTTGATGGCGATGGTCACCACGCTCATGACCAGAATGTAGGTCCAGATGTCATGCCGCATGCGCTTCCTCCTTCACCGGGAACAGCAGGGCTGCCGCTCCGCTGATGGCTACGGTCAGGATGATGGTCCGCGTACCGTTGGACAGCGCCGAGAGCCAGGGGACGATTCCGCTCGCCCAGCTGGAGGCGAAGGCAAGGAGGACCAACAGGGCGACCACCTTATCCTTGCGGGCTGGAGGGATGATGATGGCGAGGAACATGCCGTACAAGGCGACGGAGAGGGCGCTGACGATACGATCCGGCAGCACTTGCCCAGCGAAGATGCCGAGCGCGGTGCCGCCCGCCCAACCAGGAATGGCCAGGCTCATCGCCCCGTAGGCGTAGGAGGCCGGCAGCATCCCCGGATGGGCGACATAGATGCCGAAGAGCTCGTCGGTCACGTCATAGCCGATGGTCAGCCTCTGCCAGAACGGCATCTTCGGGTCGATATGCTGGCTCAGGGCTGTGCTCATCAAAAGGTATCTGGCGTTGGCAACCAGCGTGATCAGCGCCATCTCCAGATAGGAGGCGTCCGCCCCTATCGTGGTGAACCCGGCGTACTCCCCCGCCGATGCGTTGTTCAAAAGACTGGTGACCACTCCCTGGACGACGGTGAGCCCGACATTCCGGGCGGCGATGCCAAGGGAGAAAGCCACGGAGAAATAGCCAAGGGCGATCGGGAGCCCGTCGCGCATCCCCTTTCTGAATTCCTTCCCCCGCATGGGACCTCATCCTCCACCTGCAGCACTGTATCGGTTCCGTTGACATTTGTAAAACGAATTATTTTAATACTTTCATCAGGAAAGCTTATGACTAGCCGCTATGACCTATTCCTCAAGGTGGTCGAACTGGGAAGCTTCACCAAAGCCGGGGCAACGCTCCACTACTCGCAGAGCGCCATCAGCCAGGCGGTGAAGGCGCTGGAGGAGCGCCTGGGCACTCGGCTGCTTGACCGGAGCAAGGAACCGATGGCCCTCACCGCCGACGGACAAGCCTATCTCCCCTACTTCCTGGGCATCGTCCAGGCCGAACGGGCCCTGGAACGCAAAGAGGACGAGATGCGGGGCCTTTTGGACGCCCATGTCAGGCTGGGCATCTTCACCAGCGTCGGAAGGACCCTGTTGCCACCTTTGCTGTACGAGTTCAAAGAGCGATATCCCGGCGTGCGCTTCGACCTCTCCCAAGGGGAATACGACAGCATCAGGAGCCAGCTCGTTTCCGCCCAGATCGACCTGGGCTTCCTGAACGAGCAGGGCGCCGGGGAGCTGGGTTTCGAGCGGGTCTACCGGGACCGGATGGTGGTGGTCCTTTCCCGGGAAAGCCCGTTGGCGGCCAAGGAGATGGTATCCCTCAAGGAGCTCGCCACAGAGCCCTACATCGAGCTGGACGAGGGAAGGCGGTCGGTGGCGGTGGAAGGCTTCCACGCCCTTGGTCTTGAGCCTCGGTACGCCTGCAAGGTCTACGACGACTACACGATCCTCTCCATGGTACGCCAGGGACTGGGGTACTCGATCCTCTACTCGCTCGCCGTCACCGGAGCCGACAAGGACGTGGCGGTACGCCCGATCACGGAGAAGCTTGAGCGCTCCATCGTCCTTGCCTACACCAACGAGGCGACCCTTCCGTTGGCCGCCCGGAGATTCCTGGAGTTCGCCCGCTTGCGCCTGCCGTCGCTGGTCAGGTCGCTGGGGCTGGCGAGGTGACTACTTCTTCTTGCCGAGGAAGCTCTGCAGCACGTCGAAGGCGGCCATCGAGTCCTCGCGGCCGATGACGAAGGTCAGCTCGTTCATCGTGCTGACGATCTCGATCACGTTGACCTCTTCCCAAGCCAGACGGCGAACCGCCTCGTAGACGATGCCGGGGGTCTGCAGGAAGTCGCCGGTGAAGACCAACGTCAGGGCGACCAGGTCGTCCATCTGGTGGAGCACCTCCTCCCCCTTGACCAGCTGTTCGACCATCGGGCGGTACTTCTCGCTGACCGCCAGCGAGATCTCGTGGTTTCCCAGGGAGATGTTGAGAAAGTCCCCCTGCTCCGGGCTGACACGACCATACAGCTCGCCGATCCGGCTGATGAAACGGTCGTTGCGCACCAGGTTGACGTCGAAGATGTTGGTCTTCATCACGATCTGGTAGTCGACATTGACCTGCTGCTCCGCAAGCTCCCGCTTTTTCAGTTCGTCCCCGTACCTGCGCAGCGCCATGACGATGGCGCTGCTCCGCACCGGGCTTTCGGTCATCTTCTCGACGTCCGGCTGGATTTTGTCGGCGTAGTTGCTGTACGAGAGGATTCCCTGTACCAGCATCTCATGAATGAACGGACTGCGGTCCACGATACGCTTGACATTGCTTGACACCGATCCTGCCATGGCGAGCCTCCAACGGTTGTTATCATATGCACAAATAAAAGCGAAAAGCAACAGTTTTTCTCGGAAACGGAACAATCCGAAGAATCTTTGTACCGATGACAACTTGAATGCTGTTTTTCCGATGGAAACGGATGCCCCGTTTCCCTCCCTGTGATATAGTGGAGACATGCGATGCCCTCATTGTGGAAAAAACGACGACAAGGTCCTGGAGAGCCGGACAAACCATGCCGGGACAATCATCCGCCGCAGACGCGAGTGCCTGGCGTGCGGTTACCGGTTCACCAGTTACGAGAAGACCGAGGACAAGCCGCTGATGGTGATCAAGCGCAGCGGCCGCCGCGAGCCTTTCGACGAGGCCAAGCTGGAGCGCTCGATTACCGTCTGCACCGAGAAGCTTCCCGTCTCGCAGCTCCAGATCGAGCAGATTGTCGACGAGGTCGAGGCCAGCCTGAACCTGAAGGCGGGCACCACCCGGGAAATCACCTCGAAGGCGATTGGCGACGAGACGCTCAGGGCGCTGAAGAAGTTCAACGAGGTGGCCTATGTGCGCTTCGCCGCCGTCTACCGCGCCTACACAAGCCTTGACCAGTTCATCCACGAGATCGAGAGCCTGGCCCACTCTGGTTGAGCCGGGCTTCTTGACAAGCTCGCCTCGTCTCCAATAAGGTACTTGGCAAGACAAGGACGTCTGGGATCACCCGGGCGTCCTTGTCTGTTTGTATCTGCTTCACGAGGAGGAACTGCATGTCCGAAAAACCACCACTTGACTGGAATCATCTTGGTTTCGAATATCGCGCCACACCGTGGCGCTATGTCGCCCATTACCAGGACGGCGTATGGGACAAGGGAGCGATGACCCAGGATTCAATCGTCGCGCTGAGTGAAGGCGCAGAGGTCCTGCACTACAGCCAGAGCGGTTTCGAGGGACTGAAGGCCTACCGTACCGAGGATGGGAGGATCCTCACCTTCCGCCCTGACTTGAACGCGCTTCGCCTGGGCCAGACGGCAAAGCAGCTGATGATGCCGGCCTTTCCTGCCGACCGTTTCCTTTCAGCCTTGGATTCGGTGGTCGGAGCCAACCAGGACTATGTCCCCCCGTATGGCAGCGGAGCCACCTTCTATGTGCGCCCGATGCTCTTCGGCAGCGGCATCAAGCTGGGTGTCGGTCCTGCCCCGAGCTACGAGTTCCGCATGTTTGGCACCCCGGTCGGGCCCTATTTCAAGAACGGCATCAAGCCGATCCGGCTGATGGTCAGCGACTTCGACCGCGCCGCGCCGCGCGGCACCGGCCACATCAAGGCGGGCCTGAACTACGCCATGAGCCTGTACGCCGGCATGCTGGCCCACAGCCTCGGCTATGACGAGAACATGTTCCTGGACAGCGCCACCCGCACCTACATCGAGGAGACCGGCGGAGCC
>JAQYHB010000014.1 GCA_028722305.1 Spirochaetales bacterium
TCAGCATCATGAACCGCTCGTCCCCTCTGAACGCCTTCCGGATCCTCCCCACCTTCGGCGCCATCGCCATCTCCTTGTCCCGCTCCACCCCCTGCCAGCGCTCGGCTACCATGTAGATCGGCAGCGTCAGCAGCGTCACCGCAAACGACAGCCCTACCGTCGCTATGCCGTAGTCGTTGGTCACCCGATAGAGGATCGTAAAGCAGAACTCGATGATTTCCGCAACGGGAAAGATTACAAGAGTGTACAGCAGATGTCCCATACGTCAGTCCTTCTTGGATTTCCGCTCCAAAGCCCCGAAATCGTCCAGCTTCCATTCCAAACCGATGGTCAGTTGCAGATCCTGGATGGTTCCGTTATCCGAAATGTTTCCCGGGTTCCGGATGATGACGTAATCCATCTGTCCGAACGCGGAACATCCATACCTGAACTGGTAGGCGCCATGAAGGCCGATAACGAAGGTGTGAGCCACCGCATCGCGGCCATTTGCATTCCTATCATATTGGTTGTCGGTTTCGGGAGATGACGAGGGAAGCCACCCGTCATTGACATTCACATTATCAATCTGGCTCCATACGGTGAACTGGTCATGGGTACCATGCGCCATATAGAACAGGTTGCCCGTAAGACTCCACGCATTGAGTTTCTCATATGCGACCCGGAGGTTGGCAACCATCGCGTCACAACCGTACTTGTAGCCCATGAACTGCTCCCGATAGTAGGAGGAATGCGTGCCGACGACAAAGTTGATGCCGTACTGTCCTAATTTCTGGGAGCGTATGCCCTGAGCGGTGATGTCCGCAGGACTCTTCCCCTGCACGTCACTGTCCCTGAGATAGAGGTAGGGAGACGTATAGGCACCTTCCAGATTGATGGAAAGGACTCCGTCGCCCATTCGTCTCACATAGGTCGAACCTGCAATCACGCCCACGGCATTCGGTTCCGCCTTGTCATCTCCCGTGGCTTCGCTCGGTTTGGTTTCGCCACTCGAAGCCCAGTCGTCAATGACCACCTGGCTGTAGATGTTCCATCCCCGCATGACCGTCATGTCGAACTCCAACCCAAAGATCGTATTGGTCAACCCACGTTTGAAGTTGTTGTGGTAGAACATGGCGGGATTGAAATCTATCAGATCGATTTTATTGGTATCGCTCATGTACATGACCGAATCAGTCACCGCAACCCCAATCCGATTCTTCCAGAATCGTGCCTCGAGACGATGGGCGATATAGGCCTTGACGCCATTTTCGTAATCATCATGTTCCTTAACGCCTTCCGCTTTATATCCGCTTTGTGAAGGATCCGCCGAATCGCAAAAATAGTAGTTTCGGGGATGGGGAAAGGCAGAAATCAAGAAGGTATATTTCAACGCATCATTGTATGCGGCAATACGCGCCATGTTGTGATACTGGACCTGATCCCCAATCAACAAGTTGCCCGTCGTGCCAGAACCCCAGGACAACCGGTCCCTGCCTATTTCAAAGCTCCAGTTTTTGCCTCCGGTCGCAAGCAATGCGCGATAGGGAACGAACAGGTCTACCCCATGGATGGGAAGATTCGTGGTAAACCACTCCTCCCCCATTGTCTCCGCTGGTTGATTTTCCCCGTCATTCCATTTCTGTGCCTGAGCGATATCGGCCTCAATATATCCATAAAACAGGGAGCTGATGGTTCCCTCTACGGGGATGACGACAAGGGGATGCTGTTCCGGCCAGCCACGGAACCAATTGTCCGATCCACGGAAATATTTGCTCCCTGGATTGGGATGGATATACGTCTCAAGGGTCGCATCGACACCGGCATGCAGATTCCTTTTCCCGGCATCCGCATCCAACGTATACCTTGCCAAGTCATACCACTGCTTCTCGACAGGAGAAAGCGCGCCATAATCCAGCCGGTCCAGCATAAGGGAAAGTTCGCTCCCGCTCCATGGTCCGGACGAGGAAGGAAGCGCCAGTCCCTGAAGCACATAGAGCCTCGTGACCACATGATACACATTGCTGGTGATGGGATAGATCTTTTGGTAGTTCTCTGCATGCAAGCCGTCAAGGAGACCACACGCGACTGCAAGCACACACAGCTTTTGTTTCCAAGGGCTAGCCATAGGAACCCCTTATTCGATTGCGTCAATCACATCAAGCAGCCGTTTATCGGCACTGGGACCAACAGCAATATGGGTGGCATCGACTACTGTCACTTGGATGTGTTTTTCCTGCAGTTTCGCAGCGATAGCAGGAGCCTGCTCACAAACCAAAATGGTGGCCAACGCATTGGATCTCGGGTCCAAAGTCACTGCATGCGCTTCGCTTGCCACCAGATTCTGGAACGCCAGCACGTTCTTTACCGTGTCTATGCGGTAATCATAGGTTCGTTTTGCGGCTTCCTCTCCTTGTATTTTTTGCTCGACGGACTGGAGGTAATCCACCACTTTTTCCGCTGCATGCCCCTCGTTTGCCCATGCCTCAGCCTTGGCTGCATGGCGGGCGGCAGCCAAAGCAGGACTGTCACTTGCAGCTTGGATGACCTGTCCGATACGAGGCAGGTCCTCCTCTTGCAACGGAATCCCGAACTTCTTCAATGCACGGAACTGCCACAGCTCATGCGGGATATCATCGCAATCATAGGGAAGCGGATCGAATCCCTGCAACATGTAGAGCACCGGCTTGTCGCGAAGGAAGGTATAATCGAAGACCACTCCGCTGAAATCACTGATCATGATATCAGCCTGACTGAGGGCCATGCCGTTGTCCGGCTCGAAATCCCAACGGATAGTGCCCTTTCCTTCATACCGCTTCCGAAGCTTGTCCAGCATTTCCTTCTCGCTGGTCTTGGACTGGGGATGAGGTCTGACGATGATCTGCAAGCCAGTTTCCACCAAGGGATCCAGCAAACGCTCGCCAAATCGGGACAGCAGGGCTGAAGGACCCCACGAAGGTGCGACCAGCACCGTGAACTGGTGGTCTGCGTTGGGTTGGATTGCGGCAAACTTCTCTTGCAACACGTCAAGGTAGGTACATCCGACGGTAACCAGATCTTTTGCCTTGATAGTGCGTAGTTTCTCCAGATACCGGATATCGGCCTTTTGGTAATCTCCGGTAAGCAGGACGGAATCGAAGAAATCCAGACCGAACATGCGATATGTCGTGGGATCGCTTGGCATATGGAGGATATGGCTGTAATGACGGACATTCTTGGAACGCTTCAGCTGATAGACATCAAGCCCCGGCGTAGTCATCAGCACGACATCCGCATCAAGGAAATTGAGCCTGGCAAAGGCCTTGTTCCCGGAACCGATATACTCGGCCGTCACATGTGGGAAACCTGCAGTCAGGACCGGATCGTCCTCCGCGGATGTGTAATAGACCAAAGGAAGACCACGCTTCTCGAACTCGTCGACGATGGGGCGGAACACATTGAAGTACTGCTTTCCCTCACAATAGATCACGTAAGGTTTTTTCTCCTGGGACAAGGTTGCCTTCACATCCTTGGTTGAGAACTTCATCTTCAGTTTCACCGTCAAGGCGCGAAGTGAAAAATAGAGCGTCGCCGCGATGCCGATGACAATCGAGAACAGCATGCTACCTGTACCGGGGTCAATGTAATAGAACATCAATACTCTCGTCCTTTTCCCATGGTGCGGAATGAACCCACCCGACGGGCAGGTTCATTCTAAAGGGAAAGGCAAGGAAATACAATGTGAGCTACCTTTCCCCTAAAGAGAGGAAGCCTCCTGCTTCAAGGAAACTCATATTGAGACCCAAGTCTGAGTTGATTCACATCCCAGCCTAAAGGCATGGCATCTATCTCGCCTCGTCTCCCGCGTATAGGCTCTCACGTATGCGGACAGACAAAGGTACACCACCGTTTAAGACAGCACCTCTTCCTTCCAGTCCTGGACGGTGTGCCCCGTGGAACTGAAGGCGATGCCCAAGAGGTGGATCGTCTTCCCCTTCTCCAGGCGGAACTTGTCGGCGTAGCGCTTCTCCTTGATCTGCCTCAAGGCAGTCTCCGCGCTCTTGTCCACCTTGTACTCCATCACGTACACATGCCGGTCCGTCTCCACCGCAAGGTCGATCCGCCCCTCGCTGGTACGCTCCTCGACGGCCGCCACCACCTGCCTGCGCATCAGCCGCGCCAGCGCCGCAACCACCAGGGCGTAGTCCGCCTCCTTCCTCCTTCCGTCCATATACGGGATGCCGGCAAAGAACGAGGCGAGGACCTCCATGTACCGCTTCGTCTCCCCGGCCTTCAGCGCGTCGCACATGTCCCCGAGGTCGTGCTCCACCGGCTTCTCCCGCAACCGCTCCAGCAGGCTCCCGTCATAGGCCTCCTCCACCTCCCGGTTCGGCATCCGCAGGTAGTACAGCCCCTTCGCCTCGTCCGCACGGCCGATGGTCAGGTAGCCCGTCTGCAGCAGGAACGCCTGCACCTTGTCGGCGTCCCCCTTCATCCTGCCCAGTTCGGCGACGTCGAAGGTCGCAAGGGACCGTTTCGCCATCCCCCGCTTCAGGTCCTCCGTCACGTCCAGTTCCACCGACTGCGCCATGTCCATCACCAGCTTCGAGTTGCCCGTCTCGATCCAGTAGTCCTCGAAATCCTGCCCGCGGCCATTCGTGAAGAACAGCCCCACCGACACCGGGTTGTACACCGTCTCGCATCCCGGCGCGAACCGGTAGCCGTCGTACATCTCCCTCACCTTGGCAAGGTACGCCTCGCGACCCATCCCCGTGTCCCTGACCCCCTGTTCGATATAGCCGGCGAAGTTTTCTTCCAGCTCTTTCTGGGTATACCCCAGCATCGTCGCGTACGCAGGCGCCAGGCTCAGGTCGTTCAGGTTGTTCATCTTCGAGAAGACGCTCAGCCTTGCATATTTGGTCACACCCGTGATGAAGACGAACCGCAGCAGGGCCCCCTTCGTCTTGATCACCTGGTAGAAGTTCCCCAGCACCTGCCGCAACTTCTCTACCTCGGGGGAGAAGACGTTGTCCGACAGCACCTTGTCGTACTCGTCGACCAGCACCACGACCTTCCCTTCCCGGCTGGACAGAGCCTCAAGAAGATTGGC
>JAQYHB010000015.1 GCA_028722305.1 Spirochaetales bacterium
TGAAACTCCTTTGCTGGTCTTGGTGCAATTGGTTGATCGCACCTCCATCTTCCGCAAAGGAGTTTCTTCTTTTCAACCTGTTCATCGCTAAAGCTACTTGGAACCTCCGGCCCAGCCGGAGGTTTTCGAGGAACAAAAAAGGCTGGGAATCGCTCCCAGCCCTCCAAACCCCTTGCAAGGAGTTATTTCTTGACGATCAACTCCTTGATCTTGGCTTCCTTGCCGATCTTTCCGCGCACGTAGTAGAGCTTTGCTCTTCTCACGCGGCCACGGCGAAGGACCTCGACGCTATCCATGCGGGGGGAATGCATCGGGAAGATTCTCTCGACGCCGACGCCATAGGAAATCTTTCTGACTGTGAAGGTCTTTCTCAAGCCGGAGTTCTTCTTGCAGATGACCAGGCCCTCGAAACCCTGAATACGCTCGGTGGTGCCCTCGATGACCTTGTAGTTCACTCTGACGGTGTCACCAACGTTGAAATTCTCGGCCCCGTCCTTCATCTGCTTGGCCTCGATGGCCTTGATGAGGTTCACATGCTGCAGGGAAGCCTTGGGAGCCTTCTGCTCCTCAACCTTCTGCTCTTCCTTCACTTCTTTCACTTCTTCGTCCATCTCTATCATCCTCTACTGTATGTACGAACAATTGGTTCAAACGGCATCTGGCATCGACGTCCAAATCGGCGGTCTCCAAGAGATCCGGTCGGTTTCTGGCAGTCTTCTCCAGCCGTTGCATCACATGCCACTCGACAATATGGGCATGATGACCGCTCAATAATACTTCCGGCACCGTTTTTGAGCAATAGGTTTCCGGCCGGGTGTACTGGGGATATTCCAGCAGACCCCCACGGAAACTCTCCTCGTCAAGCGATGCATCCGTGATCACGCCCTCCACCAGACGGTAAAGCGCGTCAATAATCACCAGGCTTGCCACCTCGCCCGAGCTCATCACGTAGTCGCCCACGCTGATCTCGTCGTCAACCCAGCTATCGATAATGCGTTGGTCGAGACCCTCGTAGTGGCCGCAGATGAAGACCAGGTCTCGCTCCTTGGCAAGTTCCTCCGCATAGGCCTGGGTGAAACGCTTGCCCGAGGGTGTCGCATAGACGACCCTCGACTTGTGGGCGTCGATCGCCTCAAGCGCCTTGTCCAGCGGCCCGCACTTCAGCACCATTCCCGCCCCGCCACCGAACGGAACATCGTCACAGCTTTTGTGCCGACCCTCCGCCCAGTCACGGAAGTTCAGGATCCGATAGGTAACCAGCCCCTTATCCACCGCGCGTTTCATAATCGAGTTGGTGAAAAAGGGTTCTACCATTTCCGGAAACAAGGTAAGGACGGTGATATTCATTGCAGGATCCAGTCCACCTTCAGGCGGATTTCCCTGTTTACGCTATCCACCCCGTCGATAAAATGCTCCATGTAGGGAATGAACTGCTTGGTTCCGTCGTTCTTCTCGACCTCAAGCAGCAGAGCCTGCGGCCCTTCGACGAGCGAAACGACCTTTCCCAAGACAGATCCCTGCCAGGTGACCGAGCACCCTTCCAGATCCGCCGCGTAGACCTCGCCCTCCTTCAAAGGATAGGCCTGCCCGCGTGGTACGAGAAGAATGCAACGGGCGAGCGCCCGCGCCGCCTCCGGGGAATCGAATCCCTCGAACTTGACGACAAGCTGCCCGCCTGCCTTTCGTATCGAAACGATATCCACTTGCCGGCGCGTCCCGTCTGGGGACTCCAACGTCACGGTCTTGAGTTTCCGCAAGTAGCCGCTAGAAGGATTGTTCGGGTAAAGTTTCACCTCTCCCGTCAACCCAAAGGAAGCTCCGATGGTCGCGGTGGCAAGCAAATCATCCATGTTCTCAGTCCAGAATCGTCAGGTCGGCGCGCTTGCCGCTCTTGGTTGCGCTGGCGGACAGAATGATTCTGATCGCCTTCGCGATACGGCCTTGCTTGCCGATGACTTTGCCGACATCTTCCGGGGCTACCTTCAGCTCGAGGATGGTGGATTTCTCCCCCTCCACGACGTTGACGGAGACCTCTTCCGGCTTGTCGACAAGATTCTTTACGATATATTCAACAAGGTCTTTTTCCACAGCGAGCCCCCAGAACTTAGTTCTGCTCAGGCTTTCTGCTAATCTGGATCCCGTTCTTGTTCAGCAGTCTTCTGACCGTATCAGAGGGCTGAGCGCCCTTTACCAGCCAGCTCTTGATCTTCTCGGCGTCAAGGACGACCTGCTTGCCCTCCGGCTGGACCGGATGATACTGGCCGACCTCGTCCAAAGTCTTGCTGTCAATCGGAGCCCTGCGGTCCATCACGACAATGCGATAGTCCGGTCTTTTCGCTGCGCCAAAGCGCTTCAGTCTCATGCTAACACTCATCTCTATTCCTCCTACCCTACGGTAATTGATCGTGTCTATCTACCCGCCTGATTCTGCATCTTCTGCAGCTGGTCAAGCAAGGCCATCTGGTATTTTTTGTTCTTGGTGAACTTGTGCATCGCGTTGCGCATCTTCTCGAAACGCTTCAGCAGCTTGTTGACGTCGTTGACCGTCGTGCCGCTTCCACGGGCGATACGCTTGCGGCGGTCCGGCCCGATGATACGGATATCGTGTCTCTCGCGCTTGTTCATCGAGCGGATGATCGCCTTCTCCTTCTCGAAGACGCCCATGTCGATCTGGTTGGGGTCGACCGCCCCTTTCATGCCCGGAATCATGTCGAGGATCTGGTCGACGGAACCCATCTTGTTCATCGACTCCAGCTGCTCGAGGTAATCCTCCAGGTCAAACGTGTTCTTCTGCAGCTTCTTCTGCAGCTTCAGCGCGTCCTCCTGGCTGACCGTCTCCTGCGCCTTCTCGACAAGGGATACGATATCGCCCATGCCGAGGATACGACTGGCGATACGGTCGGGATAGAACGGGGAGATGTCGTCCTTTTTCTCACCGGTACCGATGAACTTGATCGGCTTGCCCACCACGCTGCGTAGCGAGAGAGCCGCGCCTCCACGGGTATCCGAGTCGAACTTGGTGAGGATCACTCCGGAGATGCCGATGCGGTCCTCGAATTCCTTGGCGATGGTGACGGCGTTCTGACCGGTCATGGAGTCGGCGACGAAAAGCGTCTCGTCCGGGTTGACCGCTTTCTGGATGCGGCCAAGCTCATCCATCAGCTCATCGTCCAGGTACATGCGTCCACTGGTATCGACAATCAGCACGTCATACTGGTATTTCCTGGCATAGGCAAGGGCGTTGCTGGCGACTTTCGCCGGGTCCTTGGCCCCATCCTCGGTATAGACGGGAACTCCCGCCTGCTCGCCGAGCACCTGCAACTGCTGGATGGCGGCAGGCCTGACGAGGTCACAGGCCGCGAGCAGGGGCCGACGTCCCTGCTTGGTCAGGTAGACACCCAACTTGGCGGCCGTGGTCGTCTTGCCTGAGCCCTGCAGACCCATCATCAACAGCACGCTGGTGACGTCGGGCCCGCGTAACGCCAATTTCTGGTTGTCCGGATCGGAAAGAAGCGCGACCATGCGGTCGTAGACGATTTTGACAAACTGCTGTCCGGGATTGACCGCCTTCAGGACCTTCTCGCCCTTCGCCTCTTCCAACGTAGCGTTGATGAACCGGCGGACGACGCGAAGATTGACATCGGCATCCAGGAGCGCGACTTTGATCTCCTCTACCGCATCTTCGACATTTTTTTCCGTGATTTTGGATTTTCCGGCCATGGCGCGCATGATGTCGGAAAACTTTTCGCTTATCGCTTCGAACATACCTATCCTATCCTGTATGCTTATACCGTAACGTCGATTGAACTGTCAAGGTTGCCCATCTATTTCCGTCTGCCGTCGGCGGTGAAGTCGACCGTCTTGTTATCGGCGTCCATGATGACCGGTTTGCCTTCCACGCGGGCAAGTTTGTAGCTGACCGTGGTTGAGACGCCGGCCTCGATCTGGGTGACGCCCAACATCGACGAGGACCCCAGCACCGTGTGCTTGTTGTGGGTGATGATGATGAACTGGCTCTTCTCGGCAAACCCCTGCAGCACGGCAAGAAAGTTGCCGATGTTGCGGTCATCGAGGGCGGCGTCGATCTCGTCAAGGATGCAGAACGGGGAGGCCTTCACCATATAGGTGGCGAACAACAGCGCCACGGCTGTCATCGACCGCTCTCCTCCGCTGAGGGCGGTCAGGTTGACCAGCTTTTTCCCCGGCGGCTGGGCGAAGATGTCGATGCCGGTCTCCAGCACCTTGCTGGGATCCGGGTCGACAAGGCGCAACTCGGCCCTGCCTCCACCGAAGAGCTTGCGGTAGAGTTCCTGGAAGTTCTGGGAAATCTGGCGGTAGGTGTCGAGGAACAGCTCTGCGCTCCGCTTCTTGATATCATCGACCACGCCTTCCAAGTCACTCTTGGCCTTCATCAGGTCATCCATTTGCTTGGTAAGGAACTCATACTGCTTCTTGACGTCGTTGAACTCATCCTCGGCCATCTGGTTGATGCCGCCCATCGAGTCAAGCTCCTTCTTCACGCTCTCCAGTTTGCCACGGATGATGGAATAGTCTTCCAGCGAGTCGTCCTTCAGACGGGAATCGTATTCCTTCAGGCTTTTCCCGTAGTTCTCGAAAAAGCTGTTGTAGACGCCAGTGACCTGGGTGTCCAGCGCATCAATGTTCGCCTGGCTTTTGGTCACCACTTCGCGTAGCCGGTTGACTGTGTCGATCGCCTTGTTCTGCCTTTCATGGATCTGGCTGATCTGGGATTCCAAGGAACTGATCGTTTCCTCTTCCTCCCGCAGTCTGTCGTTCAGCTCGGACAGCCTGCGTTTTCCCTCCTCGCCCTGATCCTCCAGGTTGCGGATTTGGTCCTGGGTGGCGCTGATGCGGCTTGTGGCGTTTTGCCCGGACTGGACCATGTCGGCATACTGGAACTTCAGGTCGTCGTTGTTCTTCTCCATCTGCTCGATCAGGGCCGACAGTCCGTTCTTACGGGCATCCAGCTCGGTCTTCAGGATGTTGTCCTGGTTGATCGCATCGGTATAGAGTGTCACGTTTCCCTGGAGCTCTTGAAGTTTCGCCTGAAGTTCCTCTACTTGGGCGCGCATGCTTCCCATCCGCTCCCTGACCTCGCTCATCCGCGAGTCGATCTGGTGCTTCTGGCTGATGATTCCCTCAGGAGCGACCAGCTCGTCAAGGAAGGTCGGGACATGGCTGACAAACTCGTCGAAGAGGACCGAGAGTCGCTCGAGCGATTCCAGAGAGACTTTTCCCCCCTCCCTCGCCGTCTGCTTCAGGCTCTCCAAATGGTTCTTGAATTGCCGCTCGGATTGCTCCTTCCTCTCGGCGCTGTAGCCCGAATCCTTCAGCTTCTGGTCCAGCTGGACGACAATCACATCGGTCAGCCGCCCAAGAGTCGCCTGCAGTTCCTCCAGCTGCTGCTGAAAGGCGAGCGCCTGCTGTTCCCCCTCACCGATCCTTCCTTTTTCCAGTTCGATTTCCGCGTTGGTGGAGAGCAACAGTTGCCTGTTTTGCTCCAGCCGGCCATTGACCTCGTCCAGCCTGTCGTTGATTTCCTCCATTTTCTCGTTCTGCTCGTCCAGGGCCTCTTGGGCCATGTCGAGACGGCTCTTGTAATCGGCGGCCTTGGACTCATACTGCTGCTTCTCCAAAAAGAGTTCCTGGTAATGGCGGGTCAGCATGTCGAGCTGTTCGTTCAGGCCCTGCTGTTTGGTATTGAGCTCCTTCTGGGCAATCTGGCAGTTGATGCGCTCGGCAGCATGCTGCTTCATTTCCTCTTGCCGAGAAGCAAGCAGGTCGGTGTCGTCCTTGGTCTGCTGCTGCAACTGGGCAAGCTGTTCCTGGCTGTCGGTATACTGCTTGCGGAAGTTCTCCTGCATCTGCCGGTAGGTCCTGATTGAGTTGAGTTGCACGTCAACTTCCAGGCTGAAGCGCTGCTCGCGCAGCACCCTCGCCTTGGCGGCCTTCTCTGCCTGGGTCTTCTTCGTCTCATAGGTGCGATGGGTCTCCTTCAGGATGACATCGACCTGGGCGATATTCTCGTTGGTCTTCTCCAGGTTGCGCTCGGCGACAATCGAATCGGCCTTGAAGCGGGAAATTCCAGCGGCCTCCTCAAACAGGCTCCGGCGCTGGTCAGGGTTCTGCAAGAGGATCTCGTCGATCTTGCCCTGTGCGAGAATCGAATAGGCAGTCTTGCCGACACCGGTATCCATGAACAGGTCGCGAATGTCGCGCAGGTTGCACTGCTGGCGGTTGAGGAAATACTCGTTGGAACCGCCATTGCGGAAAATGCGGCGCTTGATCTCGATTTCCGTCGCGTCGCTGTTCAGGATATGGGACGAGTTGTCGATGGTCAGGGCGACTTCCGCGAACTGCATGGGTTTGCGCTTGTCAGTGCCATTGAAAATGACGTCGTCCATGCGGCTTGCACGCAAGGTCTTGGTGGACTGTTCTCCCAGAACCCACTGAATGGCGTTGACAATATTGCTTTTCCCACAACCGTTGGGGCCGAGCAGGCTCGTGATTCCTTCGGAGAAATCCAGATGCGTCTTGTCGGCAAAGGACTTGAACCCATAGAGTTCCAGATTCTTGAGAAACAAACGTTGACCATCCTTGACGAAATATCGGCCCATTTTATACCGTTTCATCCGTATGGAGCAAGAACTGTTCAGCTCGCAGGGGCTACCACTGAATTGCATCGCAGGAATTGATGAAGCTGGCCGCGGGCCGTTGGCCGGACCGGTTTGCGCCGCTTGCGTGTTGCTGCCGGACCACTTTCCCCTCGAGATGCTCGACGACTCGAAGAAACTGACCCATCGCGAACGAGAGCGGGCCGAAGCCGTCATCAAGGAAAAGGCCGTGTGGGCCGTCGCCTGGGCGAGCGCCCAGGAAATCGACACATACAACATCCTGCAGGCTACCATGCTGGCGATGACAAGGGCGCTGAGGAAAGTCCAGAAGCAAGCCAAGGTGAAGCTGGTGCTGATTGACGGCAACCGGGTTCCCGGCCAGATTACCGACGTCCCCTGCCAGGCGGTCGTCAAAGGGGACGCGAGGATTCCCCAGATCATGGCTGCCTCAATCCTGGCCAAGGAGGCCCGGGACCGGTTCATGGACTACGCGGCGAAGAAATGGCCCCAATATGGATTCGAGATCCACAAGGGATATCCTACCTCCCTCCATCAAAAAAACCTGCGGCAGTATGGGTTCTGTCCCATCCACCGCAGGTCCTTTCACCTGAAACACGAGAAAAATCCGCAGGAGCCCTCACTCTTCTAGGCTCTGTTCCTCCCCACTCGAAGCCGCAGGGTTCTGTTGCTCCTCGCCTGTCGAGGGCGTCTTTCTGCGCACCACGAAATGGCGCTGGACCTTGACCACCTTGGACGGGGCGGTTGATTCCTGGGTATGGATGTGGATGTAGTCGACGGCTTCCTGGAGCTTACGGGCGAACTCGCCGAGATCTTCCTGATAGACCTTGATCGACTGGCGGAGGTTGTAGGTCATGTCGGCGCTGTTTTTGCGCTCGGTGATGGTCACCGAGAGATCACCCCAGTCGTCCTCGTTGGTCTTGAACTCGTAGACACGACCGATGACGACGGGCTCTTCCTTGGCCGGAGCTTTCTTCTTGTCACCGTAGCGCATCGGTTTGAAATCAAGCGGGCGTCCCTTTGGCGCGTGGGTCTTCACAAAGTCAATCTGTTTCTCAAGACCCTGCAGGAACTCGTCAAGCTTCTCCTGATAGACGACAATGGCCTGACGTGCAAAACGGCCACCATCCTTCGTGCTCTGCGCGATGTTCAGGAACATCTCTCCATAGATATTTTCCTTCACATTGAAAAAATAGGTCACGTCATCCTTCATCACGCGGGTTGAGAACACCTCGCCTCTCTGTCCCATAGCATCCTTCCTTATCGTGCACGACTCTATACGAAAATCCCGCAAAAGAAAAGGGGATACGCGTTTTCCCCGCTACAAGTCTTCAATCAGACATCGGAGAAGCGGTTACACCGAAAAACCATTGGAAGTATGCTGCCTGCCTACTGTCTCCTCTCTGCTGAAGATGTTACGATCGGAAAGAGGCAATTGCCCATGAGAAACACTTTTTTCAAAACACTAGCAAAGTCAATGAGAGGAAAGAACCATCATCCTGTTGCCACAAAGGCGGTATATGCATTCTGTGTAGGCTTGAGTGCATTGGTTTTCCTTGGTTGTGCCACAGAGGCACAGGTCCGATATACAATCCCGGCAAGCGAAGAGATTCGGGAAAAGGCCGTCACCGCTACAAGGAAATACCTAGGCATGCCGTATGGATGGGGCGGTCAAAGTTGGTGGGATGAAGCGGATGGTTCCATCGACTGTTCTGGTCTTGTGGTGAATGTGTACAAAGAAGCACTGCAAGCATCGGGATTCTCGCTCCTGTTCGATGACACTACGGCAGCAATGCTTGCCAAAGCATATACGCAAAGGCTCCGTTTCCCAGAACCTGGCGATCTGATTTTTATGGGAGATGACCCGCCCCATATTTCCCATGTTGCCATCTGTCTCGAGGACGATGATGCATCCTATTCGTTCATCGACGCGTATTCGGTAGACGGCATTGTGGAACAGCGGTCTTATGCAAAGGACAACCCGAAGATCATCTGCTTTGGGAGAATCTTTGTCTCTCCAACAAGGTAAATTTAGGTTGAAGACAAATAATGAGAAACCTGGCTCTGTACAGATTTTTGTGGGATGAAGCGGGAACGCAAGGGAGAAAAGGGAATGAAGCCTCAAGATTGCAAGTAGCAACTCAGACAAGGAGACAACATCCCCTATGAGATACGGTATCACTTTACCATGACCGTCCAGCCGCATTTGTGCGCAACCTGGGACGGCGGGAAGACGACTGCTACAAAAGGAATGCGGACACGCAGGACCGCTTTACGGTGTCAGGAATATCCGGTACTGTTTTCCGGGTGTATGAGATACGAGTCGGGTACAACCCGATACGGTCCCTCTCAGTCCACCACCTCTTCCTTCCAGTCCTGGACGGTGTGCCCCGTGGAGCTGAAGGCGATGCCAAGCAGGTGGATCGTCTTCCCCCTCTCCAGGCGGAACTTGTCGGCGTAGTGTTTGTCCTTGATCTGCCTCAATGCTGCCTCGGCACTCTTGTCCGCCTTGAACTCCATCACGTACACATGCTCTCCCGTCTCCACCGACAGGTCGATCCGCCCCTCGCTCGTCTGGTCCTCCGCCACGACCTTCACCGCCTTCCCGCTCAGCAGCATCACCACGTCCACCACCTGCGCGAAATCCGGCTCCTTCTTCCCCGCTCGGTACGGCACCGACGCGAAGA
>JAQYHB010000016.1 GCA_028722305.1 Spirochaetales bacterium
GACCCCGTTCCTCTTGGCGATCCGCAGCACAAGGTCGCAGAGCCAATCGTCCAGCTCCTTCGGCGTGTCAAACGGACAGTCACCGAAATCGATATGGATGATAGGGTAGATCTTCCAGTCGTAGTCCAGAGAATCGATGGCAAGACCTTTGAACAATTCTCTCTTACCTTGGAAAATCGCCTCCAAGGTGGAGACGGTCAGCGTCTTCCCGAAACGGCGGGGACGGGAGAGGAAGAACATGTTGCCTTCCTGACGGACAAGGGAATGCAGGTAAGATGTCTTGTCCACGTACACGTAGCCCCCTCGCCGGAGATTCTCGAACGAGCCGTTCGCCGTCATGATGGGAAGAAGTTGCTTGCTCATGGCTCAAGGATACCATAGCAAGGCTTTTGTGGCAAAGAACGGAGATGCATTGCCGGAATACCGCCCTGTTCTCCATCACAACTGGCCATGCTGCAACATCGAATAGCAACCATTCTCCGAGAAAACCAGATGGTCGAGCAGGGGGATGCCGAGCAGGACTCCTGCCTTTTTGATGCGCTCGGTCACCTCTAGGTCTTCGTCCGAAGGGTTCAGGTTTCCTGAGGGATGGTTGTGGGCGACAATCAGGGCGCTTGCTCGTTTTTCGATGGCGGGCGCGAAGACTTCCCGTGGATGGACGAGTGACTGGCTGACCGTGCCGAGCGAGACAAGGGTGGTTGCCAGCACCTCGTGCGCGCCATTCAGGGCGACGGCGAGAAAGACTTCCTGCATCCTCTGGCCGTAATGACGGATTTGGAGGTACAGGTCCTGGGGTTTGAGGATCTGCCGTCCGAGATACCGGTTGTTTCTTCTTCCCAGTTCGAGCGCCGCCGCGAGAAGGCAGGCTTTGGCCTGTCCGATTCCTTGGATTTGGAGGAAATCGGCGACTTCCGCATCTTGATGTAAGTCGAGGAAGTCGAGTACCTTCTTGGCTAGGGCATGGATAGGGGCTTCTTTGGTGCCGCTACCAAGCAGGACCATCACCAATTCAAGGTCGCTGAGATGCTGGGCGCTGGTTTGCTCCAGACGCTCACGGGGCCGTTCTTCGACCGCCATGTGCTTGATGGGGCCGAGAGTCATCATTTGTTCTTTGTACGTCATACTCTATAAAACGGTAAAATGCCCCAAGTTGAACGATTGGACAGAAATCTTTCCCTGTGATACAAACGTGAATATGGAAAAAACCTATCGCATCGGTGATGTCGCCCGTATCTGCGGGGTCACCGTCCGGACTGTCCGCTACTACGAGGATCTTGGATTGCTGAAGAGCAAGAGCCGCACCGAGGGAGGACAGCGTGTCTACACGGAAAGCGATATCGTATACCTCAACCGCATCCTCGAGCTGAAGGAACTGGACTTCTCTCTCGACGAGATCGGTCATGTCATCAAGCTTGGCCCGGGCGATAGTGACGGTAGCCAAAGGCGAAGCGCTCTCTTGAAGGAATACCGCTACAAGCTCTCGGCCGCCCTGGAACGCCAGACGGCCCTGGAGAAGCGCATCAGCGATCTTTCCTGGCATATCCGCCAGCTGGAAAGCGGAATCAACTGGCAGGAATGTCCGGGGAGCGCCTGCGTCTCCTGCTCCTTTCGGGAAAAGTGCCGCTTCTTCCGGCAACCTGCCAAATGACGGTTCTCGTCAGTTCTGCGTGTTCTGATAGTTCTCGAAGTAGCCGTTGATGGTTCCGGCAAGCTTCTCGGTCGTCTCCCTGGGGCTGGCGGAACTGTTCAGCATGTCGACGATTCCCTTCTGGAAGGCGTAATAGATCTCATAGCTGGAAGGGACCCAGATGCCCTGCAGTTGGGGATTGCTTTCCCGCATCTGGTCGATGGCGACGGAGAAGAGCGGGTTTTCCTCGCAGTGCTTCTTGAACTCTTCCATCTGGTAGGTTCCTTCATTAACCGGAAAATAGCCGGTGGCAATATGCCAGGCGAGCTGCTGCTCCATGCTGACGGCAAAGGCGACGAAGGTGAAGGCCGCGTCCTGATGACCGCTCTTGTTGTCCAGCGCATACAGGGCTCCGCCACCGATGTTGACGCCACCGGTGGCCTTTTCGTCGACCATCGGCAGGTTGGCGACCCCAAGCTCGAACTTGTCCTTGGTCATCTCCAGCACCGTGGTCAGTGCGCTGGTGGACTGCGCCATCATCGCCGTCTTCCCGCTGGCAAACTCGCCGGTCACCCCGCTGGTCGCGTTGTCCAACGCCCCGGTGTCGTACAAGGCCTGCCATTTCGTCAGGAAGTTGACCATGGTGCCGTTCTGGTCGAAGAGCACTTTGGTCGGAATCCCGTCATGTCCATTGTTCTGGTCGGCGAGCAGGGAAAGCCCGTTCTGCTGGCCAAGCCAGGCGCAGAGCTCATAGGTGGTCGGGACCCCCGCATAGCCATAGCGGGTCACGTTGCCGGAACCATCCCGCTTGAGCAGGCGTCTGGAGTCCTCTGCCAGCTCGTCCAAGGTCTTCGGTGGCTCGGAAATCCCCACCTCGTCGAAGGCGTTCTTGTTGTAGTAGAGCAGGATCGTGGAGGCGTTGAAGGGCATGCCGATCATCTGCCCCTTGTACGTCTGCGAGAGACGGGCGGAACTGACAATCTGGGAAAGGTCGTAGCCGTTTTCCTTTGCCAGTCGCTCCATCGGGACCAACGCCTTGTTGTCCCGGATGTCGAGCACCGCCTGGGCATCAAACTGGACCAAGTCGGGGAGGTCCTCTAGGTCGTCTCCCTGCCAAATGGCCTTCGCCTTGGTCAACACGTCGCTCGCCTTGCCTTGGTAGACCGCGTCGACGTGGATACGTTTTTCTTTGCCGACCGTATTGTTGAATGTGTCGACGAGGTTCGTTGTCGCTTCGCCGAGAATGCCGGAATTCGAATGCCACCAGGTGATGTTGGTCACATCGTTGGTTTTCTGCTGTTCATGCACGCCGGTGGCGGAAGCCGCCATCGAGGCAAGCATCATCGCCATGATCATCACACGTTTCATTGGTTTCATCTCCCTGAAAACCGGGTGCTGATTCCCTCGAAGATCCGCCTGCGCATAGCGAGAACGAGAATCAGCATTGGCGCTGTAAGAAAAACGATGGCCGCGAACTGCGGTCCCAAATCAAATGTCTCGCTGAAACCCAGCATGGTGAGGCCGACCTGTACGGTCCGCATCGAATCCCTGCTGGTCACCAGCAAAGGCCAAAGATAGGCGTTGAAATACCCGGTGAAGGATTGGACGGCGATGGCGAGGAAGACACTCTTGCTCATCGGGGCGAGCATGGTCACCATGAAGCGCAAGTCCGAGCACCCTTCCAAATAGGCTGCCTCACGGTATTCCGGGCTCACGGTCAGGAAGTACTGCCTGAGCAGGAAAACCGCCGTAGGGCTGAAGATACCGGTAACCACCAGCCCAAGATAGGTGTTGACCAGCCCCATCCTGCGTACCTCCAGATAATTGGCAAGGAGCAGAGCGTCTCCAGGCAACAGCATGCTGGCAACCAGAACCAGAAAAATCGCCTCCCGTCCGCGGTACTCGAAGGTGGTCAGACTGTAGGCCGCCGCCAGGCAGACCGCCATGCGGAGCGCAGTGCCCATGATGGCGGTGACCAGAGAGTTGTACAGGTAGCGCGCCAGGTTGCTCGAGGCGAAGGCCCGCACATAGTTGGACGGGGTGAATGTCGAGGGCAGGAAACGGGCCGGGAGCGTGGTGAAATCCCCCCTGGCGAAAAACGAGGCGGAAAGGGCGTACGCCAACGGAAAGAGAATGACCATGGCCAGCAATACGCTGACGACATCGCGAAGGCGTTTCATTGGTAGAACACCCTCCTGCGCTGGAGAGCCATTCCAGCCAAAAAGAGCGCCAGGCTCATGGAGAAGGCAACCGTCGCCAGCGCGCTTCCCATGGCGATATTGCCACCCTTGAAGCCCTCGAGGTACATCTGATAGACAATTGTCTGGGTCGCGCGGAAGGGGCCTCCCTCGGTCAGAAGCATCACCGGGGAGCAGATGAGGAAGGCATCTTTCAGGTTGTTCAGCACCACGAAGACAAACGTCGGCTCGGAAAGTGGAAACTCCAGATACCGGAGTCTCTGCCAGGGGTTCGCCCCCTCTAGGGAAGCCACCTCGTACAGCTCCTTGGGAATATTGTCCAGACTGGCGGAGAAAAGCAGGAAGTCGAAGCCGAAGTCCAGGTATATGCCGGTGTAGACCAGCATTCCCATGGCGGCTCTGGGGGAACTGAACCAGCGTACCGATGCGAAGAGGATCCGGTTGTACAACCCAGTGTTCTCGTCAAACAGTGTTTTAAGGATCAGCACGATCGAACCCATGGCGATGGCTATGGTCGCCATCAACGCGCTCCGGCTCGCCCTGAGCACCTTGCCCTTGCCGTGGACCAGCAGGGCCGAAAGGAACGTGGCAAGCAGGTTGCAGGGGACGAACCACAGGGTGAAGACGATGGTGTTCCTCAAAGAGTCATGGAAGGAATCCGACGCGAACAGTTTCTGAAAATTCTCTAGGCCGACGAAACGGATCCTTTCTCCCGACGTCCGCACGTGGGAAAGACTATCCAGAATCGTCGAGAAGAAAGGTGCATAGCAGAAAAGAACCGCCAGCCCGAGGGCCGGCAGCACGTACAGATACGGCGAGATTTTCCGAAGTCGTGTTCCTTTCATTGATTTGCAATGTAAGGAAACACGCGGCTCTCGGCAAGCGAGGGAAAGGCCGTTTTCTGAAAAAACCAGTCCGCTTGCTTCCCAAGCGAACGGAACGTGTTACGCTGCCGGCTCTACGTCAGGTTTGGCCCGAAGAGTTTGTCGGAGAGGCGCTTGCCCCAGGCCTCGAGCGGTTCGAGCACGTCCCGCTTTACCTCGGGAGAAATATCGGTCGATGCCATGTTTTCCTTGATTTTGCGCTGGTAGAACTCCCAGTTGATCTTGACGCCGCCCGGAGGGCTGAGAATGCGGCTCGCGCAGAAACTCTTCCATTTGCGGGCTTGGTCTTCGGTCAGCACCTCGGGCCAGTTGCGGGCGACGTGGCGCATCAGCATCTCCGGCACGCGCTGGTCTTGGAAATGGATGCCCAAGGACAGCTTCTGGCTTGGGGCTGTGTGGTGGATTGCCTGGAACTGCAGCTTGTCGCTGTCAGGGAAGAACCCGCCGCTGTAGATCTCGAAGTCCGTGTCCTTCACGTCATCATACTGCTCGGCAGCCTTGGCGTTCCTGAGCGTCGGAATCAGCTCGGCGTGTTCCCTCAGCAGACGGAATGTCTCGCGGCACTTGTCGCGGTCGATGCCAAGGCGCTTGTAGGTGCCCTCGTCAGGGAAGCTGTGGTTGATTGGAGTGACGAAGGGACATCGGTTGATGGCAAGGGTGCAGATACCTGGCACCTGCATCAATTCCTGCGGGTTCCTGGTGGCGAAGAGCGGCATCGGATCTTGCATCAAATCAAAGCAGATGAAGGTGTTCCCCACGTCCTTCGCCGGGGTGATGGGGACCACCAAGGCGGAGTAGCCGTTGGGGTTGGTGAAGATGGCGCTGCTCAGCAGCACCGGGGAGCCGAAGGGAGTCCGGACCAGGTTCTTCAGCAGGTTCTTGTTCCGGTATTTCCATGCCCATGCGTACAGCTTGGGCTGTTTTCTCTTGATCAGGCGGGCCACCTCGATGGTGGCGTTGACGTCCACCATGGCGTCATGGGCTCCCGTTTGGTCGATGTGGTTCGCTTCGGTCAGGCTGGTCAGCTTGACGACCGGCTTGTCGGTATTCGGATTTCGTGCCGGCCAATTGATCCCTTCCGGTCTCAGGTCATGGCATGCCCGGATCATGTCGATGATGTCCCAGCGTGAACAGCCGTTCTTCCACTCTCTCTCGTAAGGGTCGAAGAAGTTCCGGTAGAGGCAGCTGCGGATCATCTCGTCGTCGAACCGGATATTGTTGAAGCCGGCGACCGTGGTGTTGGGAACAGAGAAAAGCGCGTTGACCTGCTTGATCAGCTCATATTCGCACAGGCCCTTCGCTTCGGTTTCCTGCGGGGTGATGCCGGTGACCATGCAGGAAAGCGGGTCAGGCAGATAGTCGTCGCTGATTTTCCCGTAGAGGACGACAGGGCTGCCTACCGGGTGCAGGTCCAGGTCGGTCCGCTGGGCGGCGAACTGGGCGATTCGGTCATAGCGGGTGTTGAGGCCAAAGGTCTCCAGATCGTACCAAAGAATGGTCTCAGGTGTTTTTTCCATGGAAGAAATTGTACCATAACCATCTTTTTTGGAATAGGATGGGCTATGCGCAGAATCTTGACGTCGTTGCTTGTCCTGCTCTTCGCCTTCCCGTTATCCGCCCTCGACGTGTCGGATAGCGATTATCTCGTCGCCCGCGCGGCAGTGGCCGATTGCGCGCTTGCGGTGACTGCCGGCTATATCGCGGACCCCCAGTATTTCATGCCTGGCTGCGCGCTGAGCCAGGAAACGCTTCCTCGGACATTGATGGTCTCCCAGAGCGACTTGGGTTGGTATTTGTCCATGATTCCTGCAAAAACAGGCAATCAGACATGGTATCAACGGCTTGCAAGCCAGGTGAAAGGCCCGCTGGATGAGCAGTGCCGGGACACGTTTCTTATCCATGACTGGAAAAAGGGTGACATCCTCCTTTCCGGTACCTATCGGGCGGACTGGCCCAAAGGCGCTACCGTCGTGACGCTGGTAGCCCAGGCTCTGGCACGTCGCTTTGGCGAGGTGGCGGTCGGGGTCGACCTCCTTTTGGAAGGACGGCGTATCTCCCATCCGATCCGGGTGAATGGAACAGCCCTGATCGCGGGCGAGGGAATCGGCACCGACGGCTTGGAATTCCGGTACGAGTAGAAGTACAATACGGAAACAAAAGGAACACACAATGGACACGAAGGCTTTTTTGTCGGCATGGGATGCCGGTCCCGAGGCTGTGGATTTCGACGCGTTGGTGCGTGAATTCCAAGTAGCGATGGATGATGGATTGCAGGGAAGGGCAAGTTCCTTGGAGATGATTCCCGCCTATGTCTCGATACCCGACCATATCCCCGGCGGAGAACCGGTCATCGTCTTGGATGCCGGTGGGACCAACTTCCGTACCAGTCTGGTCACCTTTGACGAGTCGGGAAGGGCCGTCATCAGCGACTGGCAGAAGACCGCCATGCCCGGCATCGCCCGCGAGGTGAGCGCCCCGGAGTTCTTCAGCGCGTTCGCCGACCAGGTCGAGCGGCTGATTGAGAAGAGCGACCATATCGGCTTCTGTTTTTCCTATGCGGCCAAAATCACCGAGAACCGGGACGGAGTCCCGTTGATGTTCAGCAAGGAGATCAAGGCCCAGGATGTGATCGGCAAGCCGGTCGGCAAAGGCCTGCTGGACGAGCTTGCCCGTCGTGGGCACGATGTCTCCCGTAAGAAGCTGACTGTGGTCAACGACACGGTGGCGACCCTGCTTGCGGGACCTTCGGCGACAGGCTCCGACCCGATAAGCGGCTACATGGGCTTGATTCTCGGTACTGGTACCAATATGGCCTACGTGGAGCGGAACAGGAACATCGGCAAGATCCATCAGCAAGCTGGCTCACAGTGCGTCAATATCGAGAGCGGCAACTTCGATATTGCCGGTGGACGTCTTGGGAGCGAGATCTTCGCCTCGACCAAGGATCCGCTCCACTATCATTTCGAAAAGATGATCAGCGGAGCCTATCTCGGCCTGCAGTGCTGGACCTTGATGCGCCATGCGGTCATCGACGGACATCTCTTCTCCCCGGAAAGCGTGAAGCGCCTGAGTGGCCAGGAACGGTGGACCACCATCCAGGTCAGCAAGTTCCTGACCGACCCTGCGGCCGGTTTGATTGGCGAGGCGTTCGCCAATCAAGCCGACAGGACCCAGATGCTCGAAATCGCCCGTGCGGTGGTGGAGAAGGCCGCCAAGCTGACGGCTGTCTGCATTACCGCCACTGTCCTGCAGAGCGGAGCCGGTATCGACAAGGACAAGCCGGCTGCGTTGAATATCGATGGTACCACCTACTACCAGACCAAGGGGCTGCAGGAGGCGGTCGAGCGGTACCTACATCACTATCTGGAGGGACAGTACCATCGCTTTATCCGTCTGCTCCACGTCGAGGACGCCCCGACAATCGGAGCGGCAATTGCCGGCTTGAGCGAATGAGCGACCTGTTCTCGCCCCAGAAGCGCAGCCAGGTGATGGCGGCAATCAAGGGCCGGGATACCAAGGACGAGCTCCTTGTCAGGCGGTTTCTGTTCCGCCACGGTCTGCGGTTCCGCACCTCGGACCGCAGGCTTCCGGGCAGGCCGGATATCGTCCTGCCCAAATACCGTACCGTCATTTTTGTCAACGGCTGTTTCTGGCACGGCCATGAGCATTGCGCCCTCTTTCGCCTTCCGAAGACCCATCAGGAATTCTGGAGAAACAAGATTGAGCGCAACCGGGCCCGGGACGAGCGCTCGATTGCTCGCCTCCTAGCCATGGGGTGGCGTCCCATCGTCGTGTGGGAATGCGAGTTGAGGGGCAAGCAAAAACAACAGGAGACCCTTGAAGGCCTCCTGAACGAGATTTGGGACCAATGACAAACTGGAGAGAGGGCTGGATATCCTCGATGCGACGCGCAATACCGGTTACAAGCTCTGGGGATCCAACAGAAATTCAAATACGTTTATCATCAATATTCCTTTCTCGTCTCTCTGCTTGTGGACAAAATCTCCGGTGATGATCACTTTCTGGAAACCATCGCCCGTCCTCATGAGCGATGCTTTTTCCGCTACGAAATCCATTTCCAGTTGCATGCTCTCTTGCTTCCCTTGTAGGCTCGCATTTCGGAGCCCAACATCCTTGAAAGAGTATTGCTTCGGAGATCCAATTCTTTTCTCTTGCTTATTGCCCATAAAGACCCAAAGGAGCAGGAGCCGGATGGTGATGGGCACCCGAAGGTGCCCAGAAACAAGTTACAGGTTGTCGGCTTTCCGCACCATCGAGCGGTGCCAGGCAAGCAACTTGTCGTGCAGGGCGGGTCGGTCGCCTTCCACGTCGCAAAGGATGCGGAAGATTGGCTCGGTTCCGCTGGGGCGCATCCAGATAAAGCCGGTCTCCTTGCCGTCCTGGTCGAGGAAGCAAGCCTTCCAGCCACCCTTGAAGGGAGCGTGCCGGAACTCCTCTCCGATTCCCTCGCGGGTCACTGTTCCCTCGGACTGGTAGATCCGGTATCCGTAGATGCCCTCTTCCTTAAGCTTGTCCTTTTGCACGTTCCATTCCTCGAGGAAGACCTTCTCGTAGTTGCGTTTCAACGTGCCCGCGTCCAGATGGACCTGCATGGTGCCGTCCTTGCTGAAGGCGCCGGTCGTGGTGAAGACCGGCAGGCTGTCCAGCACGCCGGAAAGGGTGATGTTCCTTGGCATGGGCTGTCCGCTTTTCCCGCACCAGTTGCGCATGATTTCGGAATCCCCCAGCAGTTTCAGCAGAGTGATGATGGTGTTCATCGGATCGCGAACCTTTGCCGGATCGGTGATGTTGCCGCCGTTGGAACCCTCGCCAAGGATCTTGACCAGATAGCCCTGCTCCCTCAGCTGGCTGGCCAGTTGCACGACGTTGGCCTCTCCGACTTCGCTTCGGAAGACCTTGCAGCCGAAGGCATCGGCAATCCGGTCGATGCGCATCGATGTCGGTCCGTTGACGGCTATGGCTAGCTTTGCCTCGGGATGGGAAAGTTGCATCTCGCTCAGGGTGGCCATGACCACCAGCGCGAAGACCTCTTGGGCAGGGGGGACCACCACACTGTTGCTTGCATCATCCCAGACGACGATGTTGCCACGGTCCCCGTCGTTGTCCGGCAGGTATCCGACGACGAAGGAGGAATCCGACTGATGCGCCATCTCGAGGGAGTCCTTGCAGAGCTGCAGGTTCTCCCCCTCGGGGACGATTCCATGGACCACCTCGCGGCACTTGTCGTTGACCGTCATCAATCGGGCTCCCAGCTCCTCGAGCAGGGAGATGTCGATGCTGTCGGCCCTGGCGCTCCCGTTGAAGTCGATGACGACGCCGAGGGGTTGTTTCCTCAGCAGTTCCTGGTAGGCGCCGATCGGGCGCTCGCCGGTCTCCAAGACGAAATCGTGGTAGGTCTTCAGGGATTCGGCTTTCGCTTTCCCGCTGTTCTGGTAGACCTCCTCGAGCGTCGCCTCGTCCACCGAAAGCAGCTTCCGCTGGATGGCCGACGGATTGCCAAGCAGTTCCTTGAACCGGGTGGCGAAAGGTCCGGTGACTGAACCGGGATAGACGCCGCCAGAACCTCCGAACTTGATGCCGTTGTGTCCAAGCGGATTGTGGCTGGCGGAGATGTAGAAGAAGCCGTCGCACCCGTGCGCTCCCTTCGCGTTCTCAGCCATGATTTCCGGAGCTGAGGCGATGAACAGATACCGCACCGTGACCCCCTCGGAAAGGAATGCGCGGATCGCGCACTGGGCGATCGAATACCCGGTAGGCCGTGCATCGACCCCAACCAGCACGGAAGGATCCCGCTTTTGGGCCTTCAGGTATTCCGCCTGGACCAAGGCCGCCGCGGCAGCCAAGTAGGCATCGCGCTTGGCGATTTCCGGCTCAGCGCTCTCCGCGTCGCCATCCTGGGCGAACACCTTGCGCCAGCCGCTGGCGCTGAGAATCATGGGTTTCAGTCCCCTTGCGATATCCTCTTGGGTGGGAAGCGGTCCCTTGAAAGGGTTGTACGCAGAGTCGAAAAGGGGAAAACCCGTTCGAGAATCCTTCACTATCATCGTCATTACCTCGTTTGTATGGTATCATACCAACAATCAATCGGGAGGTGCTAGGCATGGAAAAGCGTGTGGTCCTTTTGACGGACCTTTCCTCCTACGGCAAGAGCTCGTTGACCGTCATGATTCCCGCACTGGAGATGCTGGGGGTCGAAGCCTGTCCGGTGGCGACCGCATTGCTTTCCACCCAGAGCGACGGTTTCCTTGATCCCTATCGGAAGGAGGAGACCGATTCCCTCGGGGAAATCCTCGGGGTGTGGACTCGGCTCGGCCTTCGCTTTTCCGGAATCTATACCGGCTACTTTTCCAGCTCCGGGCAGGTGGAGGCCTTGCTGCCGTTTCTGGACGACCATTCCGGGACGTTGCTCTTCTGCGATCCGGTGCTGGGGGATGACGGAGCATGTTACCAAGGAATCGATCCCGCCCTGATCGGGAGTTTTCGTGACAAGCTCGCGCCAAGGGCTACCTACGTGACCCCCAACCCGACCGAGGCGAAGTTGCTTCTGGGGTTGGACCGGGAGCCTCTTCCTGAAGATTGCCGGCGCCTACCCGGCAGACATCACCTGATCACTGGCCTGGAGACAGATGGCGGATGGGTGGTGGCGACCGATACTACGACCATCCCCTTCGAGCGCTATCCGGTCTCCTATCCGGGGACGGGCGATTTGTTTGACGCGGTTCTGCTCGGACAGCTGGTCAAAGGGGTCGACGAGGAGCGTGCGGTCAAGCAGGCGATCACGTTGGTGGCGCTTGCAGTTTCCCGTACCCATCGCGACCCAAAGCTCGGGGTGGATGTCAGGACGATCCGGAAGGAACTGGTCACGCTATGAAGCTGCTTGTCGTCGCCGCAAGTTCCTGGGAACTTGCCGGAATCACCTGTCCCCTTACGCGTGTCGTCGGCGTGGGCAAGCTTCAAGCCGCAGTATATACCTATCGCGCCATCGAATCCGAGAAACCGGATTTGGTCGTCTGCGTCGGGACCGCGCGGGCACTAGACCCGTCCTTGCGGATCGGGGACATCGTCACCGCCACCAGTGTCTGGCAGCATGACGTCGACCTGACCCGTTTCGGCCTTTTGTCAGGGGAGCTTCCCAATGGCAGGGGCGGGGTGGTTGGCGAGATTGCCTGCCACCCGTTTCCCGGTCTTCCCGCTGGGCGCTGTGCCTCGGGCGATGTCTTTGTTACCCGTCCTTACCAAGAATCCCATCCCCAGCTTTCCGGTTCGTTGTTCTGCGATATGGAAAGCTACGGGATAGCCTTCGCGGCCAAGGAACTTGATACCGGTATCATGATTGTAAGGTCAATCAGCGACGATAGTTGCGGGCACCGTCCAAAACGATATCATGCATTCATTAGGAAAGCGAACGAACAGCTGGACCACCTGCTCTCACACATCGCCGAGTGAGAAGTCCCCGATGATCTTCATCACGTTTCCGTCGTGGACGATCGCGAGTTGCCTGTCGGGGAAATAGTGTGGGAGAATCGAACGGACGTAGGCGAAGGCGTCATCGAAAATCTCTTTGCGGCGCTTCGGCTCGATCCAGTCGAAGGTGCAGATGGAAATCTCCACCACGTATCCCTTGCCGTGCTCGCTTCCATAGCCGAGGGTGAAGGCGGGAGCGGTGGCGAAAAGCCCGTCGTACTGGTTGCTGGAGGTGGTGCCACGGGGCTGCCTGTTTGGCCGGAGATTGTACTCTGCTCCGTGGGTGTCCTCAAGGTAGTCGTCCAGGTCGTCACACAGCGCCCTCAGTTGGTCCTCAAGTTGTTGTTGTTTGTAGTGCATTGGTTGTCATCTCAGTTGGGGAAGGGGGAATCGGGTCAAGTTTCAGCTGGTCAAAATCCGTACGTTGAGAAAGCATCCTCACGTACCTCTCCAGTTCCTCCTTATGGTTCTTGAACATCGCCTCTGCGTCGTCTTGGAGCGTGTCAAGCGCTTCGTTTGCGGTCTCGTCCAATTTGTAGCGGGTCGTGAGCTGCCCCTCGACGCGGACATAGTCCACACCCCGGATGGAGCGGATGATCGAGCTGCTGGTCTGTTCTTGGGCGGTAGAGAGGATCCTCTGGATTGGAGCCCCTTGCGAGGGGTCGAGCCAAGCGACCATGCCGGTGTTGCCGTTCATCTCAACGTGGATTTCCGGTTGCCTGGTGGCAAGCGAGAGAATGTGGAATGTCACGCAGTCAGGATAGAGCTTGCGGGCTTCCTGCAACGCGTAGAGCACGGGGTTGTTGGCTACCAGTCCACCATCGATCAGCATCAGCGGTTCGCCGGTGACCCGGTCGGTCATGGTGGCGGGCTTGAAATAGGTTGGTGCTGCGCTGGTGGCCCGTCCTGCCTCGCGGAACAGGAACTGATGGGAGTCCCGGCTGGTGAAGACGAAGGGTCTTCCGCTTTCGGCGATATTGTACGAGGTAGCCAGGACCGGTACCACCGCGTCGGAGAGCGGGGTGTCGAGGAACTTCTCCTTCAGGAACTCCTCCAGCGGCCCGACATCATACTTGTCGGTGAAGAACGAGCCGAAGAGACGGGATTGCCGTTTGGGGAAGATCCTCTTGCCGTTGACTCGGTAAAGATTGCTGATTTCCTGAATGGTTGCGGTACGGGGAAAGGCTCCGACAGCCTCCTCGATGACAGGCTTATGCAGCAGCCGTTGCATCCAGCTTTGTTCCTTCGGCCGATACACGAGACATTGCTCGCTTTCATCCTGCGAGAATCCGCTTTTCGCAAGGGGAATCGTCAGGGCGAGGGCGATTAGTCCGCCGGTGGAGGTGCCCGCAACCAAGTCGAAGTGTTCCGCAAGCGGACGCTGGTCCCCCAGCGCTTTCAGCATTTCGTCCAGTTTGGCGAGCAGATAGCACGGAATGACCCCACGCATGCCCCCGCCGTCGATGCAGAGGATATAGCGTTCCTGCGGTCTTTTCCCCTTTGGCTGTCTTGAAAAGAGTGCGTTTCCACCCATAGAGGATATTTAAGGTCAATACCGGGAAATGGTCAACAGAGCGGTAGGCCTAAATAGCATATGATAATCAAAATAATAATCCTAATACGGAATATATATAATATTAATTTTTTTGACTTTGATGCGCGCTTGGGTAGCAAGAGAATTGGCTCTCGAGTACAATGCTGGCATGATCGATACGACAATACTGGGCGTATACGCGCATTGCATGCTTTGCCCGAACCAGTGCGGGGTTGACCGCTTGCATGGCAAAAAGGGGGTCTGTGGAGAGACAAGCGCCGTCAGAGTCGCTTGGAGCGGCCTGCACCGGGGAGAGGAACCGCCGGTAAAAGGCAAGAAGGGCTCGGGGATGATTTTCTTCTGCGGGTGCCCGCTTCATTGCGCCTATTGCCAGAACTATCAGATTTCGGCCAGCGATGAGCATGTCGGCATCGAGGTCTCCCTTGAGGAGCTGGCGAGGATGATGCTGGAGCTGCAGAAGATGGGGGCCGCGACCATCAACCTGGTGACCCCCACGCAGTTCTATCCCTCGATTTCGATTGCCATCCGCATGGCCAGGGAGCAGGGCTTGAAGTTGCCTATCGTCAACAACAGTTCCGGCTATGAGTCGGCAAGCGGGCTGCGGATCCTCGATCCATTGACCGACCTGTATCTGATTGATGTGAAGTCCTTGGACCATGCGTGCGCTGGGCAGTTCTGCGGAACCCCAAGGTATGCGGATGTGATCAGGGGTGTGATGGAGTGGATTGTCAAACGTCATCCCGTCACGAAGCTGGACCATACGGGGCTTCATGGCATTTTGGTCAGGCACCTGTGGTTTCCCGGCCAGATGCGGTCGACGCTCGATTTCCTGGAATACTACAAGGAGAAGCTGGACGCCCATGCCTGGCTCAGCCTGATGGTGCAGTTTGTGCCCCCCAAGGAGAATCCTGGTTTCAAGGACATCTCCGAGGAGGAATACGACCTTCTGATCGACAAGCTGGAGGAGCTCGGTATCGACAACGGCTTTGTGCAGGATTTGGCGGACAACATCCCCTGGATTCCCGATTTCACCAAGGATGTCCCGTTCCCCGCTTCCTTCGCCGACGCGCTTGGATACTTCCTCCAGCTGAAGCGAGAGAAGCTCGGTTAACCGATTGTGGTTCCGACGAACGCCTGGCCACGGAGAATCGCCATGGTGTTCTGGATCTGGGTTCCTTTGGAGCAGACCACCTTCATGCCGAGGCTGGCGGCTTTCTTGCTGGCAACCGGGTCGAACGGGGTGTTCTTGCCTGGAACCCAGTCATCGCCGACGATTTTCCGGAAATCTTCCCAGCTGATCTTGTCGATCGGTTTGGCCTGGGGATTCTTTCTCGGGTCGTCCGTATAGACTTTCTCGATGTTTGAGAGGTTGATGATCAGCTTGCCGCCGAAGCGTTCGGCGAGCAGGACTGCGTCGTTGTCGCTGGAAAATCCCGGCTTCCATCCCCCAGCAACCAGCACTTGTCCCTTGAAAGCGATGTCCTTACTGGTCGGGTCGATGACCAGCTGGTCGCCACAGATGTCGGCGAAGAGGGTGCGTACCAGCTGCCCGTTCAAGTGGGTGGCCCTGATGCCGATCCAGTCTAGGTAGGAACTGTCGATGCCGGGCGCTACGGCCTTGGCTGCCTGCTGGTAGACCCGGGCGGGGGCTCCACCTCCGCAAACCAGAATCACCTTGCGAGACGCATCCTCTTTGAGGTATGCCCTGAGTTCCTTGCTGAATGCCTTGAGAAAATCGATGTCCACGGAATCGGGAGCGATGATGGAACCACCGAGTGAAATGACCGTAACGCTCATGTCGTCCTCCGCCGTCTACCCTAACACGCATTTAAAAAAGTGTGAATCAAAACAGGGAAAAAGTACGTATAGATAGGGTAAAGGCTTTTTGGCCGGCGGCGCCCCGGCCGGAAGGCAAAGGAGGAACCTGTGAGAGATTTGAATTCCGTCATCGCCGAGGGCAACCTGGTGGCGGATCCCCAAAGCAAGTCGGTAGGACCGTCTGGGAGGACGGTCTGCAGCTTCACGATCGCCATGAACGGCTATCGCAAGAACAAGGAGGGGGAGGAGAAGCAGGAACAGACGGAGACCGTCTTTCTTGACGTGGAGTGCTGGGCGACTCTGGCGGACCGTTGCGCCCAGTATCTGATGAAGGGAAAACGGGTACGCGTACTTGGAAGGCTGAGGCAGTCCACGTGGGTGGGTAAGGACGATCTGAAGAACCACTCGCGCCTGTATGTGCTCGCCGACCAGGTCGAGTTTGGTCCGGGACCGAAAGGAGAGAGACGTGATAGCTACGAGGATACGGAAACGGCAAGCACCTGATTGCCATTGGATTATGCTCTGGTTCGTCATGCTCAGGCGGGCAGTCGATGGCATATAGGGACGGGACGTCATTTTTTCCTTATTTTCCTATAACCATTACCTACTGCGCCGGAATCGGCATTGCTGTATCCCGGCGCTTTTTCGTGATACAGTGCTTGTGGAGGATTTTCGCATGCATCTCGATATTCCGTATTTGCTGAAGCACCTTACTTTGGAAGAAAAGGCAGGTCTCTGCTCTGGAGCGGACAACTGGTGGACCAAGGCTGTCCAGCGTCTCGGTATTCCCTCCATCATGGTCAGCGACGGCCCTCATGGACTGCGAACCCAGACCGAGCTGGTGAACGGAAGGTATGTGGGAGCCGTGCCGGCCATCTGCTTCCCTTCGGGTTCCGCGCTCGCTTCCAGTTTCGATATCGACCTGCTCGAAGAAGTGGGATCCGCGCTCGGAGAGGAGGCTGCCGGGCAGAGGGTGCATACGGTGCTCGGCCCTGCCGTCAATATGAAACGCAGCCCGCTGTGCGGTCGCAACTTCGAGTACCTGAGCGAGGACCCTTACCTGGCTGGCAAGCTCGCTGCCAGCTACATCAAGGGGGTGCAGAAGCATCATGTGGGAGTCAGCCTGAAGCACTTCGCCGCCAACAACCAGGAAAAGAGCCGCATGAACATCAACGAGCACATCGACGAGCGGACGCTCCGCGAGATGTATCTTGCCCCCTTCGAGATCGCGGTCAAGGAGGGCAGACCCTGGACGGTCATGACCTCCTACAACCGCATCAACGGCACCTACAGTTGTGAGAACCCCCTGACCATCCGCAAAATCCTGCGAGAGCAATGGGGCTTTGACGGTGTCGCCATGACCGACTGGGGTGGGATGAACCGGACGGTCGACGCCCACAAGGCTGCTCTGGATCTGGAGATGCCGGGTCCGAGCGTGGAGAATGACCAGAGGCTGGTGGCTGCAGTCAAGGACGGAAGCCTGGACGAAAAGGTGCTAGACGAGTCGGTGGCCAGGATTCTCGCTTGGATCGACAAGGGCCTTGGAGTGGAGGAAAAGCCCTACGACCGTGAGGCCCACCACCTCTTTGCCAGGAAGGCAGAGGAACAGTGCGCGGTGTTGCTGAAGAACGATGGCAGCCTGCTTCCGCTTTCTTCGTTCGACAAGGTTCTCTTCGTCGGCCCGTTCGCAAAGGCTCCCCGCTACCAAGGTGGCGGTTCGAGCCATATCAACGCCACTCGGATTGAAAGCGCGTTGGAGGACGCCCACTGCGACTGGCTTCCTGGCTGGGGAATGGACAACGAGACACCAGATTCTGGCGCGCTTGACACGGTCCTGAAGACTGCCGGTTCCTATCGGACGGTGGTGGTCTTCGCCGGCATGCCCGACTCGTTCGAGTCCGAAGGCTATGACCGGAGCCACATGGATCTTCCCGCCTGCCAGAATGAGTTGATTGAAAAGCTCGCGGAAATCCATAAGCGTGTCGTGGTGGTCCTGCATGTAGGCAGCCCTGTGACGATGCCGTGGAAGGACTCTGTCAGCGCCATTTTGAATATGTATCTGGGTGGCCAGGCTGTCGGAGGCGCCACCGTGGACTTGCTCTTGGGCAAGGCGAACCCTTCGGGAAAATTGGCGGAGAGTTTCCCTCTCAGGCTGGAGGATACCCCCTGCTACTTGGACTATGGCCGTGACGGCCACGATGCCTGCTACGGGGAGGGAATTTTCATCGGCTACCGTGCCTACGATACCCGTAAACAGCCGGTCGCCTTCCCGTTCGGGTACGGTCTCTCCTACACAACCTTCCGTCTTGGCGCGCTGAAGATCTCTTCTCCCTCATGGAAGGAGGGTGACACCCTTTCGGTCTCTGTGGAGGTGGAGAATACCGGCGACCGTGATGGAGCGGAGGTGGTCCAGCTCTACATCGCCCCCAAGCACCCGACGGTCGCCCGTCCGGTTCACGAGCTGAAAGGCTTCCGGAAGGTGTTCCTGAGAAAAGGGGAGAAACAGGTGGTTTCCTTCCAGCTCGACAAGCGCTCCTTCGCCTACTGGGACACCTACACGGAGTCCTGGCGCGCGGAGCGGGGAACCTATGGGGTGGAAGTCGGCACCTCGAGCCGGGATATCGCCTTGACCTGCGAGATGACAGTCCTCGAAGAGCCGCGCCCGGTGAGAATATCCGACACGACGACAATCCGGGATATCCTGGAATCCGGCTGGCGGTACCCCAAGTTCGAGGCGATGTTGAAGCAATTGGCCAGCCTGTATGAACAGGGCGATAGCGAGGAGCGCAGCCGCGAGGCGGAAATGCATCGCAACTGGGTGCTGAGCACGCCACTGCACACGGTGAGCGCCTTCATCGGCATCCCGTACGAACAGATTCTGAAAGCGCTCGAATAAAGTCCAGGATATCGTTTCCGGCTCAAAAAGCGCTTCCCGAACCAGGAAGAGAGGTTGATTGCAAATGCCGTTGCGCCATCTCGGCGACAACGGGATGGAGGAGCGGGTTTCAATCTACCTTGCTTTCCTTTTGTGCGGAGAAAGAGACGGCTTTCGTGCCGTTCTTTTGCCATCCGCGCTTTGCTGTGGTATGTTTGAGGCATGAGCAAGCAACTTCTTCCCATCATGACGGCGAACGGCTCGTTCGAGAATCTCCGGCGAGGGGGTTACGTGTACGTGGACAAGACTGCCTACCTGCATTCCCTTGTCCGTCAGGAAGGCAACATGTTCTTCCTCTCCCGTCCCCGCCGTTTCGGGAAGACGCTGACCGTCTCCACCTTGGAAGCGATCTTCCAAGGCAGGAGGGAGTTGTTCAAAGGGCTTGTCATCGATTCTCTGGACTACGACTGGGAGCCTTACCCGGTCATCCATATCGATTTCACGAACTGCTGGAAAAAGACGGCAGATGCGCTTGACGGGTGGCTGAAGGACCGGATCGAGGAGATTGCCGACTCGTATGGGGTCGGGCCGCTGGACATGGCCAAGACGAGCGACGACCTGTTCGCGAAACTCATCCTGCTGCTTTCCAAGAAAGGGAAGGTCGTGGTGCTGGTCGACGAGTACGACAAGGTGGTGTCGGACAACGCGCTGGGGGAGAACGTGGGGGAACTGCGGGAGGAACACTGCGGAGGATTTGGAGGCATGGCTGAAGAAAGCCATGAGACAGGTCGCCGCATCCTATGGGATTGCAGTGCCCGACCTGTCCCAGCATGCCGACGACGTGTTCTCAGACCTGATTGACGGGCTGTCCTGCCTGGGGAAAGTGGTCGTCCTGATCGACGAGTACGACAAGGTGCTGTCGGACAACGTCTTCTCGGAGCAGGTGGAAGAGCTGCGGACGGTATTGGGGAACTTCTACCAGGTGGTCAAGACGAAAGGAGCCCTGCTGCGGTTCGTCTTCATCACCGGTGTGACCAAATATGCAAGGCTGAGCGTCTTCTCGAAGATGAACAATCTGAAGGACCTGAGCCTGTCGCCTGCATACGCGACGATGCTGGGCTACACGCAGAAGGAGCTGGAAGGGAACTTCGCCGGCTATATCGAACAGGGAATCAAGGACACGGGGATGGGCCGCGAGGCGTACCTAGGGAAGGTGAGGGAGATGTACGACGGCTACCGGTTCGTGCCGGGATGCGAGACGGTGTACAACCCGGTGTCGGTGGGCAACTTCTTCAATCCTGAGGATGGTGGAGGGGTACGGTTCAACGACTACTGGATCGAGACGGGTAGCTCGAGGCTGGTGATGGACATGGCGCAGTCGGTGGACCTTGACGTGACGGAGGACCTGAAGCGTGGGATGGCGAAACGCTCCCTTGCGACCTTCGACGTGGCCGAGTTGGGCAGGATGAAGGGGGACGCCGACAAGGTGCAGGCGTTCCTTTTGCAGACGGGATACCTGACCATCGACCGTGCGGACGAGGCGAAGGGGCTGTACTACCTGAGGATGCCGAACCGGGAGGTGGCGGACGCCTATGACGGGAGCCTGCTGGAGCGGTTGCGGGAGAAGCCGGTGGAGCACGAGCTTGGGGATATGTGCGACGCGTTGAAGGCCGGGGAGACGGGGCGGTACATGGAGATCCTC
>JAQYHB010000017.1 GCA_028722305.1 Spirochaetales bacterium
CTGCGCGAAGTCCGGCTCCTTCTTCCCCGCTCGGTACGGCACCGACGCGAAGATTGCCGTCAGCGTCTGCATGTACCCCTGCGTGTCCCCCTTCCTCAGGGCAACCACCAGGTTCCGGATCACTACCCCGGATTCCCTCGAGCACCACCGGGTCAGAAGGTTCCGGTAGTAGGCCTCCCGCACTTCCTTGTTCGGAAAGCGAAGGTAGTACACCCCAAGCTCTTCGTCGTAGCCGTCCATGGTCAAGTACCCCGTCTGCAGCAGGAACGCCTGCACCTTGTCCATATCCCCTTCGGCCTGGCTCAGCTCCGCCACGTCGAACGAGCTGAGCGCGTCGGCGCCCATGCCATCCTTCAGGTCCTCCGTCACGTCAAGGTCAACTGACTGGGCCATGTCCATCACCAGCTTCGTGCTGCCCGTCTCGATCCAGTAGTCGTTGAACCGTACCCCTCCACCATCCTCAGGATTGAAGAAGTTGCCCACCGACACCGGGTTGTACACCGTCTCGCACCCCGGCGCGAACCGGTAGCCGTCGTACATCTCCCGCACCTTCCCTAGGTACGCCTCGCGTCCCATCCCCGTGTCCTTGATCCCCTGTTCGATATAGCCGGCAAAGTTGGTCTCCAGTTCCTTCTGGGTATACCCCAGCATCGTCGCATATGCAGGCGACAGGCTCAGGTCGTTCAGGTTGTTCATCTTCGAGAAGACGCTCAGCCTTGCATATTTGGTCACACCGGTGATGAAGACGAACCGCAGCAGGGCTCCCTTCGTCTTGATTACCTGGTAGAAGTTCCCCAGCACCTGCCGCAGTTTCTCTACCTCGGGGGAGAAGACGTTGTCCGAAAGCACCTTGTCGTACTCGTCGACCAGCACCACCACTTTGTCTTTTTTGGAAAGCAGCAGGATGAGCTTCGCGAACAGGTCGTCGCTCGTCTTGGCCATGTCCAGCGGCCCGACCCCGTAAAGGTCGGCAACCTCCTCGATCCGGTCCTTCAGCCACCCGTCAAGCGCCTCGGGAGTGCTTTTCCCGCAGTCCCCAAAGTCGATGTGGATGACCGGGTAGGTCTTCCAGTCGTAGTCCGTCTGGTCGATGGCGAGGCCCTTGAACAGCTCATGCTTCCCTTGGAAGATCGCCTCCAAGGTGGAAACCGTCAATGACTTCCCGAAGCGGCGGGGACGAGACAGAAAGTACATCTTCCCCGATATGGCGATCAGTTTCGCGATGTAACCTGTCTTGTCCACATAGATGCATCCGCTCTCACGGAGATTCGAGAACGAGCTGTTTTCCGTCATGATGGGAAGAAGTTGCTTGCTCATACCTCAAGAATATCACAGCAAAGCGCTTGTGGCAAAAGCACGTCATCTGCTTCAATCTGCCCAAGGCTTCTTTATCCCGTAGAGGAGAAGGCAATGCCAAGCAACCAGCAAGGGAATCCACCGAAGCTTCCCATGTTGACCAGGACCAGAATTTGGAAAATCGAAGTCGGGGAAAGTGCTTTCCAGCTGAAAAAGCTGGCACCGGTAAAGGCGACCGACATCAAGAAACCTGGGAACATGACCGCAATCCACATTGGCTTGACAATCGCGCCGACCAGAAGCCCAAGAGCCGCGAAGGCAAGCGCAGAATAGGCAAAAGCGACAAGGTCGACGTTGACCGGTACCTCGAGCCGATCCTCAATCTCATGCATGTTGGTGGAGTCCATGGTGGACAAGATGCCCGTACCGCAGATGCCGGCGATCAGAATCGGCATGCCGATCATGCCTGCACACAGGCCGCGGACAAGAACAGGACTCTGCCTGGAGCGGGAATCCTCCAGGAAAAGCTGATGACGTTTTCATCCACGCAGTGCTTCCCTCGGGCATCAAAAACAGAGAGGACCTCGAAAGGCGATGTCCCTTCGAGGTCTTTGCATCTGCATATGTGCTGTGCCATAGCATCAGACAGACCTTGTCCTAGTCGAGGCCGTGCTGGTGAAGCTGGCAGATTCGGACAGAATCCTGCTATTTCTCGATCACCGCATCATCCGCGGTAAACCCGCCAAGCGAGTGCTCCTTGGTCTGGATGCAGATATAGGAAATCGGGGTATCCTTGCCCGCAAAGAACTGTCGTTTCGCGGCAGGAGAGACACGGAGCCAGTCCCCTTTCTGAAGCGGAACTTCCTCTCCGTCGATGACTGCCTTGCCGGACCCGGAAAGGATGCCGTAGATCTCCTCGTTCTGCTTATGGCTGTGCACAAACGGGACACAGGAACCGGCGGGCATGGTGTTGACGCTGATCTCCGCTCCGGTGAGACCCAGTTTCTCATGCAGTTCGGTTCTCGGGCTGTCGCCAACTGTTGTTTTCTGATAATTTGCCATAGTGTTTCCTCCATGGAACCGTATTTCCCAGTTCCTACAACCAATCTATCCAAATACGCATGCAATGAAAAGTACGCACTTAAAAGTAACTGTGTACTTCTTTCTGCATATGTGATATGTTGTACTGAGAAGGGATACGCATGCGACGCAAGGAAGAACTGCCGGACTGCCCGATCGCGACCACGGTTTCACTGATCGGGAGCAAATGGAAACTCCTGATTATCCGGAACCTGATGGATGGGCCGTGGAGGTTCAACGCGTTGATGAAAGCGCTTGACGGCATTTCCCAGAAAGTGCTGACGGACAGCCTCAGGCAACTGGAAAGCGATGGCCTGGTGTACAGGAAAGACTATGGGACCAATCCCCCGAAAGTAGAGTACGGCATGACCGACCTGGGGAAAGAGCTCCTCAACGTGCTGCATACCATGGCTGATTTCGGCAATTACTACAAATCCTTGGAAGCTCGTCAAAACTGAGAGAATGGCGTTCTTTTCGAGTACTGAGCTGCGAGCCTGGATTGACTACCAAGCGGAAAGGAGGTCGATTCCCTCGTGAGGCCGAAACTGGCAATGGAAGCGAAAAGCACCAGAAATGTGCAAAAGAAATATTGAAAAGGATTTTCGTCGTATGCAGGGCGCCAACCCAAATGCGTCCCCATGTGATTTGGCACGCACGCGTTCAAAAATCCGAGGATCCACCTTCACAGCGCTCGCCTCCAGATGTTGCAGTTCCTTCTACCCTGGCACACGTATTGGTCCGATCAACGGTCTAATCCATCTTTCCTGCGCCAGGTTCGCGTCCGGGAGAAGCGTCTGCCCGCTGACCGGGCTCTTCCGTTCTTCCTTCGAGGGGCCTTTCTGCTTGTCCCCTGTCGTCTTGCGCTCCCCGGGAAAACGACGGAACTTTCCTAGTACTTCGCGGTTCACCTTGAACATTTTCCTCTGCTGACACCGATAGCTTGCCCTTCTCTGCTCGATGGCGATGCATCGGTCCATAATCTGGGAAAGTTGGGGGATGAGGGAAAGCAGGCGGCGCAATAGTTGCAAAAAGGGCATGTCGTCTGGTTCCATTTTGGTTACCAACCACAAAAAGGAAACCATACAGACATGCCCGACTCACAAGATACCCAGATCCACCTTTCG
>JAQYHB010000018.1 GCA_028722305.1 Spirochaetales bacterium
AGACGAGCGAGGGGCGGATCGACCTGTCGGTGGAGACGGGAGAGCATGTATACGTGATGGAGTTCAAGGCGGACAAGAGTGCCGAGGCAGCATTGAGGCAGATCAAGGACAAACACTACGCCGACAAGTTCCGCCTGGAGAAAAACAAGACTATCCACCTGCTTGGCATCGCCTTCAGCTCTACCGGACACACCGTGCAGGACTGGAAGGAAGAGCTGCTGGCCTGAAGGGAACCGAGGCAAGTCTTCCCATCTGTCTGGCTGCCAATAAAGATTGGTTCAAATCAGCATTCTGCGGGCTACTGCCATCTTCGGCTTCATCCCGCGACCATCAAAAAGAAAAGACGGCATCGCGAAGGCATTTGCCCGGTATGGATTCCTTGGGTGGACGGGACAAGAATGCCGCCTGTCCGGTTGGGGCAGGCGGCTAGGATTACATGCGGATTTCTCTTCTGAGGAAGAGACGGTACCCTATGATGAACCAGACGATGGCGCTCGCCACGAAGGCGGCCATGTGGGGCAACACCAGCAGGAAGCTCTGCCAGAAGGGAAGGGGACTTCCTCCAAGAGCGCCGTCCATCTGGTAGAACAGGACAACACCGAGCGAACGGGTCGTCGGGTTCAGGATGGCGATGGAGGCCTGGCTGTAGAGCACGAAGGGGGAGATGCGCGCGAGGTTGACCTGCATGGTCGCCCCCAGATAGGCGTCATTTCCACCGATGGCGCCCGCGAGCACTTGGGCGATGATCGGCCAGAAGATCATGGTGAAAAGCCAGATGGCAATGGAGATCAGGGCTGACGCGGCGGCGTTGTTCGTGATGATCGAGCAGACCATCGCGATGGTGAACCACAGCGCTCCATACAGCAGGGTGATCAGATAGAAGACGAATGCCCTTCCGATCTGCTCGCCTGTCGGAGCTACACCGAGGAACCACATGCCGCAGCCCAGTACCAGCAGCCAGAGCACCAACAGGATCAGCGCCATGGCGGCCAAGGCACCCAACGCCTTGCCGAAGAGTAGCACATCCCGGTAGATTGGTTGGGAGAGGATCCTTCCCATCGTCCGGTTCTGAAACTCGCTGTTGATGGCGTCAAAGCCGAGGGCGATGGCCGTCAGCGGCACGAGGAACGACATGAAGCTCAGGAACGAGGGAACCGAGTTGCCCGACAGCGTGAAAAGCGAGAGGAGCAGGAACTGGTCCTCCTCCACGTAGTTTTTCAATGTCACGGCTGCGATACTCACGCTTGCCGCAGCGGTCAGGAGGATCAATACCGCCAGCACCATCAGCTTGATGGAGCCGGTGAAATCCTCAAGTTCCTTGCGGAATACCACCCAGAGCCCGGTCAAGGCCGAGCCCTCACGCTGTTGTTTCTGCATGCTGGACCTCCTTGTAACAGGCATCATAGATATCATCGAGCGAGTGCGTCTTTAGTTGCACGCTGGTGATGTTCAGGCCCTTGTCGACCAACAGCCTGACCAGCAGGGCGCGGATATCGCTCTTGCTTTCCACCAGCCAGCTGCCGGGACCCTCCTTGGTCACCTTGACCACGTCGGGGCTGGAAGCCGTGAGAATCGCTTCGATGGGCTCGTCCTTGTCCAAGGTGATGGAAATCAGCTTGTTGGCGCCGAACTCCTTCTCGGAAAGTTCCGGGACTGACCCGTACTCGATCAGGTTCCCATCGGAAAAGAGGCCGACACGGTCGCAGACCTCCTGGGCTTGGACCAGCTGATGGCTGGAGAAGAGCACCGTCATGTGATGCTCGTCCCGGAAACTGCGGATCAAATCCAAGAACTCGTTGATCGAGGATGGATCAAGTCCTTGCGTAGGTTCGTCCAAGATGGCGATTCTCGGCTGTTTGACCAGAATCTCGGCAAGACCAAGACGCTGTTTCAAGCCGTGGGAAAGCGTTTTGACTTTCATGTGGACCCGGTCTTCAAGGTGCATCACCGCAAAGGCCTCGTTGATCCGCTTCTCCCGCTCGTTGGCATCCAAGCCAAGGAAGCTGGCGGTGTAGTCAAGGTTCTCGAAGAGCGTCAGGTTGTCATAGAACCCGACCGTATCGGGAAGGTATCCGACCAGGCGTTTGACCGCGAGGGGGCTTCGCAACGGGCTCTTGCCGAGCACCGTCACGCTTCCGGCCGTCAGTTCCAGCAATCCGAGGATCATCAGGATGGTTGTCGTCTTGCCCGATCCGTTGGGACCGAGCAGGCCGAAGATCTCGCCCTCGTTCAGGGAGAAGGAGATGTCGTCGACGGCAACCTTGCCCGGATAGACCTTGCACAGGTGTTGTACGTCAATCACCGACATACGATTACCTCCGTCCGAACTTCTTCATCGTAAAGACCAGGATCAGGACCGCGATGGCGATGACAAGCAGGCTGACTACGCCCAGCATGCTGCCGGTCTTGATCGTGGTGCGGAAGACCTGGCTGATCGAGTTGGTCGAGCCGTTGGCCTTGACGGTCATCTGATAGTCGCCGGTGATTGCCTGGCTGGATGGTTTGACCTCCATGGTCACCTCTTCCGTCTTGCCGGCAGCGACGGTATCGATTTTCTCCGGGGTGAAGGTGGCGCTCCAGCCACTCGGCGTGGTAGCGGAAAGCTTCACGTCCTTGGCGTCAGCCGTGCCGTTGTTGGTGACTTCCAGCTTGACCTCTTTTGCCTTGCCCGCGTTGGCGGTGAAGCTGAGGATGCCGTTTTCACCGGTCAGGGAAAGCTGGGGCTGCCCCTTGATCGTCAGGTTCTGGCTCGCGCTGGCGCTGACACCGCCAGCCTTGGCGATGACGGTCACCGGATAGGTGCCCTCGCTGACGCCCTGTGGCGGCGTGACGGTCGCCTTGATGGTGGAGGAACCGCCGGCGCTGATGGTGACGTTGTTGATGGTCTTGGAACCATACTGCTCGGTGAACTTCACGGAGAAGCCGCTGGGCGTCTGGCTCGCGAGGTCGATCAGGCTTTCCGCGGCGCTGTTGTTACGGATGGTGAACTGGAAGCTGAGGTCGGAGCCAGGGGTGCCTTCAACACCCTCGTTCTCGCTCTCGATTGCCAGGCGCTCGGGGAGCTTCTGACCCATCGTGACGGTCAGGGGAAGCGAATAGGTCGCCCCGCCTTCGCGGCTGGCGGCATTGACGGTAAAATCGTAGCTGCCGGCTGTCACTTGGTCGTTCGGAATGATCCACAGCTTGACGGAGACCGGGTTGTCGGGCTCGGCGAAGACCGCGCTGACCAGACCACCTCCGCCTACGAACTGGTACTGCCATCCATCGGGAAGTCCGACGACGGACAAATCGACACGGCCGGGGGCCATGTTGTAGTTCTTGACTGACAGGTCATAGACGATGATGTCGCCACTCTGTTGCTCGCTGACATTCAGAGAGGGGTAGGATGTGGAAACGGAAATACCTTCATAGGCCGCGAACAGAGGGGCGGCGAAGAGCGAAAGGACTGCGGCAAGGACCAGCGAAGCCGTGAACCCGAAGCGATGAGTACGCATAGATGGAACTACCTCCAAAAATTCCTGTAATTCAGTTCTCAAGCATAGTCATGTTCCAGGAAAGAGAGTTCCCATCGTCACAATTCTTCACCTTTCTTTCTCAATCGGCGCGCGAAAGCGGCTCCTATCTCCAAGAAGGAACGAGGTAACCTGAAGAAATATGAAACAACCGCCCGGAGGGGCGGTTGGGAAACGGGAGATTCGATTGCCCTTATTTCTTGAAGGCGTCGGTAAGCAATTCGATATTGTCTTCGACCATCTCCTCAAGGGCTTCATGCCCGACTTTTTCCGGAAAGTTCCTCCAGATCAGGTAGGCGGCGTCCGGGGCGACTGCGGCAAGAGGAGCGCCGACCGGATTGTGGACGTTGTCGATGATGATCAGATAGCCGCCGGACTGGGCATCGGCAATCTGGGCGCTGGTGACCGGTCCCGGTCCGAAGGTCGCGGCCACATCCAGGCCAAGGTCCTTGGCAAGGTAGATCTGGTTTTTGTTGACCAGCGCCTTCGCTCCCTTCAAGCCGAGTTCCTGCACCTCCTTCGCCCCTTCCTGGATGGTCTCGACATAGTCCTTGACTCGTTCCTTGCTCTTTTTTTCGGTATGCGCGATCTTGGCGATCTTCTCGGCCATGGCGGTGACGGTGGCGATCGAGTTGTCACACTGGATCTGCACCATCTGCACGTCGCCCACCGAGGTGCCGATTGTCTGCATCATCCGCTCGAAACCGGCGTAGATGAACATCGAGCTGCTCTGGATCTTCTGGATGTCGCTGACGGTGATTTCGTACTCGGGCGGATGGCGGAGGCTCGCCGGGGCAATGGTCTGGATGCCTTCCAGACCGGCGAGGTCGGCGAAGGCTGCTGTCCAACTGGTCGAAGCGACGACTGTAGGCTTCGGGGATATCACGGTTTCCGTGGTGCCTTGCGAGAAGGCCGGGGTGGCCAGCAAGGCGAGGAAAACTAGGGGAAGCGCTATTTTCTTGCTCATTTCGCGTGAACTCCTTTGCCACGGGCGCGAAAGCCGTACGACCCAAGATACAGGATGCTGGAGCAGATGGCAATAGCGGCCGAGGGCGGCCAGTCGATCGCGACTGCAACCAGATAGCCAGCCAGGGCGGAAAGGAAGCCGCAGATCGAGCTCGCGATAAAGAGCTTCCTGATGCCCCCTGGGATGTAGCGGGTGGCGGTGAGTACCGGAAGGACCAGCAGGGCATCGATCAGGAAGGCCCCAAGGATCTTCATGGCCAGCGCCACCACCAGGGCGATGACCAGGACCAGCAGGGTGCTGTGGAGCCGTACGTTGATGCCAAGCGAGCTCGCCACCTCCCGGTTGAAGAAGAGGGCGAGGATTGTCTGGAAATTGAGGATGATGTAGGAGACCAAAAGCGCTCCCAGCAGGGCAAGCAGGACCAGGTCGGAATCCACCAGCGCGAATGGGCTGCCCCAGAGCAGGTTCAGGGTGTCCTTGGCCGGCACGTCGGCCACATGGGTGATTACGCTGGCTGCAGCCATGGAAAGGACCATGGTCGCGGCGCTCGCCCCACCCATGCCGCCTTCTTGGTGGATTGCCATCATCAGCAGGACCAAAAGCAGGTTGACCACCGCGGTTACCGGCACCAGGGGAAGGGAGAGGGCGAGGGAGAGGGCCCCCCCGAGAATCACTCCATGCATCAACATGTAGCGCATCGGTATCAAGTCGAGCCTGATGATCAGCACCCCGCACAAGGGGAAGCAGGCGCCACTGAGAAGCATGGCGAAGAAACCGCGGAAAATCGGGGCTATGGCGAGCAGGGAGAACAGGTCAGCCATGGGTTTCCTCCAGGGCAAGGGTCTGCCAGCCACGCATTCCCCCCAGCTCCGGATCGTGGGTGACGACGATGATGGTTGGAATCTCGCTGATGGTCAGCGAGAAGAGTATCTCTCGAACCATCCGCTTGCTTGCCGAGTCCAAAGCCGCGGTTGGCTCATCGAACAGCAACAACTTCGCCTGTTGAGCGAGACATCTCGCCAGCGAGACTTTCTGCTTTTCCCCACCGCTGAGGGTGTTGTAGGAGCGGTCTTTGAGCGACAAGGCCCCGACCCGCTGCAAGGCTTTGGCAATCGCCTCTGGGTCGCGCTTCTCCCGTCCAAGGGACACCACCTCCGCGACAGTCAACGAGAAATTGGAGCTGTCTGTCGACTGAGGGATGTAACCGATGGCGCGTCTGGCCAGTTGGTCCGGGGCTTTGCCGTCGATGGTGATGGTTCCCTCAGGGGCATGGGTGATGCCGGCGAGCATCCGAAGCAGGGTCGTCTTTCCCGATCCGTTCTCCCCGACGATCATCAGATGGTCTCCGGGAAGCAGATGAAAGGAAATGTCCCGCAGCGCCCCGTATGGGGAGGTAAGGTGTTTCACCTGGACTTCGACCCCTTGGACCAGATGGGCGCGACGGCGGAGCATCAGGTACATCTGATCGCTGTCCATCAACGGGGCGAGCTCTCCTTCGGTGGCGCAGAGCAGCAACTCCACCCAGGTGTCTGCCACCAGGGTGATCCGCTCATCGGTCTTCCGTTCCTTGTTCAGCTCTTCGATGTAGCTTTTCGCGAGCCTGCTGGCGAGATTGGCGTGGATATGCTGGATTCCGTTGCGGACCATCAGCAGTGCGGCCGCCTTGCCGATGGCGGTATCGTGGGCGTAGAGTCCTGCCTTCCTGCCTTGGTAGCCCTGCATGAAGGAGTCGAAATCAAAGAGTGGATGCAGCCACTTTCCCTGCGAGGAGAAGATGCAGGTGTCGTCCTCGAAGACCTGGAGTGTCTTTCCCGCTGGAAGCGGGTCAAGATATGCTTTGGATTCCATGAGGCGTATTGTAGCTGAAAAGCGTGCCGGCTTGAAGTGCGTTGACAGGGAAAGAGGCGGAGAAGATACTCAGGACGAGGTGACTCCATGCAAGACATTCCCGCGACAAGACCCCGTTTGGATCCATCCAGTCCCTATTGCGCCATTGTCAGAGGCTGGTATGACTATGGCTCGTTCCTGCTCTTCGTTCCCGAGGGTAGCGCTTTGGTGCAGGCCACTGTTTTCCTTGCGGGCGTCACAATGGACAAGCTTGGTGAGCTGGGCTGGATGGAGGTGATGGAGAGGCGCAAGGCGAACTACGTGGTGGTCCGAGAGCTGGATGCCGATTCCTTCTTTTCCATCAAGAGCGCTCTGCAGCAGCGGAGGACCATCAATCCTTACAGCTCCGCCTTCTATCTGGTCGCCTTTGGCGACGCAGCCGAGGAGGCAAGCCTGCTCGCGGCCCGATACCCGCAGTATTTTGCGGGGATTGCCTTGCTTGGTTCCTCCGCCGGCTATGAGGAGCTGTCCGGCATCGGCAGGATGCCGGCCCCGGAGGAAGACCATCCCCTGGACATGGTGCCCCTTCCTCTGTGGGCGAATCCCACTGCGCGGGACGCTCTCGCATACTGGAAAAGGGTCAATGGGTGTTTTTCCCTGCAGGGAAACCGGTATGAGACCATCCGCCGCCCGGACGAGGACCGGGACCTGGGTGCCGACATCATCGTCGACGAGGGAAACGACCTGCAGCGTATGCTCGATTTCCTGTTCGAGAAACGGAGGTTCCCCGGGCTTAGGGATGGAAACCTCAGGGACGCCGATCTTCCGGAGGCCATCGGCGCACAGAGGCATGAGGCCTGCTTCGATGGTTTCAACCGCCTCTGGTACACCTATATTCCCAAGCATGAGGAAGGCAAGCGGTTGCCGCTTGTCCTGGTCTTGCATGGACGTGGCGGCGAGGGTGGGGAGTTCATCGCCCGTAGCGGGTGGCGCCATGTCTCGGACGAGGCTGGCTGCATTACCGTCTATCCTACAGGCGCGAGCGGTATCGACCGTCCGATCACCTATTGGAACTTCTTTGACCATGGAAAGACTCCGTTGTTCGCTGACGACTGTTCCTTCCTTTCCCAGCTGGTCGACAGGCTTTGCTCCGAGCTCCCGGTCGATCCGAAGAGAATCTATCTGTCGGGCCAGTCGATGGGGTCTATGATGTCGATGGCCATGGCGCTGGCGTACCCGGACCACTTTGCCGCGAGCGCAAGCTCAGCGGGACTGCTTCCCGGGTTCATGGAACATCTCTCCCAGATTGCCCTGCATCCAGGCGTTCCCCTCCGGGTCAGCCTGGGAGAGTTCGACGCTCTTGCCCAAAGCAACGATCCGGAAAGAAATGACGCGGTGCGTTGGTTCCTTGGGACATTGCACGCGCTCTCCGGATTGGGAAAGCCGGAGATTTCCAGGCGGGGTCCGGATGTGGACTATGTCTGTAGGGACGGACAGGGACAGGTCCGGCTCTGGTATACTCGGGTCAAGGGCAAGACCCACGCGATTCTTCCCAGCGAGGCCAAGCTCTTCTGGCAGTGGATGAGGGACTACCGGCTTGGGCGGTAGGGCAGGATGCGAAGCGTGGAAGGAGTGTCGTGATATGGAGTTGTTTCCGCAAATCGAACAGCTATATGGCTCGCTTCGGGGAGCGCGCAAGAGAATCGCGTCCCTGATTCTCGAGAAGTCCGCGGATTGCTGTTTTTATTCCCTCAAGCAGTTCGCCAAGGCGGCCGACTGTTCCGAGGTGACCATGCTTTCCTTTTGCAAGCAGCTGGGATATCCCAGTTTCATCGATTTCCGCCACGCGTTGCAATCCACCATGCTGGAAGGGACCCGAACCACCAGACGGGTCGATGTGCTTCTTTCCCGTCCCGGCTCTCTCTCCGAGACGTTCCTGAAGCTTGCCCAGGCGGAGACTGGCAGCATTTCCGAGGCGCTGCGACTGAACCATGAGGAGGCGTTGATGCGGGTAGTCGGAAAGATCCGGAATGCCGAGCGCCGCTATGTGGTTGCCCACGGGGCCAGCAAGATTGCCGCCAGCTATCTGGCCGAACGCCTGACCGCGGTAGGAGCCGATACCACGGTGCTTGATTTCGACATGCCGCAGATGGCCATTGGTTGTCTGACCCGGGGGGCGAAGGATGCCACCCTGCTGATGGCGGTCGCGACTCCCCCGTACGGGAAGTCGACTGTCGCCGCGGTCCGTCTTGCCCGGCAACTCGGGATTCAGGTGGTCTCCTTCACCGATTCCAGGCAGTCTCCGCTCGCGCAGGACGCCGAGACGGTGTTCTGTCCGACCAGCCAAGAGTTCGGGGGCATGACCAACTCCTATGCCCCATTCATGGTGATGATCGAGCTGGTCTCGTTCCTCTATCGGTTTGGACAGCGGGAGCACAATGAGGACGAAGCCGGTTCCTTGGTCGAGCAGTACCTGAAGCTGAAAAACGAGTAAGCGGTTCTTTTCGGTTGACGGATGGGTGAAACAGGGCGAACCTTCTTGGTAAGGAGGTTGCTCATGGTATGCAAGGAGCTTGTTCCGTTCCCGCCCGCCGGCGAGGAACGGATGTTGCATGTCTATCTTCCTGACTATTACGACATGTGCGAGGACCGTTATCCGGTCGTTTACTTCTTTGATGGCCACAATCTGTTCAGCGATGCGGACGCCACGTACGGTGTCAGTTGGGGAATGAAGGAATTCCTCGATACTTGGGCGAAGGAGCTGATTGTCGTAGGCATCGAGTGCGGGCACAAGCCTGACCAGCGTCTGGACGAGTACAGCCCGTATCCTATGGAGGTCATGGGACATCTGTGCCGGGGCAGTGGAGAGGAAACTTTCGACTGGATCATTCACACGCTGAAGCCGAAAATCGACAAGGAGCTACGCACTTGGCCGCACCGGGAGGCTACCGCCATTGCCGGTTCGAGCATGGGCGGGCTGATGAGTCTCTACGGGGCTGTCATGCACAACGATGTCTTTGGAAAGGCGGCCTGCTTGTCTCCGAGCATCGTTCCATGTGTCGACCAGCTGGTCGAGGATATCCAGCGGGTGCGGATGTGGGAAGATACCCGCTTTTTCCTTTCCTTCGGTCGCGACGAGTATGGCCGGCAGACCAAGGAGGCATTGGGCCGGGTGGTCGAGCAACTGGAGTATCAGAATGTCCATGTCAGGAGCTTGGTGCAGGAGCATGGTGGGCACAGCGAGCAGAGCTGGGGCCGCCTGATTCCTGCTTTCATGAGCTTCTTGTGGCTTGATGCGTGATTCCCGTTTCCATCTTCTTCCCGTTCGGGTAAGATACAGGCCAAGGGGTATGTGATGGATTATCGTGGACTGCAGAATGGTTCGGATATCCGTGGTGTCGCCATGGAGAATGGGGAACAGAGGCCGGTCGACTTGACCGAAGAGGCGGTGCGCCATATCGCGAAGGCCTTCGCCATTTGGCTGAAGAAACGTTCGGGAAAGGAACAGCTTCGTATCGCCATCGGCCGGGATTCGCGGCTTTCCGGTCCTCGGCTTGTGGAGTGCGCCATCGAGGGGCTTCGCAGCGAGGAATGCGCGGTATACGACCTTGGGTTGGCGAGTACGCCCTGCATGTTCATGTCCACGGTCCTCGAACCTTTGAAGGTGGATGGCAGCATCATGGTCACCGCAAGCCACCTGCCTTACTACCGCAACGGCATGAAGTTCTTTACTCCTGGCGGAGGGTTGGAGAAAAGCGATATCGCTTCATTGACTGCCCTGGCGTCGGAAACAAGTGTGGGTGACTGCTCCAAAGGGTCGGTGGAGAGAAGTGGTTTCCTGCAGGTCTACGAGGGCTATCTTCGCGACAAGATCAAGGAAGGCGTGCGGGCGAATGACTATGACCACCCGTTGAAGGGGCTTCACGTGATTGTCGATGCGGGAAACGGCGGTGGAGGCTTTTTCGCCTCCGGTGTCCTGCAACCGCTTGGGGCCGACACGAGTGGCAGCCAGTTCCTGGATCCGGACGGCCATTTCCCCAACCATATCCCCAACCCCGAGGATCCGACCGCGGCAAAGGCGATTCATGACGCGACACTGAAGGCAAACGCCGACCTCGGCATCATTTTCGACACCGATGTCGACCGGGCGGGAGCGGTACTTCCCACGGGCCAGACGCTGACCCGCAATGTCTTGATCGCCATTCTTGCCGATATCGCCTTGCAGGCCCATCCGGGCACCACGATAGTGACCGACTCGGTCACCTCGACCGGACTTGCTGCCTTCATCAAGGCCCACGGGGGCGTGCACCGCCGCTTCAAACGTGGCTACCGCAACGTGATTGACGAGGCGATCCGGTTGAACAGGGAGGGCGTCGACTGCCAGCTTGCCATCGAGACCAGCGGCCATGGCGCCTGGAAGGAAAACTATTTCCTGGACGACGGAGCCTATTTGATGGTGAAGCTGCTGGTAGAGCTTGGAAAGGGGCGGAAGATTGCCGACATGGTCAAGGACCTGAAGGAACCCGCGGAAAGTATCGAATTGCGCTTTCCGGTAACCGCAAGCGATGTGCAGGCAGGCGGAGACCGGGTGTTGGAACTGGTCCGCCAGGAAGCACCGAAGCATCCGGGGTGGAGCCTTGAGCGGGAGAACTACGAGGGGGTGCGGGTCAACACGGACAAGGCGCATGGCGACGGATGGTTTTTGATCCGCAAATCCCTGCATGAGCCGATCATGCCCTTGAATATCGAAAGCGACAGCAAAGGCGGGGTTGCCGTCATGGCAAGCGGAATCAAGGCGCTCCTTGAGAAGGCAGGAGGGCTTGACCTTTCTCCCTTTGACCGGGTGGGCAGATAACCGGATGCTTCTCAGATTTTCCGTTGCAACGGCTGGGGATAGGTACCGTGCTTCCACTTGTAGAGAAGCACATCGCTCAGCGCTGTCCCCAATTCGTGAAACGAGGGTGCGACGGTTCTTATCGGTTTTAATCCCTCAAGGTGGAAATAGGTATCTTCCGCGTCATAGATAAGCGTGTGGAGCGGTTTGACTTTGCTCTGAAGACAGAGAGACCCAAACAGATACGCGGCGGCGTAATCGCTGATGAAGAAGCCAGTGTGGGAGTCTGCGCCTCGGATGGCGTCGCTGACGGCGCCGAGATACTTGGAAGAACTCAAATCAAAATAGGTGAGTGTGCAATTTCCTTTCCCCAACGCGTCTTTCAGCCCTGTGTATCGCTTGCTCCCTTGAGGATAGAAACCGATTTCGAACACATGGGTGCAATCGCGTTTGAGGAATTCCAAGCCTGCTTCATGCGCATGCAGGTAATTGTTTGTCTGGACTGCCGGTAGCGTAGGCAGGTCGTCGATGATGTAATCACTGACAATATCGATTCCGTGAGACTGGCAGTAGTAGAAGGGAAGGGCGGAGTTGCTGAAGGAAAGCGCGATGATTCCGTCTGCCTCGAGACTTTCCAGATATTGCCCGAAACCAAGGTTGGTGGTACTGCCGTAGGTGTTCAGCATGAACGAGGTACTGATACCTTCGGGAGCGACATTGGACCGCACTCCCTCATAAAATGCCTCATAGAAATGTCCGTCTTGCTTGTTGCTGATGACGATGATCTTCTTACCGGAGAGGGAGGTAGGGGCGTCAAGATTCTGTACGATGATACCCTGTCGAGCTTGGGTGGAGACCATTCCCTCGTCCTTCAGCTTTCCGATGACTTTTTGGACAGTCTGGATACTAGCGCAAAATTTAGTGGCGATTTCCCGGACTTGCAGATACTTCTGCTTCGGAGCATAGTTTGTGCAAATATCCTGTTTGATGTTTCTATAGAGTTTATCGAATATCTGTTTGGGCAATTTTTTGCATCTCACTTGTTATGGTAAAATTTTCTAATGAATTATTTACAGCATAACATATCCAGCTGAAAAGGCAATATTGGTGTTAATGTAATGAAATGTGTATTGAAAACCGAAAATTATTTTGACTGTTTTCTTTACAGATGCAAGAAAGGGGGATTCAATGCTTGTACAACTAATCTAACAAAAAGGAGTCAATAGCAATATGAAAAAGTACGTAATGGCAACGGTGCTTGCCATGGTCACCGCTGGATTTCTGTTCGCGAATGGCGGTAGCGAGAAACCTGCCGCGAGTGCAAAGAGTTCGACACTGGATCCGTACAAGCAAGCTGGTGGCAATTTTGTCCTGACAACGGACATGATTGGATATGAGAATGCTGAAATTGAGCTCACTTGGCAGCCCAACCCCTCCCAGTCCCTTACTTCTACCATGCAGGGCCGTGTCGATGACTTGAAGGCAAAGCTCGAGAAATGGACGAAAGCGCATCCGAACGTGAAAATCGTCCCCCTCGGTACCACCAGCAACATCAATGACAATATGGCGAAACTGCAGATTTCCGTCGTGGAGGGAAATGCTCCCGACCTCGTCGCTGTCGATTCCTTTGTCATGCCCCAGTTCCTGGAATATGCGCAGGATATCTCTGATGTCGCGAAGGAGCAGGGATTCGATTACAACGACTATTTCCCCTACATCAAGGAGCAGGTCATTCAGGATGGACAGCTGAAGGCGCTGTGGTATACCACCGATGTCCGTGCGCTGTTCTATCGGAAAGATTGGATTCAGACTCCACCGACGACTGCCGATGAGCTGATTGCCGAGGGAAAGAAACAGGCCGCACAGGGACGCACGGGATTCATCTTCGTGGGTGGCCGTGGCGAAGGGTCTGTCAACAATCTGTGGGGTATGTTCTGGTGTCAGGGCGCCCAGCTGGTCGATAAAGACGGCAATATGGCCCTTGAGGATCCGAAAAACAAGCAGGCGTTGACCAACTTGTTCGCCTTCGTAAAGAAAGCGGTGGACGAGGGAGTGTCGCCGACAACTGTCATCAATTATCCGAGAGACTCGGCCATGTTCGGTGATGCTGCCGCTGGAAATGTTGCCATGTTCCTGGCGAACACCAGCGCCATCGGCCACTTGAGGGAAATCATGGGCGAGGACGAGTTCAATGCCAAATGGGGTATGGCTCCGACTCCTGTCATGCATGCCGGAGAGACAAGCACCTGCAGCGCCGGTGGCTGGACCAATTTGGTCTTTGCGAAGGATGATCTCCATCGCCGTCTCGCGGCCGATTTGGCCATCAACCTGTATTCTAGCGATGAGGCTGCCTATTCGTGGAACAAGCTGGAGAGCGCCCTTCCTTGCACCAACAAGCAGTTCGACTCCTTCGACTACCTGCAGACCGATCCCTATTTCGTGACCGAAAAAGGCTATCTGCAGACTGCCTCCACTCGCCCGGCCGTCGCTATCTATAGCACGATCAGCACCGAGTGCCAGGTCGCTCTTGGTTCGGTCATTTCCGGATCCTTGACCCCGGTGCAGGCTGTCGACCAGGTAATCGCGAATGTAAAGAACAGCCTGTAAGCGCTGTTCGGGAGTGACGAATGCGGAATACAGACGTATCCGGCAAGCCGCTTCCCAGAAAGGTATCTTGCAGCCATGGTCCCATACCATGGCTGCTGCCCTTACTGGTGGTGCTGGTTCTTGCTTTTATTTATCCGACCATCGAGGTTATCCGCTACAGTTTTACGGATGCGAACCTCGCGAAGAAGACATATACCTACACACTGAAATCGTATCGTACGATCTTCAGCAATCCCAGTACGTATATTATTCTCAGGAATACCTTCTCTTTTGTTTTCTTCAGTGTTGTATTCCAGACGCTTCTTGGATTCCTCATTGCTCTCGCCGTAGATAAAGGGGAGCAGATGCATCTGCACGGGACGGTCTTGGTGCGAGTGGTGACTTTGCTTTCCTGGGCCATCCCTGGCTCTATTATCGGTGTCGTGTGGACGTTCCTGTACAACGAGACGGGCAGCGGAATTCTGGTTGCCCTGCTTGCCAAGGTTGGCATCACCAAGGTGACCTTCCTGACCAATCCCAAACATGCTTTGGCCTGTGCTATTGTCGCCAACATCTGGCGTGGAACAGCCCAATCGATGATTCTGACCTATGCTGGTTTGAAAACCATTCCCTCGGACCAGATAGAGGCGGGCAATATCGATGGCGCCAACAGCTGGCAGCGCCTGATTCATATCATTGTTCCCGCGATCATGACGGTCATCGGGACGAATATCATCTTGAACACGATCAACACCTTCAACACCTTCGACATGATTGTGTCGTTGACGGGCGGCGGACCTGGCCGCGCGACCGAGGTCCTCGCCTTGACAAGTTACAATACCATTTTCTCTAGCCGCATGCTTGGCCGTGGCTCTGCATATGCCGTGATTCTGTTGTTCATCAACTCTTTGATGGCGATTGGGTATTTTGCAGTGCTGAAGCACCGAGAGAAGTCCTGAGGGGGTATGCATATGGCATCACGCACGAGACAAAAGCGCATCACGGCTGCGGGCCTGTACCTGTTTTACGCAGTCATCATCCTGTTTTTCCTGTTTCCCTTGCTCTGGGTCTTGTCGTTGTCTTTCAAGACAATGCCCGAGTTGTTCTATGTTCCTCCGAAAATCCTTCCGGAACATTTCTCGTTCGAAAATTATGAGCAGGTTCTCTGGAGGAACAACATTCTCCGGTACCTGTCCAACTCATTCAAACTTGAGGTTGTCACGATTGTGGGAACATTGCTGATTATTATTCCCGCGACCTTCGCTTTGAGCCGTTTCCGCTTCAAGGGACAGCACTCAATCCAGTTTGGAATCCTGACCTTCCAGATGATCAGCCCGCTGGTCATTGCCATTCCACTGTACCGGTATTTCAGCAAGATGCACCTGCTGAACAACTTCTGGGCATTGGCGTTCGTCTACATCGCATTGAACATCCCATTCTCTTGCTGGTCCCTGAAGGGCTATATGGATACGATTCCTCTCTCGATCGACGAGGCTGGAACTATCGACGGTTGCACGAAAATGCAGGTTCTTGTGAAGTTGCTGCTACCGCTTATCGGCCCAGGAATCGTTTCGGTCATCATCTTGATTTTTGTCAGGGCTTGGTCCCAGTTCATCATCCCCTACATTCTCTTGAGCGACCAGAAACTGTTTCCCATCAGCGTCGGTTTGGTGAATTTGCAAAGCACAGGTGAGACCATCTCGACCCATTTCCTGGCTGCGGGATGTGTGATTGGCATTCTTCCGACGCTCTTGGTATTTATTGTCCTGCAACGGTTCATTGTTTCGGCACTTACCGCAGGTGCCGTGAAGGAGTAATCGTGTATTTCTATTCAGATAAATTGGAACGCAGAATCGCTGAGATTGGTTCCACCGTATATCAGTACGAACTTCCCATCCATGATTTTCTCGTGAAGGAAGGGAACGACAAGGGCGACGCATACGGCCCTGTCGATGGCGCCTGGCATCCATCGAAAGACACCGACCAGTGGGGAGGATTCGCCTGTTATCAGTGGTTCCGCATGGAAATCCGTATCCCGGATGTATGGAAGGGGTGCGAGGTGGCTTTGGTGGTAAACACCCCGGGTGACATCGCGTGGAAGGTGAGTGCCGAGTATACCGCGTACCTTGATGGAAAGCTCCGTTGTGGTTTGGATGTGTTCCATCATGAGCTCCCAATCGCAGCTTCCGCGAAACAAGGAGAAACCCATGAGGTGAGGTTGATGGGCTTCTCCGGGTACAACGAGCGCAGGCCGCAGATTTCCGCGAAGCTGGTAGTTGTCAACCAGCTTGCCAGGGATTTCTACTTCAACCTGAAGAATGCTTTTGAGGCTACCATCTATACCCCAGACGCTTCGGCCCCGGAGAATCTGGAAATTGAGGACCTGGTGGATCAGGCGGTCAACTTGGTGGATTTTCGTGTGCCCCGGAGCGAGAGGTATTATCATTCCTTGGCAGCGGCAAACGACCTGTTGTTGAAGAAGGTATATAGCCGCCATACCCGTAGCGACATCACCATCAGCGCAATCGGTCATAGTCATTTGGATGTCGCTTGGCTGTGGAGGTTGATGCAGACTCGGGAGAAAGCTGCCCGAGCTTTCGCGACAGTTGACCGGCTGATGGACAAATTCCCCGACTTCAAATTTATCCAGAGCCAGCCGCAACTGTATGACTTTGTCAAACATGACTACCCGGAACTCTACGAACGCATCCGAAAACGTGTCGCAGAGGGGAGGATTGTTCCCGAAGGCGGCATGTGGCTGGAAAGCGACTGCAACCTGGTATCGGGTGAGTCCCTGATCCGGCAGTTCCTTGTTGGAAGATTGTTCTTCCGCGAAGAGTTTGGCAAAGAGAATGAAATCCTCTGGTTGCCCGACGTTTTCGGGTATAATGCCGCGTTGCCGCAAATTCTGAAAGGCTGTGGCATCAAGTACTTCATGACCATCAAGATCAGTTGGAACCAGTTCAATCCGCTTCCGATGGATACGTTCTGGTTGCAGGGTTTGGATGGCACCAAAGTCCTTACCCATTTCATGACTACGCCGACCGTTGGCGGAGAAGGACACCGTCGGGCGCTTCCTTACCAGAAAACGTACAATGGCTATGTGTGCGCTGAGACTCTCGCCCATGGATGGGATACCTATAAGAACAAAGAGTCGAATCATGACTTGCTGATGGCGTTCGGCTATGGCGATGGTGGTGGCGGGCCGAACGACGACATGTTGGAGAACAGCGAGCGCCTGAAGGATTTCCCCGGTATCCCCAAACTGACCTGGGAAAGCCCCGCTGTGTTCTTTGAACGGCTCGAAAAGCAGGTGCAGAAGCATCCGGTTCCCACTTGGGTTGGCGAATTGTATCTCGAGTTCCATCGTGGCACATATACTTCGATGGCAAGGAACAAGCGTTATAACCGGAAAACGGAGTTCCTGTATCAGAATAGCGAGGCAGCCTCGGTTCTTGGGGAAATGCTTGCGGGGGTCGCTTATCCGCAGAAAGAGTTCCTGGAAAACTGGAAGATGATTCTCTTGAACCAGTTCCACGACATCATTCCAGGAAGCTCCATCAAAGGTGTGTATGAAGACTCCTGGAAGCAATACGAGCAAATCATTGCGAACGGGAAGTCGATGCTCCGTGGTGCTCTCGATGCCCTTGCCTCGCAGGTTCCGTCTCAGGAAGAAGGTGTGCTGGTCTTCAATCCGAACAGCGCGTTTAATGAGGATGAAGTCGTTGTTTCTGTACCGGAGGGAACAGAGGCGCTGAAGGACGACTGTGGGCACGTGTATCCGGTGCAGAAGCGGGAACATGATATGGTCGCTTATCTGCAAGGAGTGCCTCAGCTTGGATATCGGACCTTTTCCATTGCGGAGGCGGCTGTCAAAACCTCGTCGCTGAAGGTGAGCACGAAGAAGATGGAGAATCGTTTCTTCCGTCTCACTTTCAATAGGAAAGGTCAGATTGCATCACTGTATGACAAACGGCTGGAGCGTGAAGTGCTTGCCCCTGGCGCTGTAGGGAACCGGTTGCTTTCATTTGAGGACAAACCAATGAACTATAACGCCTGGGATATTGACATCTACTATACGGAAAAATGCTGGCCGATTGACAACTTGGACTCGATCGAAGTGGTGAGTTCCGGGCCTATCGAGGCTGTAGTGCGAATGAAACGCACGTATCTTTCTTCCTCGATTACCCAGGATGTAGTGTTGTATGACCAGATTCCCCGCATTGATTTCCGTACTACCATCGATTGGAAGGAACAGGAAATCTTGCTGAAGACGGAATTTCCGGTGGACGTGCTTTCAAGCCGCGCTACCTATGAGATCCAGTTTGGTGCGGTGGAGAGGCCGACGCACATGAATACCAGCTGGGATGTGGCAAAGTTCGAGGTATGCGGCCATAAGTGGGCCGACCTTTCCCAGAATGATTGGGGTGTGTCGCTTCTCAACGATTGCAAGTTTGGTCATGACATCCATGGGAACAAGATACGGTTGACACTGCTCAAGAGCGGTATTTATCCCAACGAGGACGCTGACAAGTGCTTGCACCAGTTCACCTATAGCCTGTATCCGCATGAGGGTACTTGGGTGGAGGCGGACACGGTCGGCCAGGCGCTTCGCCTGAACAATCCTATGGAGAGCGTCGGGACGCATCCCCATGATGGGAACCTCGCTTCAGCTTGTTCGTTCGCATCCATAGACAAAGGCCCTGTCTTGATTGAGACTTTGAAGAAGGCGGAGAAGGGAGATGGGTACATCATACGTCTCTACGAGAGCGCAGGAACATCGCCGAAGACGACGTTGCATTTCCTGAGGAAGGCAAAGCGTATCAGTGTTTGCAACATGGTCGAGGAACAGGCTCGTCCTGTCGCGACCGAGGTTGATGCGCTATCTCTGCAATTCCGACCATTCGAGGTGAAGACGTTCAAAGTGGAGTTTTAGGCTGAGAACCTGCAGGATACGGGACAAGAGGCTTCCTCGTATGGCGCGGGGAAGCCTCCTTTTTGACAGGTTGTATGTTTGTATTTTTATTATAGTTTTTATTTTTATTGACAATATTGCTTTACGCCCCTACACTGCCAAAAACGTTCCAGGCCCATTCCCGGGCCGAAGGAGTAGGAATGAAGAAGCTTGTTTCGGTGTTTGCGGCATTGCTGCTTGCTTCTGGCTCCCTGTTTGCTGTTTCCGGGAGCTGGATTGGCGTGGGCACGAATGTCTTTGAGTTGGACATAGCACGAACGAAATACGATGGCTCCAGCTCGTATGATTCTACGGAGCTGACGCTGTACTCTCCATGGAAGGTGCAGGGCGCGGCCTATTTTGGGGAGTCGGGCAAGTTCGGCATCGTCGGCGAGCTTGGCGTGGATATGCCTTTCTCCCATAAAGAGAGCTCCGACTTGGATTACCACGTAACCAACATGATCATGGATTCCGGGGCGATGTTCTCCTACAAGGTGTTCCAGAAGGAAAAACTTAGCTTGGACCTGAATGGTGGTTTGCACACATACTTGTGCTATTCCGACACTTCTTCAGGTTCGGACAAGACGTTCCAGATCAGATCCTCGGGGAGCGCGATGTTCATGTATGATTTCGTCGCGCACATCACGTTACGCGCAGGCGTCGATATGCGGATTCTCATAGGCGAGTGGGGTGACGACGACCTGGAGTACAAGCACGCGTTCGAGCTGCTGATACCGGCTTTCCTGGTCTACCGGTTCTGAGTGAATGAAACGGCCTTTCTCCTTCTTAGGGGGAAAGGTCGTCTTGTTCCGATGGTCGGGTCTCAATAATTGAAGCCGATTCCGAGAGAGGGAGAGACGAAGAAGTCTCCCGAATAACCGGTGTCGCCATCGTCAAGGCTGACCGACAGCATGTCATAGCCGACTGTGCATCCTGCAAGCAAGCTAAGCCTGTTGCTGAGCCGGTAGGTGGCTCCAAGGTATCCTCCGATGCCAAGTTCGAAGAAATCCTCGTCAAACCATTGTCCGGATGCGGAAAGGCCGAGAGCGGCATCGATGCTCATGGGTAGGTCTTGCAACTGGTAACGATAGCTCGGTCCGACAAGCATGTTGATTTCCTGGTTATCCACATTGAAGCCGGAATTGAACGAGACCAGATAACCGACAGGGCAGTCGTTCACATAGCCGAAATTGTGTACCGTCAAGCCTCCGAGGTGTTCACCATCACGATACGTGTAGTTTCCGCCCACACTGGTCAATCCGTCGAAGGACGTTGCGAATGCCGAGCCGGCAGCCAACATGGCCAATGCCATGCCCAGTACGATTTTCTTGTTCATGTTGTTTCTCCTATTCGTTTTGCTTGTATTTCTCTCCCGTTTCCCGTGCGTGGAAGAATTCATTTCCTTGTTACCGGTATGAGCAGGAGGAGGATGACGATACCGGTGATGCCGATGACAATGCCAAGCCCCATTCTTCCCCCAATCATCGACAGGCACATGCCATAGCCAAGCGTGAGGGCTCCGATGGCCGAGATGAGGATGATTGCCAGAGTGTGCCGCGATAGGCTTAGTATTTTCTTGCCGTTCAGTTTCCTTGATAGGATGAACGTGATAAGCCCCATCACGATTCCGATTGTTCCGATTATAGTCCCCTTTCCAAATGCATCCCAGGCTGGAATGAAGGTCATGCACATGCCCAGTACGAACACAATCAGGCTTGCTGCCGAGAGTGCATAGATGATGATTGCATTTCTTTTCATGTAAACCTCTTGTTTCTTAACACCAACAACTGTTGTTGTATTCTGAGGTGACTATACAAAGGAAAAAACGTGTGGTACAACAACAATTAAATATACATCTGTTGGGATAATGAAATGAATACGCCGAACAACAAGAGGGGACGGGAGACGGAAGAACGCATGGAAAGGGTGTTCGTGGAATTGCTTCAGTCCCGGAATCTGGACCAGATATCGATTTCCGAGCTATGCCAGAAAGCGAAGGTGAACAGGACTACCTTCTATGCCCATTACGACGGACTTTACAGTATAGCGGATGCCATTCGCCTTAAGCTGGAAGCGAACATGAAGGAAATGTATCATGACGCGATAGGCCTGAGAGTCAACAGCCACGACTACCTGAAACTATTCCGGCATATCAAGGAAAACCAGGTTCTTTATCGGACCTATTTCAAACTGGGATATGACAACCAGTACAAAATCATTACGTACGACAAGGACCTGTCCGCTAAGCACTTCGGGAACAAATTGCTATCCTACCACATGGAGTTTTTCCGGGCCGGCATCACCAGGATCATCAAGATGTGGCTGGATGGGGGATGCAGGGAAAGCGCGGAGGAGATGTTCGATGTGATCAAGAGCGAATATCAGGGCAGAGAGCAATAACCTGGGGTCGTTCAAAAGAGTAGCGAGGGGAGGACGGTAATCGGCAAAAGCATTGCAAGTTTTCTTTTGCAATGCCCACAATGCAGGGGACAAGTTGCCTGTCCCTTTCTACTGTTTTCTAATATTTACAATATCATGTATAATGTTTATAATAATAAACATTAAACGGAAGCAGGTTGACATGAAAAAAGCCTCATACAACATACTGCCGGGAACGGAAGAAATCCTACAGACCTTAGGTGGGCAGATCAAGCTGGCCAGACTCAGACGAAGTCTTTCGGCAGAACTTGTGGCAGAGCGTGCCGGAATCAGTCGTGCTTCCCTTTGGAAGGTCGAGAAAGGTAATCCTGCTGTGGCAATGGGAATCTATGCGGCTGTTCTGCATGCATTGCATAATCTTGATAAGGACCTGCTTCTCGTCGCAAGAGATGATGCATTTGGCAGGCAGTTGCAGGATTTGGATTTGATTACGAGAAAACGCGCACCGAAAAGGAAGTGAATCGTGACTGGAAACCAGAAGGTTGTCTATGTGTATGATGATTTCAGCGAGGATGAGCCACTTCTTATAGGTATGCTGTATAGTGTTGTGATAAAGGGCGGAGAATCCTATTCTTTTGCATATGACAAGAATTGGTTGAAAAAGACTGGGGCGCTGCTGACTTTGGATCCGGAGCTCATGCCCTATGCAGGAAGACAGTATCCTTCGGGAACGAACATATTTGGCTTGTTCGCAGATGCATCCCCGGATCGTTGGGGACGTGTCCTCATGCGTAAGCGGGAAAGAATCTTGGCTGAGAAAGAAAGCAGGAAGAAAACCGGCAAAACTCTCTGATAGTGATTTTCTTCTAGGTGTGTACGATGAGGCCAGAATGGGCGGAATCAGGTTAAAAACCAATCCTGATGGCCCGTTCCTTTCCTGCGACAAAGAAACGGCAGTTCCTCCCTGGGCCACGCTTCGAACCTTGGAGGAAGCTTCTAGAAATTTTGAGAATGACCAGACCGGATTGTCTGAGGAATGGCTGAATCAGCTGATTGGACCAGGTTCGTCTCTTGGTGGTGCCAGACCAAAGGCAACCGTGGCAGATCCAAAGGGGCAAGCTTTGGATTGCCAAATTTCCATCTAGGAATGATGAGAATGATACCGGTGCCTGGGAAATGGTGGCACATGACCTTGGAGCGCTCTGCGGGCTCAATGTTCCCGAAGCAAAGCTTGAGAGGTTTTCTTCCCTTGGAAGCACGTTCCTGGTGAAACGATTTGATCGTATGGGACCCAAACGAGTACACTTTGCATCTGCGATGACGCTTCTCGGGAAAACAGATGGGGCATCGGCAGCAGACGGAAGTAGTTATCTGGATATTGCGGCATTCATCAAGTCGTACGGCGCACAACCGAAGAAGGACCTTCTTGAACTGTGGAAGCGGATTGTCTTCAATATGGCGATTTCGAATACTGACGATCATCTGCGGAACCATGCGTTCGTCATCGCTCAAGAAGGATGGGTGCTTTCGCCTCTGTACGACGTGAATCCAGTACCGTATGGTGACGAGCTGTCACTAAAGGTGAACGAAGAAAACAACAGCATCGATATCAGTCTTGCTATCCTGACTGCATGGTGGTTTGGCATCACAGTATCTGACGCGAAAGATTACGCAGAAGAGATCGGGAAAGTGGTCAGGGAAAACTGGAGCAGACTGGCTTCTGGCTACGGACTTACACGCCGACAGATCGAGGAGATGAAGCCTGCTTTCAGTGCTTGTTATGATTGAAAGGCTCCCTACGGATATGTGTGGGATGCGGCGGAAGAAAGGTGTTAGACACCGATTACCCCACAGCATGCAGATTTGAACCAAAGAAAAACGCAACTCATCGGTTGGAATGAGTTGCGTCGTTTGCTTGCCGCCTCCAGGAATCGAACCAGGGACACAAGGATTTTCAGTCCTTTGCTCTACCAACTGAGCTAAAGCGGCGTGTGCGAGAAAGAGAGTATCAAATTCCCGAAATTATGTAAACCCCCAAAAGATTGGTTCATTGGCATGCGTTTGACAGAAGTTGCACTTTCCCGTCTGTCTTCTGTACTGTCAATCCCCGCGGTTTTATGGCATGATGGGGGGCATGGATGATCACGTACGCAGGGCGTTGTTCTATACGGTTCTGGCCGAGGCGAAGGATGGTTCCGAAACGACGGTACTGCCTGTCTTCAACGAGGTGGCGGGCAAGCACCTGAAGCCCGAGACGGAATTTGTCGAGTGCGCCTCAAAATTGTCCCTGTCCTTGAAGGATTTGGAACCGCTGATTGACAGCCAGTACGACAGCTTTGCGAACCTGGATTCCTCGGTACGTGTCATTTCCTGGGAAGATCCTGAGTGGCCAAGCCAGACTTTTGGAACGGCTTATTGTCCCCGGTTCCTTTATCTGCGTGGTGACATCTCCCTGTTGTCCCGGCCGATGGTGAGTGTCATCGGGACCCGTACACCGGATTTGTCTGGCAAGAAACTCTGTATACAGACGGTCGAGGCGTTGGGTGCCAAGAACTTGGTAGTCGCCAGCGGGCTCGCCCTTGGTATCGATGGGGTGGCCCATATGACAGCGCTGAGGATGGGCTTTCCCACCGTGTGCGTGATTGGAACCCCAATCACCAAGTACTATCCCGCCGAACACCAGCGTCTGCAGGACGAGATTGCTGCGAAGGGACTCGTGGTCAGCCGTTTCGCTCCCTCGCTACCGACCCAGAAATGGTATTTCCTAGTTCGTAACCGGCTGATGAGCTCGCTTTCGATAGCCAGCGTGATTGTCGAGGAAAAGGACGGAGGAGGGGCGATAAGCCAGGCTGAGTATTCCCTCGAGCAGGGGCGTCGGGTCTGTTTCTACCAATCCACGCTGGACAACAGCGCCATCCTCTGGCCTCGGAAGCTCAGCGAGCGGAACCATGTGCTGGTCGCACGTACCCCGATCTCCCTTGCCAAGGCACTGGCTCCACAAGCTCGGCAGGAACATATTCGGGAGAAAGCGGTGCCCCCAGCACCCAAGGTAGTTCCACACGTACCTCTTAAACGGAAAAGAAAGGAAAGCCCTGTCCCCGCTGGGCAGCTCTCGCTGTTCTAACCCCTTTCCTCAAAGGCCGATATAGGGTACAACTGTACCGAATATACGACTTGTATCTCGCATTCATGTGGAAGGAGGGCGACAGAAGTCGCCATATCGATTATGAATAAATTGACTGCTAACGAGCTGCGTCAGAAGTACATTGACTTCTACGTCAGCAAAGGACACAAACAGATCAGCGGAGCTTCCCTGATTCCGGAAAACGACCCTACCGTTTTGTTCACGACCGCCGGCATGCACCCGCTCGTCCCCTATCTGATGGGGCAGCAGGACCATCCGCAGGGGAACAAGCTCACCGACTACCAGAAATGCGTCCGCACCGGGGACATTGATTCCGTCGGGGATCCGAGCCATCTGACCTTCTTCGAGATGCTTGGCAACTGGTCTTTGGGCGCCTATTTCAAGAAAGAGGCGATCGCCTACAGCTATGAGTTCCTGACCACCGTGCTTGGCATCGACCCCGACAGGCTTTCCGTCACGGTCTTCGCTGGTGACGAGAAAGAGGGCATCCCCGCCGATGAGGAGGCCGCGTCCTACTGGGAGTCCCATGGCATTCCTCGCGAGCGCATCTTCTTCCTGCCTCGCGAGGACAACTGGTGGGGCCCGGCCGGCGAGACGGGTCCTTGTGGTCCTGACAGCGAGATGTTCATCGACACCGGTCGTCCGGCCTGCGGTCCCGATTGCAGGCCTGGTTGCCATTGCGGCAAGTACCTGGAGATCTGGAACGACGTCTTCATGCAGTACAACAAGACCGAGGATGGCAAGTTCGTTCCGCTGAAGCGCAAGTGCATCGATACCGGCATGGGAATCGAGCGCACCATCAGCATCCTGCAGGGAAAGAAAAGCGTCTATGAGACCGAGGTGTTCCAGCCGATCCTTAAGGGTATTGGCGACCTGTGCGGGAAGCAGTACGGCGAAAATGAGGAGACTGATGTCTCCATGCGTATCATCGCCGACCATGTCCGTACCAGCGTCTTCATCTTGGGGGATGAGAGGGGAGTGGCTCCGAGCAACGTCGGCCAGGGCTATATCCTGCGCCGCCTGATCCGCCGCGCGGTGCGCCACGGACACAAGCTTGGCATCGACAAGCCGTTCCTCACCGAGCTGGCCCCGATTGTGCTCGACCTGTACGGACAGCCCTATCCTGAGCTGCTCGCTCATAAGGACTTCATCTTCACCGAGCTGAAGAACGAGGAAGAGAAATTCGAGGAGACGTTGGTCAAGGGCGAGAAAGAGTTCGAGAAGATGCTTCCCAACCTGCTCAAGGATCCTCGCAAGATTGTCGGTGGACGCACCGCCTTCAAGCTGTATGATACCTACGGCTATCCAATCGAGCTGACCAAGGAGCTCGCCAAGGAGCATGGCATGACCGTCGACGAAGAGGGCTTCAAGGCCGCCTTCGAGAAACACCAGGAAATCAGCCGTGGAGGTAGCGAGCAGCAGTTCAAGGGGGGGCTCGCAGACCACAGCGAGCAGACTACCGCCCTGCATACCGCGACCCACCTGTTGCACGCGGCACTTTGCGACGTCCTGGGCGGTTATGTCAAGCAACTTGGCTCCAACATCACTGCCGAGCGTCTTCGCTTCGATTTCAACCACGACGAGCCCCTGACCAAGGAAGAAATCCAGAAGGTCGAGGACTTGGTCAACGAGCAGATCAAGAAAGACCTGCCGGTCACCTGCAAGGTCGAGAGTCTTGATGAGGCAAAGGCCGAGGGTGCCTTCGCCCAGTTCTCCTCGAAGTACGGCGAGCAGGTGAAAGTCTACTCGATTGGAGACTTCAGCAAGGAGGTCTGCGGTGGTCCGCATGTGACACATACCGGCGATATGGGCCATTTCCATATCGTCAAGGAACAGTCCTCTTCCCATGGAGTGCGCCGCATCAAAGCGGTTCTGGAGAAATGAGCATGAACGATTCCATCTCTTTGGAAGCCCTCGAGGCTTTTGACCGTGATTTCAACGCGAAACACGAGCACCGCGTGGCGATGAACGCGGCGGTGAAGAACGGAATCAACGGCAGCGCGCACGACTATGAGGCCGCGCGCGTGAGCCGCCATCAGTTCTCCAATACCATCTACGCGGGCAAGATCACCAACCAGAAGAAATCCGGCCGTTGCTGGATGTTCTCCGCACTGAACGTGATGCGTCTGGAGGCGATGGAGAAGTGCTCGCTCGAGAACCTCGAGCTGAGCCAGAACTATCCGCTCTTCTGGGACAAGCTGGAGAAATCCAACTGGTTCCTCGAATCCATCATCGAGACCAAGGACGAGCCGGTCGATGGAAGGCTGGTCAGCTACCTGCTTTCCGACCCGATGGGAGACGGCGGACAGTGGGACATGTTCGTCAATCTGGTCGAGAAGTACGGCGTGGTTCCCAAGGACGCCATGCCGGAAAGCGCGGCCTCCTCGGAGACGAAGGAGCTGGACAAGTACCTGACCCTGAAGCTCCGCGAGTTCGCCTGCATCCTGCGCACGGCGGCGGTGAAGAACATCATGTCGTTGCCGGAGCTAAGGAAGATGAAGGAGGATATGCTCTCCACCATCTATCGCATGCTCTGCATCGCCCTCGGCAAACCACCGGTGACCTTCACCTGGGAAGTGACCAACAAGAAAGGGGAGTTCATCCGCGAGGAGTCGATTACCCCGAAGGCCTTCTTCGACAAGTATGTCGGCATGAAGTTCGACGACTATGTCTCCCTGATCAATGCTCCGACCGCCGACAAGCCGTTCGGCCGCACCTACACCGTCCAGTTCCTGGGCAATGTGAAGGGCGGCAGGCCGGTCCTCTACCTGAACCTGCCGGTCGAGCGGTTGAAGGAGATGGCCGTAAGCCAGATCAAGGATGGAAAAGTGGTCTGGTTCGGCAGCGACGTCGGCCAGTTCAGCGAGCGGACCAGTGGGCTGATGGACTTGAATGCGCTGGATGTCGCGGGCCTGTTCGATACCAACTTCCCGCTGAACAAGGCGCAACGGCTGGACTATGGCGAGAGCCGGATGACCCACGCGATGGTGCTCACCGGGGTGAACCTGGACACTAACGGGAAGCCGAACCGCTGGAAGGTGGAGAATAGCTGGGGCGAAGATGTCGGGGACAAGGGCTTCTTTGTCATGACCGACGACTGGTTCAGCGAGTTCACCTACCAAGTGGTGGTCAACAAGAAATATCTGACTGCACAGGAGCGGGAAATGCTCGCCCAGAAGCCGATTGAGCTCAAGCCGTGGGATCCGATGGGATCCTTGGCCTGAGCCAGGATACGGAGGTAATCGAGGTCTCGGGTGACACCCGGGGCCTTTTTTTCATTGGTCGGCTCCTGCCTTTTCCTTGGTCTTGGTAGCAAGTTGCCCGCAGGCGCCATTGACTCCGCGCCCCTTGCTGTAGCGGATGGTGTATTTCACGCCGAACATGTCCAGGTAGTGGCAGAATTTCCCGATTTCCTTCTCGTCGGGACGGCTCCATGGGAGTTCGGCGGCCTCGTTATAGGGAATCAGATTGACGATTACATCCAGGCCTCTGATGTAGGCAGCCAGCTTCTTTGCCGAGCTCTCGGTGGTGTTGGTTTTGCTGAGCATGCAGTACTCGAAGGTGAAGCGTTTGCCGCCTCCCTGCTGGTATTCCTGGAGCGCCCGTTTCAGGTCGGCGAGGGGAAAGGTCCTGTTGACCGGCATCAGCTCGTCTCTCTGCCTGTCGTCGGCAGACACCAGACTGACGGCGAGACGTAGCGGCAGGTTGGTCGCCGCAAGCCGTCTGATTCCCGGGACGACACCGCTGGTGCTGATGGTGATGCGGCGTAGCGAGAGGTTGAAGGTCTCCTTGTCGTGGAAGTAGGCGATGGCGCGCAACACGTTGTCCAGGTTTGCAAGCGGCTCTCCCATTCCCATGAAGACGATATGGCTTGCCGGCTCGATTTTGCTCAGGTGGATGAACTGCTCGATGATTTCCTCGGTAGCCAGATTGCGCTCCAGCCCCATGGTCCCGGTCCGGCAGAACGCGCAGTGCTGGGCGCATCCCACCTGGCTGGAAAGGCATGCGGTGTGCTCGCCCTTGCCGTTCTCCAGCATGACGCATTCTACCAGGGAACCATCGTAGAGTCTGAGCGCCAGTTTGGTGGAGCCATCGCTATCGGTATGCTGGTCGACCACCTCGCTCGATACGGCCTTCGGCATCAGGCCGGCAAGCCGCTCCCGCTCGGTCTTGGAGAGGTCGCTCATTTCCTGGAAGTCGGTCACCCCCTTGGCCAGCCAGCGGTGGATCTGCTTGCCCTCGAAGGAGCGGGGAAGCTCAAGAACCTTGACGAGATCTTCAGGGGAAAGCCCATAAAGGGAAAGTGGTAATGCCATTGGTATGCCTCTCGGAAAAACGATAATGGAAAGCATCTTGGTTTGCAATGTGCTACAATAACCTCTATGCGAAGAAAGCTAAAGGTGTTTGTCGTTCTATCGGTTCTGTCACTCGCTACCCTGCAACGGGCGTTCGCTCTTGATGCCTTGGTGACAAAACAGGGCAAAGTCCTCTACGGGACGGTCATCCAGGACCAAGGGAGGGTCGTCATCACCTACGATGACGGTGTGACGGAAGAGATGGGCGCGGACAGTGTGGATGACGTTTCCCTGTTTGTCCCCCCAACCCGGAAGGATGTCGCACGCAAGGGAAATTTCGAGGTGGTTGACGGTCTTTCGGTTTCCACGCCGATTGACATGAACAAGTTCCGGCGTGCCATGCTCCTGGCCCTTTCCGCCCATCGCTGGGTGGTGGATGAAGAACGTCCCGGAGAACTGTATTGCCGTCTCTCCAAGGGCGCGAGCTGGTGGGTCACCATCCGTATCTGCTACACCCCCTCCGGATACTGGTACGAATACCTGGACAGCAAGAATCTGGACGCCAATCCCGTGAAAAACAAAATCCACCGCAACTATCCGCGGTGGATCCAGATTCTCGAAAGGGAAATGATAAAGCTTTACTGAGAGCCGGTTCAGCGGAGCATGCTGACGAGGGCGATCAGAACTCCGGTGACACCCTCGCCGCCTAGAAAACCGCTGGAAACCAGTCCGACATAGCGTCCGGTCGCCTCTTGACCGAACTTTTTTCCGGTCGTCTTGTTCAGGATAAAGCTGACAAGGGCGCCAAGACCCATGATCGCGCTGATCGGGGTGTCCAGGTAGACTCCTAGGCCCAGAGTGGCGGTGGGTACCTTGGCAAGGAACAGCAACATGCCGGCGACGCAGCCGATGGCGAAGGCGGGTACATCCTTCAGGCCGCCTGCCATGGCACTGACTGCCGCAGCCTGCGGGGCGGGGAGCTCCGAGGTGCCGAAGGCGCCAAAGGCCTGCTTGATGGCAAGCAGGGCGAAGACGGAGACCGCGGCTCCGACCATGCCGCCGATTCCCTCTCCGATCAGCTGTTGTCTGGGGTCGGCTCCCAGCAGATATCCACTCTTCAGGTCGTTCATCACGTCCCCTGCGAGTCCGCAGGCGACCGCGGTGACCGCGGCGATGGTGAACGAGGCGGAGAGCGAGTTCTTGAAGAACAGATGGATGATCAACAGCACCAGCATGCCGAAGATTTCCATCGGGTTCACCCCCGTCTGTCCGGTCAGCATGCTGGAAAGATAGGTGGCGAAGAAGACGCCCACAACCAACACGATACCTTGGAGAAAGGACACCTCGGTGAACACGGAAAGGACGATGACGCAGGCGAGGACCGCCATGCCCATGGCCAGGACCGCCTGGCGGGAGAGCCGGCCTTCGCGCTTCTTCGCGTTCTTGAGCCGTTTGGCCAAGTCGAAAGCGGCTTTGGCCAAGACGCCCAGACCGGTGCCGATCATCAGTCCGATACCGAGATTGGTGCGGAACGCGGTGGCGACAGCCATGTCGGAGAAGAGCCCCGTGGAAAGGCCGATCGGGACGATCAGGTAGTGGCCGAGCACCATGCCGAGCAGCCAGACTCCGGCAAGGACGGGGCCTATGATGGCGCCGATGCCCAGCGCCATCGGGCTGTTGTAGAGCATCAAGGGCGCCAAGGTGGCGCTGCCTGCGAAAAGGACGAAGACTTGGGGCAGAATGCCCGCTCCGTCGCGCAGGGCGGTATAAAGCGCAGCCAGGACCAGTGCGAGGAACAGCACGACGGCATCCCGTCCTCCGGCCATGCCGGCCTTTAACGTCTCGCAGGCGGCGACCCCCATCGGATAGGGAAGAGGCTCTTCCTCGATGAGGCGCTTGCGGAACAGGCTGGTGAAAAGGGTTCCAAGCACCACGCCGACCATGGTGAAGGCGACCATGGAAATTGGGGAAAGCTGGCTGCCCGGTTCCAGCATCCAGAGTCCGGGGAGGGTGAAAGCGAGACCGCCCGCCACCATGGCTCCCGCGCTCATGATGGTATGGGTGCAGTTGATTTCCTGAATCGTGCTACCTTTGCAACGCTTGAGAGCCGCCATGCTGACCACGGTGACGAAGATGGTCGGCCATGGAAGGGCGCCCATGCGAAGGGCGACATACATGCTGCTCGCGGTGATGACCAGAAGCCCAAGCAATCCGATTACCAGAGATCTCCAAGTTAGTTGTTTGTCCATAGCAACCTCTTGTGGAATCTTACCCAGATGCATGCGTTTCGGGAAAGAGGTGTGGAGGATTGTCGACCGTTGGCAAGTTTCCCGACAAATGGTATGGATTTGTTTGGAAATAGGTGATACGGTAGGGGCAGAACGCAAGAGATACATCTTGCGAGGAGGGAGAGGAACTACCTATGAAGAAAGCATTCGCATGCGCCGCCGTGGTCGCGGCGATGGCAACGGCTCCGGTGTTCGCTACCGGAACGAAGGGAAACGCCAAGACCCAGTGGGGCGTCGGCGTGCGGCTTGGTTCCGTTACCGGTGTCACCATGCAGTACAAGATGGACAAGTTTGACGTAATTGCGGCTGGCAACTTCGGCCTGCTGAATGGAGGATGGGTAGCCGGAGAAGGTGGCGTCAACTTCCAGATCATGCAGTGGGATGACTGGACCCCGGGCGAATGGGCCTGGACGATTGGTGCTGTGGGTGATGCCGGCTTCGCTTTTGATGACGACAAGTTCTACCTTGGCGCTTTTGCTCCGTTCCGGCTGAACTATACCTTCCCGAAGGCCCCATGGTCCTTCTTCGTCGAGCTCGGTCCCGGCTTGGAGTTCCGGCCGGATGTGAACTTCGACATGGAAGGCGGTATCGGTGCCACCTATCTGTTCTGAGTTCCTTCTTTTCTGGCTAGGCAAGGGAGTGTCCCGTGAGGCGACGGGATGCTCCCTTTTGCTAAGTACGTCCATACATGTCAAAGAGCATGGTCCCATACAGGAGAGGATACATGAGCCTTACAGTCAATCTGTACTATACGGGCACCAACGGCAGTGCCAGAAAATTTGCCGAGGAGATGGCGAAAAGCGGTATCGCCGCCGCGGTACGCTCGGAGGAAGGAAATCTACGATATGCCTATTCGTTCCCCTGGCCGCCCCGGAGACGGTCCTTTTGATTGACAGCTGGCGTGACCAGAAGGCATTGGACGCGCACCACGCGTCCGGAATGATGCGGCGCTAGCGGAACTTCGCGAGAAGTATGACAGTCGAACGGTATGTCTCGACGGAAGAACCGGAGGACGAGGAGCGGTTTATCCGGAAATAACGGGTTCAATAGTAGATCTGCAGCTGGCGCTCCAGCTGGTGGATCAGCTGGTAGTAGTTCTGCTGGATGCGGCCAAGCGTCGGCATGGCCTGCAGTCCATTGCTTTCGACATATTCGTACCAGTAGCTTTGGGTGCCGTAGCAAATCTTCAGGCGGAGGGAAATCTGTGCTTTCTCGTATGAGACGTTCAACACCCCCGGCGCCTCGGAGAGGACTCTCCATTTGTTCAGGTTGAGCGAGACCAGCATTCCCTTGCGGAAATTGTCCAGGTTGATCGGGGTCTTCAGGGCGGCGCCTTCGATGATTTCGAAATTGCCTTCCGTCTGGGGCGTCTTGGGAGTGGGGGGCTTCAGGTTACGGGTGATGGTTACTTCTCGGGTGTCGAACTGTTCGGTCCACCCGTTGGGGTGGGTGAGGTTGACGGTGGTGCCCTCATCGTAGACTTTGCCGTAGTAGACATCTCCTCGCTTGGTCTGGACGGCGTCAATGGCAAAACAAGGAAGCGCAATCGAGAGAAGTAGTACAAGCACACCCAACCTTTTCTGCATAGCCGCTTCCTTTCATACATTCCATTTCCATGCGAAGGCATAGAGCCACCCAACACTATACCGGAAAATGTCTTTGAACACAATCATATTTCTTACTGTCAATAGGAAAGCCCGGTAGTTCTGTCGACCGCAAAAAATGAAAATGATAATTTCGGATATCGCAGGTTTCCCGACTTGCCTGCGAAGGCTGGCAATCCTTGGTCCCTCTCCAACGGATGGCCAAATCCCCTGCAGGAAACCCTTCCATCCACTGGGTGTTCTCCGGGAGTTGATTCACCATAGGGAAGCCCTTATAATGCCGTAAGATATGAAGGAGGACTATGGATACGTTGAAGCAGGAGCTGAAACAGCTGATCATCTCGTCCTTGGATCTGGAGGATGTGAAGGTCGAGGATATCGCGGACGATGAGGCGCTGTTCGGAGAAGGATTGGAGCTGGATTCCATCGACGCGCTGGAGCTCGGCATCGCCATCAAGAAGAAATACGGCGTGACTTTCTCGGCAGAGAACGAGGACAACAAGAAATATTTCAAGAGTGTCGACACGCTTGCCCAGTATATTACCGAAAAGAGGAACGAATCGAAATGATGACCCGTGATGAGCTGTATGAATCGTTGAAGGAGGCGCTTTCCACCGACTTCGGCATCGACAAGGAGAAGGTTTCCCTTGATTCCAATCTGGTCGAGGATTTCGATTTGGATTCGATCGACGCCGCCGACCTGATTGTCAAATACAAGGAGTATCTGCCTGCCAAGGTGGATGCTGGCATGTTCCGTAGCATCCGCACCGTGCGCGATGTGCTTGACCTGCTGTGTCCAAGGGACAAGCAGGCCTGAGGAGATGCGATGCGACGGGTGGTCAAGATACTCGCTTCCCTTGTCGCATGCCTGTATCCCGTCATTGTGTTCCTATGCCTCGTCGTGTACCACGTGCCGACGAGGATTTTTTCGCTCTGCCTGTTCGCGTTCGCAGGGGCTGTGTTCCTTGCCTCGGACCGGCACTCCGGCATGAACGGGCTCCGCTCGTTGATCTTTCCACTGTTCCTGCTTGCCGCCGGACTTTGCCTGCTGCTTCTGCACAGCGACCTGGTGCTCCAGCTGTATCCGCTTCTGGTCTCCACGATGCTTTTCATTGTCTTCAGCGGTTCCCTGGCGGGAGGCTTCTCCATCGTCTGGAGGTTTGCCACGCTGGGCGACCGTCATCTTACCTTTTCCGCCAACCAGGCCGCGGTACAGCGTTATTGCAGACAGGTGACCAAGGTATGGATCGGATTCTTTGTGCTGAACTTCACGCTGTCGCTCATCACGGTCGTTGCGGACAACGCAGGCTGGTGGGCGCTGTATAACGGCGTGCTTTCCTATATACTGATGGGTATCCTCTTCGGGGGAGAATGGATGGTGCGGAAGATGGTGAACGCGCGATGGAATAAGACGATCCTGCTCTCCGAGACGCAGCGTGACAGCAGGCCGGATGACATGATTGTCTGCTATTCGGGCCGGTGGAGCGACCACAAGTTCCTCTACTGGAAGGACTATGTCGAGGATGTGGCGAAGGTGAAAGCCTTCGTGGAAACGAGCGACAAGCCCCGTTGGATCCTGCATAGCGACGACTTCTGGTATTTCGCGGTCGCCTTCGCGGCGCTCTGCCAGTGCCATAAGATCATCTGCCTGACCGCCAATATCGCTCCTGGATACCTTGACGAGCTGTTCGACAAGGATACCGCCATGTTGAGCGACGTCGAGACCGGGCGCAGTACCTTGATCGGGAAGCTGCTGGAGGCCCCGGTTCCCGCCGATCTCGGTTGGAACGCTATCGACGCAAGGAATACGATCCTGTACCTGTATACCTCTGGCTCCACCGGAAAGCCGAAGGCGGTCAAGCATACGCTTTACGAGATGGAGCTGGATTACGACTTTGTCATGTCCATGTGGGGAAAAGAATTGCAAAAACGGATTCTGGTGAGCAGCGTGAACCCCCACCATATTTTCGGTTTCCTCTTTGCCGCCTTGAGGCCGGTCACCATCTGCGTTCCCTTCCGCCGTGAGCGGATTGTGCAGCCAGAGGAATTGCAGAGCCAGACGGACAGCCCGGTCACCTTCATTTCCACGCCCGCTTTCCTCAAGCGTTGCATCGAGGATCCAGACCTTGCCGGCGGTGCCGGCCTGAAGGACCCGCTGGTCATCGTCAGCGGAGGCGCCTTGCAACCCAAGGATGCTGCGGAGGCCGAAAGGGTGCTCGGCTCCTGGCCAATCGAGCTCTACGGTTCGACAGAAACCAGCGGCATCGCCTGGAGGCAGTCCAACAAGAGCCTGGAATGGAGCCCCTTCTTCGACGTCGGTTTCCGCAAGGGAGCGGACGGTTGCCTGATTTTGAACTCTCCTTTCATTGAGAACAAGCGGGACTTCGTCACCAGCGACCTCGTGGAAATCCGGCCGGCCGGCCATTTCCTCCTCTTGGGCCGCAAGGATTCGGTTGTCAAGATCGAGGAAAAGCGGATCTCGCTGGCCGAGGTAGAGGGAAGGGTCATGGAACTAGGCATCGCGAAGGATTGCAGCGTGGTGGCGCTCAGCGACCGGAGGCAGTACCTGGCAGCGGTCGTCGTGTTGAATGAGAGGGGACATGAACTGTTGGATCCTATGAGTCCTGCCGAAAGGCTGAAGTATCTCAGGACTGCCCTTGCCAGGTGGTTCGAGCCGATTGTCATTCCTCGCAAGTGGCGTTTTGTCGCACAGATCCCCCAGGATTCGATGGGGAAGAAGAAGCGCGTGGAAATCCTCGAGTTGTTCAAATGAGCGAGTTGGTCTCTCTTTCCCTGTTCGCGAGCCATCCTTGGCAGGAAGACCATGTGCTGATGGTCAAAGGTGGTGTTTCCAAGACGATGGCGGATCTTGCTGTGGAAAGCGGGGCGGTGCTCCGCTATGTCAAGACTCATCCCCACCAGAACTGGCTGGTGCATAGCGACGACTACTGGAATACGCTCTGTGTCCTCTATGCGTTGCTGGAAGCGGGTCAGATTCCCTGTTTTGTCGGCTCGGTCGCCGATGGCTTCATCCAAGAGATAGCGGGTCCGGACGGATGGCTTCTGGCGGACGAGGAGGGTCGCCGTTCTTCCTGTATCGCCTCCTTGCTTTCCGGTCCCTCCGAGGACAGCCTGCTTCCCATTCGCGCCGACGCTCCGATTGTCCTTTATACCTCTGGCTCGACGGGGCACCCCGAGCGGGTGCTCCATACACTGAAGGACTTGGAGGAAGGGGCCTCCATGGCCTATCGTGTCTGGTCGGAGCAGTTCGGCACGCGGCCATTCGCCACCAGCGTGCCACCCTACCATATCTACGGGTTCCTTTCCGTCCTGCTCCGTTCCCTGATCCGTGGCATCGTCCTCAAGAGCGAACGAGTCATGACCACCTTTCAGATGGGCAGGCTCGGAAATGCCACATTCATGACTACCCCGTCGTTCCTCAAGGCGGTGCTGGCGGATCCGGCAAGCAAGGACGTCAACCTTTCTGAGGGCATGATTGTGACCAGCGGAGGGCTTCTGGACAAGGAAATCGCCAGTCAGTGCCTGGAGCGCTTCGGTACTTGGCCGTATGAGATTTACGGTTCGACGGAGACCGGCTCCATCGCCTGGCGTCAGAGCAAGGCCGACGAGGCATGGCGTCCTTTCCCGGGAATCGGCTGGGATGTGGGCGAAGACGGGCGTCTGGTGCTTCATTCTCCGCTGGTGAACGGAGGCCGGCCCTATGTGCATGATGATCTGGTCAAGGTGGCTGGCGGCGGACGCTTTTTCCTTTTGGGCCGGAGCGATTCGGTGGTCAAGATGGGCGAAAAGCGGATCTCGCTGGTCGAGGTGGAGGGCAGGATCATGGAGCTGGGCATCGCGAAAGACTGCAGCGTGGTGGCGCTCGGCGACCGGCGGCAGTACCTGGCCGCGGCCGTCGTGCTGAACGAGAAGGGGCACGCGCTCCTGGATCCGATGAGCCCCGCCGGAAGGCTGAAGTATCTCAGGACCGCCCTTGCCAGGTGGTTCGATCCGATTGTCATTCCCCGCAAGTGGCGTTTTGTCGCGGCCATACCGGTCAATACGATGGGAAAGCGGAGACGGGAGGATATCATGGAGTTGCTGTCGGACACATACAAGGGCGTGCGCATGCATGTGCAGAGTCAAGAGGAAGGAAAGGTGGTCCTTCTGGTGACGGTTTCCTCCAGTTCTCCTTTCTATGATGGGCATTTCGACAACGGCATCAAGCTGCTGCCCGCCGTAGCCCAGATCGACATCGTCGTCCATGTGATCCGTACCTTCCTGGAGCCGGATTTCCTTCTGCTTTCCATGCCGAAGTCCAAGTTCTCCGCCCCGATCAAGCCGGAGATGCCGCTTCTGTTGTCCGTAAAGGGGGCGTCCGGCCAGTATGTCTTCGTGTTCTCGAGGGAGGATGGTTCGGTCTGCGCCAAAGGAAGGGTGGGTAATGGCTGAGTATGGATTCCTGATTCCGGTCTACAACCATGGCGCCGCCTGCCTGGAGACGGTCAGGCTCCTTTTGCCCTATGGTCTGGCCATCATCATCGTGGATGACGGAAGCAACGCGGAGACGAAACAGTCGCTACGGGAAGCCGCCGGGCTTTCTCCTTTCGTGCGCTTGGTTACCAAAGAACGGAATGGAGGAAAGGGAAGCGCGGTCTCAGCCGGACTCCTGGTCGCGGAAACGATGGGACTGGACCATGTGCTGCAACTGGATGCCGACCGGCAGCACGACATTTCCGCCGTACCCCGGTTCCTCGCGCTTTCCCATGCCCACCCATCCAGCCTGATTCTCGGCTATCCGATCTATGACGCGAGTGTCCCCGAGTCGCGGAAAAAAGGGCGCGAGGTCTCCAATGTCTTCGCCCGGATCGTCACCTGCGACAAGCAGATCAAGGATGTCCTGTGTGGTTTCCGCGTCTATCCGGTGGCCACTGCCTGCCAAGTTGTCAGCCATGGCATCTGGGACATGCGCATGGGCTTCGATGTCGAAGTGGTGGTTCGCCTTCGCTGGAAGCGCGTGCCCATCGTCAACGAAGGGGTCAAGGTCACCTATCCTGTCGGCGGGTCCTCCCATTTCCACATGGTCAGGGACAATATCCGCATCAGCCTGGTCTTCGCCAGGCTCTGCTTCGGCGCCCTCATCCGCCTGCCTTGGCTGGTCGCCCGGCGGGAGGGATAGATGGCCGGAGGGTGGAGCGGACAGAAGGAGCTTGGCGGCATGGGCATGATGTGCATGCTCTTCAAGGTGTGTCCGCACCCTCTGCTCTGCCTGATCGCCATTCCGGTCAGCTTCTTTTACTGGCTGGCTTCGCCCCGGCAACGGCACGCGGCCAAGGCGTACCTTGCCCATATGGGCAGAAAACGGGGCAGCTGGCGTTGCTTCTACGCCTTCAGCCTGACGTTGATTGAAAAGATCGAAGGCTGGGCGGGCAAATGCTCCTACGACGACCTGGTGTTTTTTGACGACGACCTGCCCGACCTGCGCAAGCGGCTTCAGTCGGGCAAGGGGGCGATGCTGTTCGTTTCCCACCAAGGGAACGCCGAGCTGATGCGGGGCTTGGCGACCGAGGGCAAGACCGGACTGGGCAAGCGGATCAAAATCCTCTCGTTCGTCTATTTCAAGGGTACGAGCCAGTTCAACGAGATGCTTCGGCGCGTGAACCCAGAGAGCATGGTGCACCTGGTGGACGCCAGTGGCATCACTCCCGAGACCATTGCCCAGGTGGAGGAAACGGTACAGGAGGGAGGCCTGGTCGTCATCGCGGGCGACCGGACCAGCATGACCCATGCCGAGCGGTCGCTGTCCATCCCCTTCCTGGGGAAGGAGGCGCGCTTTCCCTTCGGCGCCTTCTATCTGGCAGCACTGGTCGGAGTGCCCTCCTATTCGGTATGCTTTGAGCGGGTGAGGGATCTTGGCTGGAAGCACCGCTTCGAGATGCATGTCTGGGCGAACCCACCGGTTGACCTCTCCAGCAGGAAGAGCCGCATGGAAGGCTCCCGCCAGGTCGCCCGCCACTTTGTCTCGCGTTTGGAGGCAGAGTGCCGCCGCCACCCTTACCAGTGGGGGAATTTCTACGATTTCTGGGAGGAGGGAATCCGATGAATCCGTTTTCCGTGACGGTGGAGCGAAAAGTCGAGTTCTTTGATGTCGACCCGATGCGGGTCGTCTGGAACGGTAGGTATTTCGACTATTTCGAATGTGCCCGTTCCGCGTTGCTGGATGCCCTTTCCATTCCCTATGAGACGCTTGCCGAAGGTGGTTTGATGCTCTACGTGGTGCGCAATGAGGCCAAGTACATCCACCCCGTCCGCCTGCATGATACCATCCTGATCAAGGCAGTTTTGCGCGAATGGGAGTATCTGATCAGGATTGCATACGAGGTGCGGGACAAGCAGACCGGCCTTTTGTGCACCAAGGGCATGAGCGAGCAGATGCCGGCCCGGATTTCGGACGGGAAGGCACTGATGCAGCTACCCGAGCCATACCGCCTGAGCATCACGAAGCGGTTGGAGGATAAGGCATGAAAGCTGTGTGGGTGATACTGGTTTTCTTGTGCGCCACTTCGCTTTCCGCGCTCGACGTGGAGGACGACGGGGTGTTCGGGCACCCGGTGACGTTTGATGATGCTTCGTTCGTTTCCACCTACCAGACGGTGGCCTACAACGGCCCTTGGGTGGCGGATTTCACCCAGACCAAGCGGATTCATGGCGTCAATCGGACGTTCCGCTCGACGGGGACTATGCTGCTGCAGCCTTCCCGCGGCATCGTCTGGAACATGCGCAAACCCTATGCGTCGGTATTGGTCGTTGGTCCTTCGTATATCGTCCAGCAACTGCCAGGGCAGAAGACAAGCCGCATGGAGTTCGGCGACAACCAGATATTCACCCAGATTTCCCGGACCATCGAGATGGTGCTTGCCGGCAATCTTGCTGCCTTGGACGACGCTTTTTCCCTTTCTTTCCAGAAGGAGGGAGCGGATTGGACCCTTGCGTTGGTTCCCAAGCAGGCTGAGGTCGCCTCGTTTGTTGATTCCTTCGTGCTCGGGGGAGCCGACGGGCTCAAGACCGTGTTGATGCGCGAGAAGGGCGGGGATTCGATCCGCTATGATTTCTCCTCGATGGAGCGACGGAGCCTGAGCGATGACGAGCTCGCCTATTTCTCGCTGTAACGCAAGGCGTTCCTTCCTCATCTGGCTGGGTTTTCACCTGGTCCTGCTCCTGCTGTTCCTCGCTACGTTGCTCGCCCGGTCCTCGATTGCCGTGACCAACAATCTGTTCGACCTGATCCCCACCTCGGAAGAGATGCGGGATGTCGTTGTCGCCGAGCGCGAATTCTCCGACCGCTCCTCGCGTACCGTGCTCTTCTTCGTCATCTCCCCCGATTTCGGGCAGGCCAGGGAAAACGCCCTGCTTCTGGAGAGCAGGTTGCTGGAAACGGGTTCGTTCCTTGACCTAAGTGCATCCACGGGCTCGATGGTCTCGGTGGCGGAGCTCAATGACGAGCTTTCCCGGCTGAAGTTCGCGTTGCTGGACGAGGAGACGGAAAAGTCATTGCGCAATGGACGCTACCAGGACGTGGCCGATAGTGCCCTTTCGCTTGTCTATGGTGCTTTTCCTGTGCAGTCTCTCAGCCAGATCGACAAGGATCCATTCCTGCTTGCCGCGAGGGAGGGCAGGAGCCTTGTCTCCCAGCTTGCCTCCATGGGCGGCATGAGTCCGAAGGAGGGCGTGCTGGCAAGGGAAGTGGAGGGCTCCTGGTATGTGATGTTGCGGGGAGAGCTGACCGAAAAAGCGGTGGCGATGAACAACAAAAGGGATATCGCTTCCGTTTTCCGGAGCTGTGGGGAACTGGAGAAGGAGACGGGAGTGCGGGTGGCCCTCAGCGGTATTCCCTTCCACAGCTGGGAGAGCTCGATGGGCGCGCAGCGGGAGCTTTTCATCATCACCTCCATCTCTCTCACCCTGGTCCTCTTGCTGTTCGTCTGGCTGTTCCGCAGTCCCTTGGTCATCCTCCTGCTTTTTTTGGACATCCTGCTGGCCACCTGCTCGGCCATGGCCTGCGTCTTCTCGGTCTTTGGCGGGATGAACGTGCTGACGCTGGTCTTCGGCACCACGCTGATTGGTACCTGCGTGGACTATTCGGTCCACTATGCGCTGCACGCTTGGTGGGACGAGGACGGCATGGATTCCCTTGCCACCCGGAACCGGCTCTTCAAGGGAATCGGTACCAGCTTCCTTTCCACATTCCTCTGCTATGCCCTGTTGCTGCTCGCCCCCTACCGCCTTCTGAAGGAGGTCGCGCTGTTCTCGATGGCGGGCCTGGCAAGCTCGTTCTTCACCAGCATGTTCCTGTACCCGGTCCTGTTCAGCCACCGCCGTTTCGCGCGGAAGGGCGTCGATGCCGGATCCTTTCGGGTGCCTTCTTGCGACCCATCGGCAAGGCGACGCCGGGTCATGGTCGTCGCGGCGGTCCTGCTTGCCGCCCTGTTCGGCCTCCTGTGCGTGCCCAGGATCCGGGTGCATAACGACCTCGCGAGCCTGTATAGCGTCAGCGACCGCATGAAACGCAACGAGGGCTTGGCCGCCAAAGCCATGCCGTACGCGACCTCGACCTACACGATTGTCAGCGCCGACAGCGAGGAAGAGCTCCTTTGTCGGGAGGAGGCCTTCGTCTCCGACTTGAGAGACCAGGGAGCTGGCGCGCCGATAGCGACCAGCATGCTCGTGCCCTCCGCCAGGTTGCAACAGGAACGGCTGTCCTTGGTGCGCGGGCTCTACGAGGCCGAGCTCGACCGGCAGTGCGAGGCGTTGGGGTGTGACGCCCAGGCAGCGTGGTCTGAGCTGGAAACGCTGGCCAGCGCTCCGGTTACTGTCAATGACGCGCTGTCCCTTCCGGTTGCCCGCCAGCTTGTCGACCGGCTCTGGATCGGGGAGATCGACGGGAGATATTACAGCGCCGTCATGGTGTTGGACGCCGATCTGGCGAGGGTGGAGGAGATAGCGGGAAAGCATGCGGGAATCTGGTTCTTCAACACGGCTCGGGACATCTCGCGCCAGCTCGACGTGCTGACTGGGACAATCCTCCGGATCCTGCTCTGTTCGTTCGTCCTGATGGTGCTGCTGCTCGGATGCGCCTACGGCTTCAGGCGCTCGCTCGGTTACCATCTTTCGCCCTTGGTGATCCTGATGGTGACGGTGGGATGCATGGTCCTTTTCGAGGGGGCGGTGGACTTCTTCACCGTGGTGGCTTTGGTCCTTTCCGTGGGGCTCGGACTGGACTATGTGGTGTTCATGATGGAGATGAAGGGGATGGAGGAACGCAAGCGGTCGGTCAGCTTTGTGGCCGTCGCCTTCTCGTTTGCCACGAGCGCCCTTTCGTTCGGGACTCTGGCCTTCTCATCGTTCCGCCCGGTGCGCCTGTTCGGTCTGGCCGTTTCGGTCGGTCTCTGCACCGCCTACCTGTTTTCCCTGTTCATGCGAAGAGTGGACGGGCGAAAGGAAGCGTGACCTCGCACCCATAGACGCTGAGCACGAACATGCCTTCCTCTGTCCGGTAGCAGGAGCTCGCAAGCGGAAGCCCCTCCAGCTCCGGGGTGGCAAGCAGCTTGAGAAGCGGCTTGCCCGTCGCCTTCATCATCGCCTCCATCCGTGTCCAGACATAGCAGAAGCGTAACGGGGTCTCCGCCTTTAGGATCCATTCCGCGCGCCCAGGGTCGATGAAGCGCTCGGCAAGCTCGTGGTATGACCGCCTTTCGTCCACATGCTGGACGTCGATGCCGAGTCGGGCGCGCTCCGGTCCGACGAGCACGACGACCTCGCCCTCCGAGTGGGAGATGGAAAGCGCCGCGGGAATCTGGGGACAGTAGGGCTTGCCCTCCTCCGTATGGCCGATGGAGAGAGCTGAGGGTTCGGTGGCGCACAGCTTCGCGAACGCCTGCTTGGCAAGCGACTCAGCAAGGATATGCTGTCGCTTTGCCTTTTCCACACGGGAAAGGACTGTGCTGTTTGACATGTGCCCATGATACAGGTAGTATTCATGTACCTTGTTTGCAGGAGAGGAATTCCCGTGAATCATCGTCTGCTTTCGGCCCTCTTGTTCTCCATGATACTCCTTCTTGCCGGATGTGTCTCCACTCGGCAGGCGGGCAAGGTCTACGTGACCGATGGCGCGCAGGTCGCGCTGCTGCCCACGAATGACATGGAGGGAACGGTGGACGCGATGCATCTGCTTGCCGGCTCCTACAAGGACCGATCCTTTAACCTGAACGCCTATGTGTGTGCCGACAGCGGCATGATTTCGGTGACGGTCATGACCACCATGGGGAACACGATTGCCACGCTCTCCTACGAAGGGGAGAGCATCACCAAAGCCACCAGCGCGATCAACGGTGTCCCTTTCCCCGCCGAGTATTTCTTCTTTGATTTCCAGTTCTGTTTTTATCGGGCCGACGCCCTGAAGGAACTGTTCGACGCGGCGGGTCTGTCCTTTACGGAAGAAGAGAAAGATGGAGTGATCCGCCGCACGCTCACCGACGGCTCTAGGGTCGTCGCCACGGTGGACAAAAGCGAGGCCGGCATCTCTTTCTCCAACCAGCTGAGAGGGTATTCCTATACGATTGTGGTGGTCCCCGATGCCTGACCGCATAGCGCTCTCGCACCCCTTTGTCATCACCAACCTTGCCCAGGACCCCCTGGAGCTTTACCACGCTGTCCTGGCAGGCAAGCCTGCGTTCTCCTCCATGCAGGTGTACGGCAAGTCCTATCTGTTCGCCGACGTGCCCGCGCGCTATGAGGACAAAGCGGAGCGTTCCTACCACAAGGGCATGTGCAAGGCCTTGGTGGAGGGCTACCTGCCCGTCGTTGCCTCTTTGAGGGAACGCTATGGAAAGGATCGGGTCGCTCTGCTTGTCGCCACCTGCGACTACCAGAGCGAGTGGTCAACTCCCGCGATGGGGTATTATTTCGCCCATCAGTCCTTCCCGCAAGGCTATACCCTGTATCGGCAGAGTCCCGCGTGGTCGGTGGATTTCCTGCAGGGCGAGTGGGACCTGGAGGGCATCGGCGAGACGCTTTCCACCGCTTGTTCGACCGGAGCCGGCATGCTGGCCCGCGCCCGTGACTTGATCGAGGCTGGCTTCGCCGATGCCGTGGTCGCCGTGGGCTATGACCTTGCCTACGATGTCGTCTGTATGGGTTTCGACAGCCTTGGGGTCTACGCCACCGAGGGGACGAACCCCTCGAGCCTGAACCGGAAAGGGGTGACCCTTGGCACCGGACTTGGAGCCTTGGCGGTCACAGCCGGCCCTCAAACGGGTGACTGGGTGTTGCTTGGCGTCGGTGAGTCGAATGATGCCTATCATATCACCGGGCCCGATCCCGAAGGAAATGGGGCGGAAGCATGCATGCGCCGCGCCCTATCGGACGCCAGCCTTGAGCCGGAGGATATCGGCTACATCAACCTGCACGGGACCGGCACCCATGCCAATGATCTGATGGAGGCGCTTGCCATCGACCGGATTTTCGGCTGTAGCGTGCCTGTCAGCTCAACCAAGAGCCTGACGGGGCACACGCTGGGGGCAAGCGGGGCAATCGAGACGATTCTTTGCATGGAAACTCTTGCCCACGGCATGCTTCCTCCGCATGTCTTTGACGGTGTGCGGGACCCCGCCCTGCCACCTCTCACGTTTGTCGAGCAGGGAAAGCGCTATCCCCGGCCGCGTGCATGCATGAGCAACTCCTTTGCCTTTGGCGGGAACAACGTTTCGGTAATCGTGGGGGTGGAGGAATGAAGCTGCCGATCATGGGAAAGGAATCGGTCGCCCTTCTGGTGCCGCACAAGCGGAGCATGCTTCTGCTTGACGGGATCCTTGGCTTTGACCGGGAGAAAGGACAGGTGACGAGCTTGACGGAGGTCGATCGGCCCAACCTCTTTTTTGACGGGAATCTCAATGGCATTCCCGGGTATGTCTGTTTTGAGCTGATGGCGCAGACAATCAGCGCCTATGACTATCTGATGAGCGGAGGCATGGATGGCAAGCCAAAGGTCGGCTTCATCCTAGGGGTCGACAAGCTGAAGGTGCTTCGGCCGGTGATTTCCCAAGGCAGCCGTATTGTGACTACCATCAGGCAGGAATGCGCCATCGGAGATGCGATGTTTTCCTTTGTGGGGGAATCGAAGGTCGGGGACGAGACGGTGGCGAACGCGACGCTGATGGTGTACACCGTCCTGCGTCCGGAAGGGTTCTTGGGGTGAGGAAAATGGAGAAACAGGTTCTTGTGACCGGCAGCAGTGGCGGCATTGGCGGCAGTATTGTCCGAGTCCTGGCCAAGGCCGGCTATCGGGTGACCGCGTGCTATCGTGGTCATGAGGAGCGGGTCCTGGCGCTACAGGCCGGGATTCGGGAAGAAGGGGGCAGCTGCGAGTTGCTTCGTTTCGATATCGCCGACCGGAAGGGGACGGAGGAGGCGCTGAACGGCTGGCTGGAGGACCATGGCGCCCCTTGGGGGGTCGTCTGCAACGCCGGCATATGCAGGGACAATGTCTTCCCAGCGATGGATGGTGACGACTGGGACCAGGTGCTTCATACCAATTTGGACGGTTTCTACAATGTCGTGCACCCGCTCGTCATGCCGATGTGTCGCAAGCGCAAGGGCCGGATTGTCGTGATGAGCTCGATCAGTGGAATTGTCGGCAACCGCGGACAGGTCAACTACAGCGCCTCGAAGGCGGGCCTGATAGGCGCCTCGAAGGCTCTGGCTGCCGAGCTGGCGAGCCGCTCGATCACCGTCAACTGCATCGCTCCCGGCATCATCGACACCGAGATGCTCAAGGGGCTTCCGATGGAGGAGCTGCTGAAGCTGGTGCCGATGAAACGGCTGGGCAAGCCGGAAGAGGTCGCGGCCTTGGTCCTGTTTTTGCTTTCCGAGGAGGCTGGCTACATCACCCGGCAGGTGATCAGCGTGAATGGAGGAATGGAATGAAGCGTACCGTAGTGGTTACCGGCGGTGGGGTAGTGACCCCTTTGGGGAACGGTCCAGAATCGATTCTGGCAAGCCTTCGCGCTCGAAGGAACTTTGTCGTCAAGGATTCAAGTCTGGAGGAATACCGGAACCTGCGCTGCCATCTCTGCGCCCCGGTGGCTGAGGAGCTGCCTGAGTATCCCCGCAAGCTGGTGCGGGGCATGGGGCGCGTCGCGCTCCTGGCTCTGACCGCCACCGAACGGGCCCTCCGTATGGCTGGCATCGCAGCTGGCGACCCGATGTTGAAGAATGGTCGCGCCGGTATCGCCTATGGCTCCTCGGCGGGGGATGTGGATGCCATGATGGACTTCTACGGCCTATTGGTGACCAAGGACTCGAAAAAGATGAATCCTACCACCTACATCAAGGAAATGCCCCAGACCTGCGCGGCTAACCTTTCGGTCTACTACGGCCTGACCGGACGGCTGATCACCACCAATACCGCCTGTACCAGTGGCAGCCAGTCGATCGGTTATGCCTACGAGACAATTGCCTCTGGCAAGCAGGACCTGATGATCGCAGGTGGTTCTGAAGAGCTTTCCCCTGCCGACATCGGGGTCTTCGACTCGATGTTCGCCGCCAGCACGATGAACGACGAGCCCTCCCGGACCCCACGCGCCTATGACAAGGATCGCGATGGCCTGGTGATTGGCGAGGGTGCCGGTACCCTGATCCTTGAGGAAAAGGAGCATGCCCTTGCCCGGGGTGCTCGTATCTATGGGGAGATTGCAGGTTTCGCGACCAATACCGATGGCGTGCATATCACCCATCCGAACAGAGACACCATGGCGCAGGTGATGCGGCTCGCCATCGAGGATTCAGGCGTGGATCCCGCCGAGATCGGCTACGTGAACACCCATGGCACTGCCACGATTGAGGGTGATATCGCCGAAAGCAACGCCACGTATGACGTGTTCCAGCGTCCGATTGCCGCAAGCACGATCAAGGGGTATATCGGCCATACCCTCGGCGCCTGTGGCGCCATTGAAGCCTGGGTGACGTTGCTGATGCTTCATGAGGGATGGTTCGCGCCGAACCTGAACCTGGAGGCGGTAGACCCGCAGTGCGGACCACTTGGCTATATCACGGGGGACGGGCTCTCGCTGGTGACAGGCTACGCGATGAGTAATAATTTTGCGTTTGGAGGCATCAATACTTCGTTGATTCTGAAGAGGGGTTGAAACGATGACGGGATGGAAAGCGAGCGAGGCGGGATTGGCGGAACGGAGGAAGGCGCTGAAAGAGCGCATGGAGGCGCAGAAGAAGGGGCGACATACCGCCTACGAGCGTCTGGAGATGCTGCTTGATCCCGCATCGTTCCATGAGGTGGGTTCTCTCCGCCGCTCCCACCTTTCCGACACTCCCGCCGGGGACGGAGTGGTGACTGGCTATGGTACCATCGCAGGCCGGCAAGTCTTTGTCTCCAGTGAGGATTTTTCTGTTTCCGGAGGTTCGGTGGGCGAGGTCCATGCCTCCCGCATCGCCCATATCATCGACCTTGCCCTCGAGGCTGGTTGCCCCTATATCGCCCTGAACGAGAGCGGGGGAGCCCGGATCGGCGAGGGCATCGTCGGCCTTTCGGGCTACGGCGACATCTTCCGGGCAAACGTGCGCGCCAGCGGAAAGATTCCCCAGATTGCCGTGATTCTCGGTTCCTGCGCAGGAGGGGCCTGCTACAGCCCGGCCCTCTGCGATTTCCTCTTCATGGTCAAGGGTCAGTCGCGCATGTTCCTTACCGGACCCGCCGTGGTCAAGTCGGTGTTGTTCGAGGATGTCTCTCCCGAGCAACTTGGCGGCAGCGACCTGCACGGTGGCGAGAGCGGGGTCGCGCATTTCGTCTATGAGGATGAGAAGAGCTGCCTTGAGGGGGTCAGACGCTTGCTTGCCTATCTGCCCCAGACGTGGGACCAGGAGGTTCCCCCCGTGCCGGCAAAGTCGCCGCTGCGGGGTTCCCTTGAGGAGATTGTGCCGGACAATGGCAAGAAGGCCTACGACATGCGCCGGGTGATTGACTGTATTGTCGATGCCAAGAGTTTCTTGGAGGTCCACAAGGATTGGGCGGGCAATGTTCTGACCGGTTTCGCCCGTCTTGATGGGCGTTCGATCGGCATTGTCGCCAGCCAGAGCATGGTGCTCGGGGGCGCGATCGACGACAGGGCAAGCATGAAGATCGCCCGTTTCGTCCAGAGTTGCGACTGCTTTGGCATCCCGCTTCTGACCATGGTCGATGTGACGGCCTTTCTTCCGGGTCCCGACATGGAAAGGAAGGGCATTATCCGCCACGGAGCCAAGGTGCTGTACGCCTACAGTGCCTCCACGATGCCGAAGGTGACGGTAATCCTGCGGAAAGCCTACGGCGGTGCCTATATCGCCTTGGGCAGCAAGTCGATTGGAGCCGACCTGGTCTACGCCTGGCCTGGAGCGGAGATTGCGGTCCTTGGTGCGGCTGGAGCCGTACGGATCCTTCACCGCAAGGAGATTGCGGCGGGCAAGGATGAGGCGGGTTTCATCTCCGCCTACGAGGAGAACTTCTGCAATCCCTACATCGCCGCCGAATATGGGTTCGTCGACGAGGTGATCATGCCGGATGAGACGAGGGAAGCGGTCTGCAGGGGCTTTCGCCTGCTTGCAGGCAAGCAGCGTGGGCCCGCGCACGGGAACATGCCGCTCTAGGCCCGCATGTCCTCTACCGTGCCGAACGTCCGGAAGCATACGTCTGGATCATCCTTGAGAATCGCCTTGTTGAAGCCAGAGAGCGTATGTCCGGGACCCATCTCGTAAAACGCGTCGAATCCGTCTTTCCGCATCGCCCTGATGGTCTGCATCCAGAGCACCGGGCTGGTCGTCTGTTCCAGTACCAGGTTCCGGATCTGCTCCTTGTCGGTATGGGGCCTCGCATCGACGTTCAGGTAGACCGGCTTGGCCGCGTCATGCCACACGAGTTTGGCGAATGCTTCCTCCAAGGCTTTCCTCGCGCTCTCGAGGAGCGGCGTGTGGAAAGGTGCGCTCACCGGAAGAAGGACGCCGCGGACATGGTACTCTTTCAGGTATTCGAGCGCCCTTGCCACGGCTGCCGCCTCACCGGAGAGCACGGTCTGTTTGGGTGAGTTGTAGTTGGCTGGCAGCACGACTCCACCTGCCTTGCCGCAGGCTTTTTCCAGTAGTTCCTCTGGGCATTCCTTGATGGCGGCCATGGCTCCGGTTCCCTCGGGCACGGCGCTCTGCATGGCGTCGGCGCGGAACTGCACCAGCCTGAGCGCGTCTTCGAACGAAAGGACGCCGCTCGCGGCAAGGGCGACATACTCGCCCAGCGAGAAGCCTGCATATCCCTCTGCCTCATAGCCCTCCTTCCTTGCCGCTTGAAAGATCGCGTAGTCCACCGTGAATGTGCAGGGCTGGGTGTTGTGGGTGAGTTTGAGTTCCTCCTCTCTTCCTTCAAGGCAAAGTTTGGAGATGGGCCGGCCGAGCACTTGATCGGCGAGGGAGAAGATCGCCTTGGATACGTCGTAGGTTTGGACATAGTCCCGTCCCATGCCCGGATACTGTGCTCCCTGTCCGCTGAAGAGAAAGGCTTGTTTCATACGCATGTCCTTTACAAAGAGATATGCCGCCACAGGGCGGACTTCAATGAAGGTGCTCGCGCTCGTACTCGTCGAGCCTTTTCTGGAGGATGCCGGCGAGGGTGGACTGCATCGCCTTCGAATCCGCCCGGCTGTTGCCTGAGGGGAACAGCGGTTCATGGGCTTCGATCTGGTAATACCACCGTTCGGAAGGATTCACCCGCCAGATCGGGTCATGCTTGCACAGACCCCGCTTGTCGTTGCCGAGGATCGAGACGGGGAGAACCGGGGCGTTGATCGCGCAGGCGAGATAGCTGACTCCGCGTTTGATCTCGAGGTGCCTCGCATCCTTGGTGCGTGTCCCTTCGGGGAAGATGATCACGTTGTCACCCATGTCGATACACTCCTTGACCGCGTCCACCATCTCCTCCGGGACGTCGTCGTTCTTGATGTAGAGGAGGTTGATGATGGTGCCGACCCATGAGTGACCGAGCCCCGAGCGGACGACGCATGAGGCACCAGGCAACAATCCGTAGAGAAGCACCACGTCGAGGAGGGAGGGGTGGTTCGGTGCGATGATCATACCGTGGTAGGCGGACAGTGCCTTGCGGTCGGCTTTGACGGAAATCTGTCCGGTGAGGATGAGGAAGCCGGAAAAGAGCCGCATGAGGAGCGAGACGAACCTCCTGCCTACCTGCTGGAAACGACTTTTGGGGTGAACAAGCAGGAAAAGCACGGGAAGCACGCCGAGCCCTATGGGTACGGCTCCGAGGCCGAACAGTACGAAACTCAATGGTTTGGCGATGGTCCGATACAGAAAGCCCAACCGTCTCATATCCATCCCTTGCCAATCAATGTCTTCAGCAGTCCTTCTTCCGTAGTCAGCGCATCGAGGAATCCCGCATCCAGTTCCCGTTCCGTAGCCCGGCTGGTCAGTTTGAGCGCGTAGACGAACGGTTCGGTTCCTCCACCCTGGTGGATGGCGACATACTCGTCGGGAATCGCTTCCTCGCAGATGATGATGACCACTTCATCCCGCCGGCCACTGACCAGCGGGGCTATCGCGGTGAGGAATCCGCTTTTCACTTCGTTATGGCTGCCGAACATGCAGGAATAGGGCCTGTCCTGCTTCAGCAGGATGGTTGCCATGGCCATCGGGGCGTTGAATACCGAATAAGAGAATGTGGCGGGATGGATTTCCTTTTCCACGTGGTACTCGCGCTCGAGCGCGAACTGCTGGTCGGCCTCGCCGATTGAGGAAATGAAAAAAAGCATGGAATCCTCGGCAAGCGGGAGCATGGCGTGAAGGGCGTGGGTGGTCATACGGATCATCTGGTTCATCCGTCTGAGGCTTTTGGCGTTCAGGTATTCCATAGGGGGATTCTCCTTGCTGAACGGAATCTTCCCTTCGCCTGCGACCCAACGCTTCCATGCCGCGCCGTCCATGCCTGGAGCCCATTTGAAAGAGCTTTCGAGATAGATTCTCCGTTTCAACATGGCGTGAATTCCATGAGCGAGTAGCTGAAGACACCAAGGTTGTGGTGGCAGCAGGAGAGCTTGACTCCACCCCGTTCGATGGCAGTAACGATGTCCTGATAGTTGTACATTCTGCTATTTCCATTGGCCATGGTGGCAAAATAGAGGCTTGTCGCCTGTAGAGTGAAGGTCGAGGCACGGTATTTTTGTTCATCGAGTAATGGTTCCAGCACGAAAATCCGGGTCTCGGCTTTTGCCGCCGAGGCTACCTTGCGGATGATCCTCGTGATTTCTCCCTGGCTGAAGCAGTCAAGGAACTGGCTCATCCATACCACGTCCGCTCCCTGCGGAAATGTGGTCTCCGGGTCCAGCACATTGCAGACCTCGTAGTCGACGCGTTCGGCGTACCCAGCCTGTTCCACGTTCTTACGGGCCATGTCGACCTGTCCGGGAAGGTCGATGATGGTGACCTGTACCTTGGGGTCGTAGGTGCAGCAACGAAGCGCCCATTTGGCGGTATTGCCACCGATATCGAACAACCGTCCGACCGGGCGGGAGAAGACAATAGGGAGCGCTTCGGGCATGATGTGGTCGCTGTAGTAATGGTCGAAGCCGAACCAGCTTTTCTGTGCCTTCGGAGGGAGGTGGGAAAGGGCTTCGTAAATGGTGTGCCACTGGTTCCCGAAAGCCTTGAGTCCTTCGGGTCTTTCCCGCTTGATGGAATCGACCAGCTTGTCGGCTCCCGGCCAGCAGATGTCCTGCATGAAGTCCAGGTTTGCCTTGGTCAGGCCGTCTTCCAAGAAGAAATAGCCTACCTTGCCGAGGGTGAAGTGGCGCGCGCTTTCATTTGGCGCAAGCTTCAGGATTCCCAGCGCGAGGCCCATCTCGGTCAGGACGCCGATTCCATAGGGGGAGACATGACATTGTCCAGAGAGTTCCTCTTGCGTGATTCCCCCTTCGCCGCTATCGCCGACCTTCTCCAGGATGCCGAGCTTCAGCAAGGCGTAGGCCGCCTGAAAGCAGTAGGGACCGAAACAGATTTCCTGCGCCTTGGCCCGTGCCTCCAAAGCCGAGATCTTGTCGTTTGTGTAAAAGTCAAATTCCATGGGTGCCCCTTGTCCGTTCCATGTTACACGGTATGGTTCAGGAAAGGAATGAGCATTTGCGCGAGTTGCGGGTTTCGGACCCTGACCGTGGCGCGCACTCCCGTGCCCGAGTACTCGATGCTGAGGATCTGCGCTTCGCGACGCAGCCTGGCTACCAGGTCGTAACGGTCTTCGGGGATTGTGCAGCTCCAGGTGGGAGAGAGTTCGTGAAGCAGGTTGCTGATTTCCCTCTCCAGCTGGGGGATGCCATCTCCTGTGAGGAGCGAGCCCGTGACCACATGGGTTTCCAGAGAGGAGAGCCTGATGGTGGAGAATTCGTCGTGCTCCTTGTCCATCTTGTTGATGAAGAGGATGCGCGGTTTGTCCTGCGCCCCAAGCTCCTCAAGAACCTGCAGCGTGGTCTGATAACAGGCCAGTATGCTTGGGTGCGAGGCGTCCGAGACCAGGATCAGCAGGTCGGCGTCGAGCGCTTCTTCCAGGGTGCTTTTGAAGGAGTCGACGAGGGTGGTAGGCAAGTTGCTGACAAAGCCGACCGTGTCGGTCAGGAGAAAGCTTTCTCCTCCGCTAATCTTCACCAGACGGGTAGTCGGGTCGAGGGTGGCGAAAAGCTTGTCCTCGGCAAGCGTCGCTCCTTGGCTGAAGTGGTTCAGCAGGGTTGATTTGCCGCTGTTGGTGTAGCCGATGATGGCAACGTGGGGAATCGGGCTTTGGGCACGGCTTCGGGTCTGCTGTGCCCGCTCCTTATCGACCTCTTGGAGCCGTTGCTGCAACTTGGTGATTTTCTCGGCGATGCGTCGCTGGTCGATTTCCAGCTGGGTCTCGCCTTGGCCGCGGTTGCTGAAGCCTCCGCCACGCTGCTGGGAAAGCTGGCCTTCCCGTCCGGCCAAACGGGGACGCAGGTAGCAGAGTCTGGCAAGCTCGACCTGCAGCTTCGCCTCTTTGGTGCGAGCCCTGGCGGCGAAGATTCGCAGGATCACCTCTTCCCGGTCGATGACGGGGATGCCCCACGCCACTTCCAGGTTGCGTTGGACACGCGGCTTGACCGCTTGGTTGAAGATGACCAGGTCTGCTCCGGTAGCGTCGATTTCCTCGGCGATTTCCGCCACTTTCCCCTTGCCGATCAGGGTGGCGGGGTTGATTTCCCGGATGGTGATTGTCTCATGGCTGACCGGAACGACATCGATGCTTTCGACCAGACTGTCCAGCTCTTGGGTGGCAAGGGCGGTCAACGCCTGGTCGTCCCCCTGAAAGAGGAGCGTGAAGAGCAAAGCCCTTTGGGGCTCAGGCTTGGTTTCGTACATGCCGCAACTGTATCCTCTTTTCCGGTAAAAGGGAATCAGTTCGTAACTGCTTTTGAAACTGGCAATTGTCCCGAAAGGGTGATTGTGGTAGTATGGCCTCGCAATATGTTTTCAAGAGGTGGCTCATGGGTCTGAATTGTGGTATCGTCGGCCTTCCCAACGTTGGTAAGTCGACTATTTTCTCTGCGATTACGGCAGCTCCCGCGGAAATCGCCAATTATCCGTTCTGCACGATTAATCCGAATGTCGGTATCGTCAATGTGCCCGATGCGAGACTGGATCGGATCAAGGAAATCATCCCGCCGCAGCGGTTGATTCCCGCCACGTTCGAGTTCGTCGATATCGCCGGTCTTGTCAAAGGCGCCAGCAAGGGCGAGGGGCTTGGCAACCAGTTCCTGGCCAACATCCGAGAGGTGGGGGTCATCGCACATGTTGTGCGTTGCTTCGAGGATCCCGATGTCATCCATGTCAACAACAAGATCGACCCCGCAAGCGATATCGATACAATCAACACCGAGCTGGCTCTGGCGGACTTGGAGACGGTGACCAACCGCATGGCCAAGGACGTGAAGCTGGCTCGCACCGCCCAGGGTGACTTGAAGAAGAAGATGAGTGTCTACCTGCCATTGATGGAACAGGTGAAGAAGCAGCTGGAGGATGGCAAGGCTGTCCGGGTGATGAATCTGACCGATGAGCAGAAAGACCTGCTCTATGACCTGCACCTGATTACCATGAAGCCGGTCATCTATGTCTGCAACACCGATGACGAGCATGTTGTCTCTGGCAACGAGTATACCAAGGTCGTCCAGGAAATCGCCGCCAGCGAGCATTCCGACGTAGTGGTGCTCAGCGGCAAGACGGAGAGCGAGATTTCCCAACTGGACAACCCCGCCGACCGCAAGGATTTCTTGGAGTCGATTGGTCTTGCGGAGTCCGGTTTGAACCGTCTGATCCGCAGCGCCTACCACATCATGGGCCTGAGGACCTTCTTCACCGCTGGTCCGGACGAGGATCGCGCTTGGACGTTCCGTGCTGGGATGAAAGCTCCGGAGACAGCCGGCATCATCCATACCGACTTCCAGAAGGGGTTCATCAGGGCCGAGGTCTACAGTTGCGAGGACCTCTTCGCCTATGGTAGCGAGGAGAAGATCCGCGAGGCGGGTAAGCTCCGCTCCGAGGGCAAGGAGTACGTGGTGCAGGATGGGGACGTCATGCACTTCCTGTTCAACAAATAAGAGCCCACCAGAAAAGAGCGGACGAAAGGACTGCTGTGAAGGCGGTCCTTTTTCGTATCTGGCCGTTGAAGGGACGAAGATTCAGGCTGTTTGACAAAACGGCATGTCGCGTACAGACAATGGAAGTACGATCGAACGAAATTCCGACGTCCTTGAGCTCGTGGGCGTCTGTGCAGGGAGGGAGAATGCATGATAGGGATATTGCGGAGAAACAGCTGTTCGACTACGACGACGTGTTCGCCGACATCATCTCCTATACGGAGATTTCCACCCCAAGCGGCTGAAAGAACTCAAGGAGCAGAGGGATCAGAGGTTGGATGATGACCATTTCAGTTCCAGCTGACCGAGGCGTCAATCGGGTGCTGCAATAACAGTACATCAATCAGCGGGAAGGTAAATGATGCAGTATATGCGCTTTCCTTCTGCATATTCGACACGGAAGCGATTGGTTTCGGGGTGTCGATTTTGATGGTGAAGGAACTCGTCCTCACTGCTTCGGGAGCTTCGTCTCCCAGCATGAACGAGAGCATGTCCAGGTATTCTTCCTCGCTGATGCCTTGGTTGAACCGGGGACCGAAGGGTTGGAAGTCGTCGCTGGAGAGGATTGGTACGATTTTCTCCAATTCCGGATAGTTGTCAATCGAGAGGTGAAGATTCAAGGTCTGGTCCTTCAGGGTCAGGATATCCTGGCCGGGGCTCCCTCCCAGCGCTTCGACGAGACCTTGGATGTCGTGAAAGGTGAAGAAGAGCATGTAGCTCCGCTCGCCGACTTTTTCGAGCTCGAGGTTGTCGACTCCGCTTCCCCCTCGGAAACTCTCCGCCATCTCCTCCATCAGCCGGTCGACGGAAATTTCCGGGTCGTCCGGGTCGCTGAACGTGTCGAAGTCTTTCGCCACATCGACGAAGAACGGCTCGGTCCGCACATAACTGGTGGCGACATGCTCGCCGTCTGCCTGCCTGATCGAGAGCTGTTGGGTCACCGTGCAGCCCGCGAGAAGCAGGCAGGTGGCTAGAAGAAGTTCGCGCATAGGCCAATTATACCTGTGGTTCAAAGAAGAGGCTACCGTCTTCTTCCTGGATGATGGCCAGCATCTGATGCTTGGAAGGATAACGTCTGAGGAACTGGTCAGGGTCGAGCTCCTCAAGTTGGCTGAGCTCGTTTGGCTCCCAGAAAAGCTCGACCACCGGGGTGTCTCCCGTTTCCAGGAGGTAGGCGATTCCCTGGTAGAGCTCCATGTAGCTGGTCAGCAGCTTGCTGTAGGCGCGTTTTCCTGTTTGCTTCAGCACCTGCCTGACGAACTGGTCCTGCAGCTCGTAGATTTCCTCCGTCTCCCGTCCTTTCGCAAACAGGGCGAAGTCATGCAGAAGCTGGTGGGCCGCGACACCGCTGATTTTGCAAAAGAGACCCATCCAGGCCCAGGCTTGCCCTTTGGTATAGAAGAGGTCGCATCCTTGCTTCATCAACAGTGCCTTTCTGATCGCCTCTTTGTCCATGCTCCTGCTCTCGATGAGAAGGTAGGGGGACGCATGGTCCCAGCGCATCTCCTTTTCCGACGCTTCATCTCCCAGCCTGGTACCCGGCAACAGGCTGAGCAGGAAGATATCGATGTTGCTCGGTTGAAAGCTGATTGCGTCGTCAAGGCTTTTGGAGAACCCCTCCAGGGTGTCTCCTGGCAGGCCGATGATCAAGTCCAGGCCGAACGTAATACCGCTGTTGGAAAGCAGGTGCACGTTCTTTTGGAATTTGTCCACCTGCATGCGCCGGTCGATTGCCGCCAGTGCCTTGGGGTTGGAGGATTGCATGCCGATCTGCAGGGCGCAGTCGAGTTGGCTGAAGAGCCTGATCAGCTCCTCATCCAGCAGCTCTGCCCGGTTCTCGAAGGTGAAATGGACCTTCTTGGCCTTCCTGATGAAGAGCTGGAGCAGCTCCTTGGTCCGTTCCTTATCCATGTTGAAGGTGGGATCCAGCACGAAGATGTCCCGGACATGGTGGGCGAGCAGGTAGTCCAGCTCCCGCTCGATCCGCTCCATCGGGAAGTGGCGGACGCTACGGACGCCCTTGCTCTCGAAACAGAAGGCGCAGTGGAAGGGACAGCCTCGGGTCAGCTCCCAGAGCACCGAGCCCGAGCTGGCGAGAAACGGGTCGGCCTTGTGGTCGAGAATCACGCTTCCCAGTGTCTCTACATCCTCCGGGCAGGCGTAGGTGAGGTTGCCACCTCTGGTGACGATGCCCTGGATGCCAGCGGGCGCCGCGCCACGGCCGACCATTTCCAGCGCCTTGGGGACGCTCTCTTCGCCCTCGCCGAGGGAGAGGAAGGAGTAGACACGCAGGTCGAAACTCTTGGGGTTGGCGGTCACCTCCGGGCCGCCAGCGAAGAGCACTACGTTGGGGTGGATCTGGGTCAGTTCCTGGACGAACTGGTCGAACCACGCCCGGTTCCAGAGGTAGACGGAGATTCCTATGGCATCCCCCTTGGTCTGTCGGGCCGCCCTCCTGGGGTCCTCGGAGAGGAAATGGTTTTCCAGCTTGACGTCGCCACCCAAGGCCTCCTGGATGCAGAGTGCTCCCAGTGGGTAGCTGAAATTGCCTTTCTCGTAACAGCAGGAGACAAGTGTGGTTCGCATGGCACCACAGTAGCCGTTTCTTGAGTCGATGGCAATGATATGCTACAGTGCCGGCAAGGAGTTTTCCATGAGACGTTTCTTTCTCTTCCTTGCCCTCGCATGCTCGATGGGCGCTCTTTTTTCCATGCAGGCCTCGATTGAGAAAAGCTATCCCAACCAGTTCCTGGTAAGCTGGAGCGAGGTTCCCGGAGCAGTCCATTATGACTTGTATGCCGATGGCGAGGCGATGGCGCGGGTAGATGGTACCGTCCTTTCCCACTCGATCGGCAGCAACGACAAGCCGCTTTTCTCCAACCGGGACTATACCCTGATTATCGCCGCCCGAGACGCCGACAACCATGACTTGGATGCCATCGCCCTGAGGGGGACGACCGGCACCTGGAGCGGCTCCTACCGGTGGATCAACACGACCGGGGACGACAACAAGGGACGGTGCACGATGATCCATTACGTCTTGGACGACCGGCCGGAGGGGATGGTCATCCAGAGCGAGTTGCCGGAGCTGGGTCTGCGGGTGGTCAGTCCCATGCCTATCTCCGATAGCTGGACCAAGTACGAGGACCCTTCCGCTGAGGTCTACCGGGCCAACTCGGTCATTTTCAATACCACCAATTTCAAGCCGAGCAAGTTCAGGGTGGAAGCGATCGAGCAGGACGCCAGCGGGGTGACCGATATCCTGAAGACCAAGGCGATGAGCTTCACTTTCACGACAACCAGTTACTACAAGCTGATTGTCGATGAGGAAGGGCGGCGTTGCGTGCTTTTCTCCACCAAGGGGAGCGGATTGGCGGCCACCGGAATCTTCAAGAACCCGGACGACCGTTGGGACGGCGCCTTCTGTGTTCCCGAGGAATAAGCCCTATATATAAGGTACACGGAAAAATTTTTTTCAGGCCTCCTCTACATAGTAGAGGGGGGTTCCTCGTTCCCGTCGCGCGGTTGACAAAGTTTTTTCGCTTGGCTATTTCTGTGGAGCGAATACTCTGAGGAAGGTGGGTCCAATCATGGAACAGCCAAAGAAGACGTTGGTGATTGTCGAGTCTCCAACCAAAGCACAGACCATCGGGAAATTCCTCCCGAAGAACTATACGGTCATAGCCAGCAAGGGGCATATCCGCGATTTGCCTGAGAAATCGATGGGAATCGAGCCAGGCACCTACCAGCCTGAGTATGAGATCGTCCCGGGGAAGCAGCCCCTGATCAAGGAACTGAAGAGCGAGCTGGCCAAAAGCGACGAGCTCTTGCTGGCGACTGATGAGGACCGCGAGGGAGAGGCAATCAGCTGGCATCTTCTGCAGGTGCTCAAGCCGAAGGTACCCTATCGCCGCATGGTCTTCCACGAGATTACCAGACCTGCGATTCTTTCCGCCCTCGACCATGGTCGTCCGCTGGACGGGAATCTGGTGCGGGCGCAGGAGGCGAGGCGTGTGGTCGACCGTTTGTACGGCTATACCCTTTCCCCGCTGATTTGCACCAAGCTGGCCCAGAAAAAGCTTTCCGCGGGGCGTGTCCAGTCCGTCGGCTTGAAGCTGACTGTCGACCGGGAGCGGGAGCGCATCCAGTTCGAGACCAATACGTACTTTGACGCTTTGGCGCATCTGCTCAGCGCTGGCGGTCAACCGTACGATGCCCGCTTGGTCCGTGTCGGGGACCAGAACCTTGCCTCAAGCAAGGATTTCGACTCGGTCACCGGAGCGTACAAGGGGAAAAAGAGCCTGCGCCTGGACGAGGAAGGAGCCAAACAGCTCGTCGAGCGGTTGAGACAGGCCACGTACCAGGTCGTCGATATCCAGAAGAAGCCGTTTTCCAGCAGTCCGTACGCCCCATTCACCACCAGCACCTTGCAACAGGAAGGCATCCGCAAGCTGCACATGAGCGCCAGCCAGGTGATGGCGACGGCGCAAATCCTCTACGAAAACGGTTTTATCACCTATATGCGTACCGACAGCATTTCCCTTTCCAAAGAGGGGACCCAGGCGGCACGAGGGCAGGTCGAGGAGCTGTATGGGGCCTCTTTCCTTTCCCCAAGCCCAAGGGTTTTCAAGACTCACACCGCCGGGGCGCAGGAGGCCCACGAGGCCATTCGTCCGGTTACGCCTTTCCGGCGTCCGGAGGAGACCGGTCTTTCCGGCCGTGAGCTTGCCCTGTATGGCATGATTTGGAAACGGACGCTGGCGTCCCAGATGGCAAACGCGCAGAAGGCGACCACCACCGTCTCCATCAAGGCCGACGACGCTCTGTTCTGCGCCAGCGGCACCCAAGTGGTTTTCCCCGGATACCTGAAGGTCTATGTCGAGGATATCGACGATCCGAACGCCGCTCGCGACGACCAGCAGACGCTGTTACCGTCCCTTGAGGTAGGGGAGACGGAGCGGCTTGCCGGGCTGGCCGAGGAATCCCACCAGACCAGGCCGAGGCCTCGTTACACTGAAGCCAGCCTGGTCAAGGAGATGGAGGACAGAGGTATTGGCCGCCCAAGCACCTACGCTACCATCATCAAGACGTTGCTTGACCGTTCCTACGTCGAGAAACAGAGCGGAGCCTTGGCGCCGACCTTCGTCGGATACGGTGTCTGCCAGTATCTGGAGGATTCCTTCGGCAAGTTCATCGACTATGATTTCACCAAGCACATGGAGGAGGGGCTCGACCAGATCGCCACTGCGAGCGAGGACGAGCTGACTTTTCTGCGGAGCTTCTTCGAGGGGGCGGACGGGCTTGAGGCTTTCATCAAGGCCGCGAAACCGGTTCCAGGGAAGGATTCCCGTAAACTCCGCCTGCCACAGATTTCCGAGGAGAACCCGATTTGCCTTGGTCCCTATGGGTGTTTCGTGACCAAGCAGACGGAAGGGGAGGATAAGCCCGAGTACATCTCCATTCCGAGCGAATGGATGCCGGGTACGGTAACCGACCAGATGGTCAAGGACTTGCTTTCCAAGGGCAAGGAGACCAAGACCGCCAGCCAGAATGAGGAAATCGGCGATGGAATCACGCTGCGTAGCGGGAAGTTCGGCCCCTATTGGAGCCGTGACCAGAAGAACGCCAGTGTGCCCTCTTGGGCGAGCGAGGAGGAAAGGCATGACCCGGCTTTTGCCTCCAAGTACCTTTCCCTGCCCCGCGTATTGGGGCAGGACAGTCAGGGTCAGGAAGTATTTGCGACGGTCGGCAAGTTCGGTCCCTACGTGGGTTGCAACCACCAGTTCCGCAACCTGAACAGGAAAGACCATGACCAGGAGCTCTTTACCATCACGCTCGAGCAGGCTTTGTCGTTGCTTGCCGAGGAAAAGAAACCCTTCGTGCGAGGCAAGAAACGGCCTGCCTCCGCTCGCGCGACTTCCACGGCGAGCGCGGCCAGCCCGATTGCCACGATTGGTCTCTTCGAGGGAAACCCGGTCACGATCGCCCATGGACGCTATGGCTATTACGTGAAGTGCGGAGGGGAGAACTATGCCCTGCCGAACCAATACAAGCGGGATGAGGCAACTGCCAAATCGGTGCCGCTTGACGAGGTCATCGCGATTATCGAGAAGAAACGACAGAAGGATAAAAGCTGAGCGCCATGGCACGTTTTTTCAGAGAGCGCCGGCGTCCACCGCGCACACCGATGCTGCACTCGGACGCCTATCTTGACAACCTTGCGGGCGAGTTCAACCTTGCTCCACAGGAGGTTCTCACCATCATCCGTTCCGTCGGGTTCGACACCGAGAAGGTGCCGGCAGATCTGGTGGACCTGCTCCGCGAGGTAATCGCCTGCAAGCTCCACCAGCTGGACCGTTTCAAAAGCGCGGATCCCGAATATGGGAAGAAGTTGGATGAGCTGCTGCGGGATTTCGACGAGATTTACATCGACACCGCACCCATCATCCAGATGGACTGGTTCCTCCGCTTCGTGGCGGACGTCAGGCCGATTCTCCGCAGAAGAAAGCAGAAGCTGATTATCCTGGAAAAGACCATGGAGGAACTCCACGGTCTGAAGGACAACCCGGAGAAGGACAGGGATGTCAGGGTGCGGGCCACCATCCGCCCGGATCTGATCCGATGGCTTTGCAGGCAGGGCTATGTCCGTATCGGGGATACCGGTAGCGACGGTATCGCCGACGACCATCTGGTCAAACTCTTCTCCCGGATCGGGCAGAACGAGAACGTCCTTCTGGTCACCCAGGACAGAGGACTGAGCGAGCGCATCATTCGTCTTGGTCATTCCTTCTACGAGAAGGGCCCGCAGGCGGTCAAGCAGAGTTTCTGGGAGAAATTGCTGCGTAAGCCGGTGGTCTACCAGGATCCTCACGAGATGGTGGTGTGCAAGCTGACCGAAGGGGGGCTGCTCAAGCGTTGCTATCTCTGCCCCGATTGCCAGCAAAGCTATTACGACGAGTTCAGCCACGCCGATGGCATGATTCCCGACAGCGCCTGCATTGCCAAACATCAGCAGAACGAGGCGAAGCTCAGGGCCGAGGAGGAACGCAAGGCCCGTCTCGAGCAACAGCGGGCCGTCGCGGCCGCGCGTAGGGCGGCCAGGCCTTCGGTCGAGAAGCGAATCAGGGAGCGCCAGCGGAAGTTGAGGCGAAAAGTCTTTCTGGCTGTGCTCGTTGCCGTCGCCCTTGGTTTGATGCTTCTTGTCATCCTGTAATACAGTTCCAGAATGATTTCTGAATGGCCGGGAGGTGAAGGAGGGACAACGAGCTGGTCCTGACCCACGTCAGACCATCAAAAAGGCTCGCTCCGGATGGTTGTGGGTAAGCACAACATCGAAGAGAACCCGCCGCCCGCCATGCAAGCGACATGGCAGGACGCTAGGGTCTGAAAGGCTCGTCATTGGGTTTGCAAGAGCCTACGGATGCGCTCCCGTTCATCCGCGGGAATACCCAACGCATCCATTGCCTGCTCCGCCGACAGGTGGAACCGCTCGGAAAGGTTCCTGACGTTCTCAAGGATGGTTTCATCTCTCCTTTCCTGCCGTCTTTGCCGCAATCCGAGCTACACTCCCTCGTTCCTCGCCTCCCGGCCGCAGGTACAGGCTGATCAGCCCCACGATCCCCTTGTACTGTACATCATACCCGCTGGGGTTACATCGGATTCTCTGGTCTTTCTATGGAATCCGTCAGCCCCAAGATAGCCAGGCCGGCACATCTCCTGAGAGGACGCCATCTGTAATGGAAAAGGTGGATAATCCGTATTTCATATACTATCTCAAGCGAATATAGCAGGTTGTTTTCCCGACTCCTTCACGCGTAAGTTCACCGGATGCAACCATTTTTCGCAGTGCGCTCTCTACAGAACTCAAGCTCAGTGAAGGACACAGCTCCCTGATATCCTGCTTCGTGAAACGACCGATTTTATTCAGAGTAGCCTTGCGAACCATATCAACGGCAGGAAGTTTCTCTTCCACGATGGCAAATCTGTCCCCGAAGTCTTTATACGCAGCCAGAATGGTTCCCAGCAGATATTTGATGAACGGAACGGCATTCTCGTTTCCCTCATGCCAGCCATGCTGTGCACGGTTCAATGCGTTGTAATATTCATCCTTGCTTTTAGCGATCTTTGCCTCCAGGGAGATATATTTTCCAACATAGAATCCGCTACGATACAAGAGCAGCGTAGTCAGCAAGCGACTCATTCTTCCATTGCCATCGTTAAACGGGTGAATACACAGAAAATCGTGGATGAAAATCGGAATAGCAATTAATGGCTCCAATTCCATATTGCCGATAACCTTGTTGTACTCTTCACAGATCCGATCCAATGCTTCCGATGTCTCGAACGGAGCCAAAGGCGTAAAAAGTATTTCGGTATGACCGTCAGGGAAAGTCGCACTGATATAATTCTGTACATTTTTCGTCTGTCCGGCCATTGGATTATTCATATGGCTGTACATAATCTTATGAAGTTGCAGGATATAGTTCTTTGACAATGGAATGGCATCGAAACTTTCGTGAATAATAGAAAGCACATCACGATATCCCGCAATTTCCTGCTCGTCTCTGTTCCTTGGAGTAGTTTTTCCCTCAACCAGCTGCCTGATTCGCGTATTGGTGGTAACAATACCTTCAATCGCATTGGATGCCTCTGTACTCTGGATTTTTGCGATTTCAACCAACTTTTCTAATGCATCCGGGCGCTGCTTCAAGTAAAATTCCTGCTTTCCGACCTCTTTATAGATTGCAGCAATAAGCCCAAGGATCTCGGAATCCCATTTTTGATTCTTGACAGCTGAGTAATTAAAAGTTCTCATTCCCTTAGTCTCCATCTTTTCCCCTTATATTATACCCATTTATGAGGGGATAGCTAGTGTCTCAGACGGATTTGGCCTTTATATCGCTCTATAAATAAGGGAAAATACTACGAGTAAGGGGTAGTATTCCCAATTGCCAGTGCCTTATTCGCTGGTATGGTCGGGAAACAACACCCCCCATGGTACAAGAATCCTGGACAACTCCGCTGTCGAGGTGGCCGGAACCGCTTGCGGAGTCAGGAATGCAGTCGCATCCTTTCCAAACTCTACTGTTGATTTGGAAACTAGGAAAATAAAAAAAAGGAAGCGTCCCGTTGAACTACGAGGCACTTCCCCTTGGCCCGGATGCGAGTCGAACGCACGACCTACTGCTTAGGAGGCAGTCGCTCTATCCAACTGAGCTACCAGACCGTACCCTCCACTGTATCGAAATATCGGATAGAGAGCAAGCGTCAGACGAAATCTGTGTCAAATTGGACAACGGTGTGATATCGCTGGTCCAAGCTTGTGGCGTAGTCGGCAATCTGTTTCTCCAGTCCTCTCACGTCCTTGTAGCCGTTGGGGGGGAGCAGACAGTCGAAGACCAGGTTGATCGCGTTCTTGCCGGGAACCATGCGGAAGTCATGAAGGGAGAGGCGGCTGTCGACCGATTTCAAGAACTCCTGCATCTGTTCCTTGACCCGATTGGTGGTCGGGTCGTTGGTGACGGTTGGATCCATGTGGATGCAGATCATCAGGTGCATCGACTTGCCGATTTCCCGCTCCGCCTGGTCGATCACTTCGTGGATGGCGACGATGTTGCTGTCAGCCGAGACCTCGGCATGGACGGTGACGATGGTGCGTCCGGGGCCGTAGTCATGGACAATCAGGTCGTGCACGCCATGGATTTCCGGGTAGGAAAGCAGTTTTTCCTCCAACTGCCTGACCAGTTCCTTGTCCGGCTCCTTGCCAAGCAGGGTGTCGATGGTGTCGTGGCAGACCTCGATACCGGTTTTCAAGACCAGAAGGGCGACGATGATGCTCATCCAGCTATCGACGCTCCACCCCTTGAGCATCTGCAGAACGATGCTGATGAAGATGGCGATTGTGCCGAAGATGTCGCTGATGCTGTCCTTCGCCTCCGCCGCAAGCGGTTCGGAGTGGATGATTCTCGCCAGTGTCTTGTAGAAGTGGTAGAGCCATCCCTTCATGGCGATGGAAAGGGAGAGGATCGCGACGATGACGGTGCTGGCTTTCAGCTCGGAGGGGTGGAGGACTCCTTTGACGCCGTCTTCCAGGAGACGGTAGCCGGCAAGGATGATGATGCCGCCGATTACCAGGGAGCCGATGTACTCCATGCGCCCATGCCCGAAGGGATGCTCCTCATCGACCGGCTTGGCCGCCATGTGGGTAGTGATCAGGCTGACGATGGCGCCAGAGGCGTCGCCCAGGTTGTTGACGCCGTCGGCGACGATCGCGAGGGATCCGCTGATCACGCCCGCGATGATCTTGGTGGCAGAGAGCAGGCAGTTGACCACGATGCCCGTCAGCGATCCAAGCCGTCCGTAGGCGGCGCGTACCGCAGGATCCTCCGTTTTCTTCGAGTCCTTCACCATGTGGCGAATCAGCCAGTTCGTCATGCCTTACACCTCCCTGATAAGAAAACATCCCGCCGTGGGGCAGGATGCTCGGGTCGAGACGCTTGTCCGTCAGTTCTGTTTTTTCAGCAGGTCGCGGATTTCGGTCAGCAACACCACATCCGGAGCGGGCGCTGGAGCGGGAGCAGGGGCTGCTACGGCCTCTTTCTTCTTATTCTCCTCCGCAAGCGCACGGACTCTGTTGACCCAACGGACGATGCAGAAGATTACGATGGCGATCAGGATGAAGTTGATGATTGCCTGGATGAAGTTTCCGTAGGCGATGGCGACCTCGGCCATGTCTCCCTCAGCTGGTTTGATGACGAGCTTCAGGTCGGCGAAGTTGATCTTGCCAAGGAACAGGCTGAGCACCGGGGTCAGGATGTCCTTGACCATGGAATTGACAATGGCGGTAAAAGCGGCGCCCATGATGACACCGACAGCCATATCCATAACATTACCTTTGGTGATGAACTGCTTGAATTCCCCAAAGAAACCATTCTTCTTGGCCATATGCTATTCTCCCTCACAAGATCCCTTTTCCAGGGACCTGCTCAATGTACCACTCGCCGGAAAATTTGTGAACTACTGGACTTATGGCATCGTGCAGGCATAGGAAAACGGGCTGGAAAGAGGGAGTGCCTTTTCCTAAACAAACAGGCGAAAAAGCGGGTATTTTTTGCGTTTTCTCGTTATACTCGTATCAATAACTTGTTCATATACAGGCAATTATCATAAACATCAAAAGATTTTAGCAAAAAATGCCGAATGCGTATTGAATAAATATTCCCATTTGTGTATAAACTATTTCCAATCATTTGAACTATATGGAGGTTCCAGAATGAGAAAGCACACTTTTGCGATGGCAGCAGGCGCCGCATTGCTCTTGGCATGTGGATCCCTGTTTGCGAACGGAAGCGCTGAACCTGCCCCTGCGGCATCGTCCGGTGCGTCATCCTCTAAGAAACCTAGCGTCAAGATTGGATTCATTGGCCCCCTTACCGGCGACAACTCCAGTTACGGTATTCTTCAGTTGCAGGCGGACCAGCTTGCCCTCGAGGAGTACAATGCTGACCCCAACCACAAGCTCGACATTACGCTTGTCGTAGAGGATTCCGAGGGTTCCCAGGAGAAGGCTCTTGCTTCCATTCAGAAACTGGACACCTCCGATAAGATTGCAGTCCTGCAGGGACCGGTGTTCACCGGTCCGGCTTTCACCGTCGGTGACTACTGCGAGGACGTGAAGCTGGCGATGATTTCCGGCTCTGCCTCCCACAAGGACATCACCAAGGACAAGACCTACGTCTTCCGTACCACCGTCAGCGATGGTCTGCAGGGCGAGGTTGCCGGCAAGTATTTCGCCGAAGTGCTCGGTTACAAGAAGCTGGGCATCCTGTACGCCATGAACGACTACTCCGTCGGTTTGCGCGACGGCATGAAGGCCGCCTTCGAGGCTGATGGCGGAAAGGTCACCGCTGAGGAAACCTGCCAGGTTGGCGACAAGGACTTCAGAACCCAGCTCACCAGACTCAGAGATGCTGATGTCGAGGCAATCTACATCCCGAACTACACTGTCGAGATTGCTCAGATTCTGGTCCAGGCCAAGGAGCTCGGCATCAACAAGCCGTTCCTTTCCGGCGATGGTTTCTCCAACCCGCAGGTCCACGAACTGTCCAACAACAATACCCATGGAGTCCTCTACATTGCCTCTCCTGAGAGCACGGACAGCCCGCTGAAGACCAAGTTCGAAGAGACGTACACCCAGAAGTACAACATCGCCCCTGACGCATTCGCCCACAACTCCTACGACGCGACCAACATCATCATCGCGGCTTTGGAGAGAGCGTATGAGAAGGAGGGCAAGTTCAACCGCACGACCGTCCGCAACGAGATTGCGGCCACCAAGGATTTCCAGGGTGTCAACGGCACCATGAACTTCCAGCCAAATGGTGACCTCGTCGCCTACGAGGGTGTCTACAAGGTCGAGGGTAACGACCGTGCTTCCGAGACCTATCAGGGTACCTATGGCGTTGATGCCAACGGTAAGCTAGTAAAGATCGAATAAGGCTGGCTGCCTTGTGCGATTCCCAGGGAGCCGGTGTGATGCTACACACTGGCTCCTTTTCCATATTATACTGTCAGCAGAAATTTGCTTTTTCTATACTTGTTTGAAAGGAGCGTACGACTTTGTCATTCGCTGAGTTTTTCCAACACTTTATCAATGGTGTGACGTTGGGGGGGACCTACGCGCTGATTGCCCTCGGCTATACCATGGTGTATGGCATTCTGGGATTCATCAACTTCGCCCACGGCGACATCCTGATGGTCGGTGCCTACATCGGGCTTTTCACCTTCAACGCATTGCGTGGGAGCCAGGATTTCGGACTTTGGCCTACCGTTGCCTTCTTCATCGCGATGGTGGTGAGCATGGTCTTCTGCGCATGCCTGGGCATGCTGACCGAGCGCATCGCCTACAAGCCGCTACGCAAGGCTACCCGCCTCGCCCCCCTGCTTTCGGCAATCGGCGTCTCGTTCATCCTGTCCAACACCGCCGCTTGGTTGTGGGGCACCCAGAGCCGCCGCTTCCCGAAGCCATTTGAGGACCAGGCAATCTCCTTCGGAGGAGTCAGCGTCACTCCCCACCAGATTCTGATTCTGGTTGTCACCGTGATCATGATGGTGGCCATGCAACTGTACGTGGCCAAGACCCGCATGGGCAAGGCCATGCGCGCCACTAGCCTTGACCAGGATACGGCGAGGCTGATGGGTATCAACAGCGACCACGTCATTTCCCTGACCTTCGCCATTGGCTCCGCCTTGGCTGCCTGTGGCGGCATCCTGATCGCCTTGGACTTCACCTGCTATCCGACCATGGGCACGATGACGGGTACCAAGGCATTTGTCGCGGCCGTTATCGGCGGCATCGGCAACATTCCCGGCGCCATGCTTGGCGGTGTGATTCTCGGTCTCTTGGAGACCTTTGGCGTCGCCATCCTCGGCATTCCCACTGGCATGCGCGACACAATCGCCTTCGTCGCCCTGATCATCATCCTTCTGGTCAAGCCGGAAGGCATCCTCGGAAAGGCCGAGAAGGAGAAGGTGTGAGATGTTCAATTTCATTATCTTGATTTTCATCTATACCGCCATTTATTCGTTGCTCGCTATGGGACAGAACGTCATCACCGGATATACTGGCATGCTGAGTCTCTGCCAGGCGGGTTTCTTCGCCATCGGCAGTTACGCTACCGCCCTGCTGTCCGTCAAGTGCGGCTGGAACTTCTGGGCGACGCTTCCGGTCTCAATCGGGCTTTCCGCCCTGTTCGGGCTGATCATCGGCCTGCCTACCCTGAGGCTGAAGGGCGACTACCTCTGTATCGCCACCCTCGGCTTCGGCGAGATCGTACGCAACATCCTGATCAACTGGATGAGCCTGACCAACGGTCCCAACGGTGTGCAGCGCATCCCCATGGTCAAGATTTTCGGCTTCGCCATCAATCCTCGTTCCCGGAACTGGCAGTACCTGATTTTCTGCGCCATCTGGGTGTTGGTCTGCTATCTGCTCTTCGAACGCTTGGCGAGAAGCCGTATGGGAAGGGCAATGGAGGCCATCCGCGAGGACGAGATCGCCGCCGCGTCCAATGGCATCAACGTGACCAAGTACAAGGTCGCGGCCTTCATGCTTGGCGCGGGTGTCGCGGGCCTTGCCGGTTCCCTGCAAGCGGAGCTGATTCTCAGCGTCATGCCTTCGACCTATACCTTCATGCTCAGCGTCATGGTGCTCTGCATGGTCGTTCTCGGCGGTATGGGCAACTTCAAGGCGGCCATTTTCGGTGCCTTCATCATTGAGGTCATCGACTACCTGCCGAAGATGCTGGGATTGACCAGCGTGCTTCCACCGCAGTTCAAGCAGATCCTGTTCGGCTTGATCCTGGTTGTCATGATGATTTGCCGGCCGCAGGGCATTCTTGGACGTCAGAACAACGCCTTAAGGAGATCGAGGGAGGCTGCCAAATGAATTTGCTGCATACAGAGGGGTTGACCCGTGAGTTTGGCGGCATCATTGCCGTCAGCAATGTGGATTTTGAGGTTGAAGAGGGCCTGATTACCGGCCTGATCGGCCCGAATGGCGCTGGCAAGACGACCTGCTTCAACAATATGACCGGTTTGGATACCCCTACCAAGGGCAAGGTCTTCTTCAAGGTCAATGGCGAGGATAAGGATATCACCGGATGGCCCGCCTACAAGATCTGCCGTCTGGGTATCGCCCGCACCTTTCAGAACATCCGTCTGTTCAAGGAGCTGACGGTTGGCGAGAACATCATGGTCGGATGCCATTTCAAGACAGGGAAGAGTCCGTTCTCCGGGCGGTTCGCCAACGCCGTCAGAAGCTATGTGAGGATGAAAGACGAGACGGAGGAGCTGTACGAGCGTACCCGCAAGTGGATGGAATTCTTCAACCTGGCCCCGTTCGAGTACGAGGCTGCCAAGAACCTGCCCTATGGGCAGCAGCGCGAGCTGGAAATCGCCCGCGCCATGGCGAGCGACCCGAAACTGCTCTTCTTGGACGAGCCTGCGGCGGGCATGAACCCGAACGAGACCGAAGACTTGATGAAGACCATCCTTCGCATCCGCAATCTGGGTGTGACGGTCGTCTTGATCGAGCACGACATGCGCCTTGTCATGCAGATCTGTGACAACATCACCGTGCTGAACTATGGCCAGAAAATCGCATGCGGTACTCCGAACGACATCAAGCACGATCCCCAGGTCATCGAGGCCTATCTGGGCAAGGAGGACGAGGAATGAGTGATTTGCTTACCATCAACGATATCGGCGTCAGCTATGGCAATATCAAGGCGTTGCAGCATGTGAGCATGCATGTGGCCGAAGGCGACATCGTCTGCCTGATTGGCGCCAACGGTGCCGGCAAGTCGACGCTTCTCAAGTCCATTGTCGGCCAGGAGCCGCTGGTAAGCGGTTCGATTTCTTATAAGGGAGAGCCGATTGCCGACAGCGAATGGCCCCACCACAAGCGCATCACCACCGACAAGATCGCCGCCAAAGGCATATCCCTTGTCCCGGAAGGACGTCGTGTCTTCTCCGGCATGACGGTCGAGGAAAACCTTGACATGGGGGCCTTTCTGGTGGACGACGAGCGGGTAATCCAGAAACGCAAGGAAGAGATGTACGATTTCTTCCCGATCCTCGGGGCACGCCGCAAACAGAAGACCCGCAGTCTTTCCGGTGGCGAGCAGCAGATGATGGCGATCAGCCGCGCGCTGATGTCCGATCCGAAGTTGCTTCTCCTAGACGAGCCGGGTCTCGGTCTTGCCCCGCTGGTCGTACGCGATATCTTTGACAAGATCAAGCTGATCAATGAGGAGCGCAAGGTCACGGTCTTCGTCGTCGAGCAGAATGCCCGTATGGCGCTGAAGTATTCGACGAACGGGTACGTGATGGAGAACGGGAAAATCGTGCTTGCCGACAAGAGTTCGGAGCTTTTGGCCAATGAACGGGTCAGAAGTGCCTATCTTGGCGGGTGATAGAAAAATGAGTGGTCGAATCGCACAATTTCGTTATACATTTGACTAAGGGAGCATCGGAATGATTATCGAAAGAAGAATGACCCGCAACCCGGTAACTGCTACGCCGGAGATGTCGATTGCAGAGGCTTCTGCCTTGATGAAGAAGGAGAAGGTCCATCGCCTTCCCGTTCTGAACAAAGAACGCAAGCTGGTGGGCATCATCAGCGAGAAAGATATCCTGTATGCGACTCCGTCTCCTGCCTCGAGTCTCTCGATCCACGAGATGGCCTACCTGTTGTCCAAGCTGACCGTCAAGCAGCTGATGAGCAAGGACGTCGTCACCATCACCAAGGACACTACCGTCGAGGAGGCGGCGAGGCTGATGGTGGACCAGGATCTTTCCTGCCTGCCGGTCCTCGAAGACGGCAGACTGATCGGCATCGTCAGCAAGAGCGACATGTTCAAGATTCTGCTCGAGCTGTTTGGCGCTCGCCATTTCGGCGTCCGTGTCTCCTTCCTGGTACAGGACAAGATCGGCACGATTGCGAGCATCGCCACGGCTTTCGCCAAAGAAGGCATCGATATCATCACCTTCGGCACCTTCATGGGCAACGACCCGTCGACCTCAATCTTGACAATCAAGGTGCAGGGCGCCTCCGTCCAGAAGGTCATCGACATCCTCAAGCCACTGGTCAGTGAGATTTTGGATGTGAGGGAAGTCTAAGGGTGGCACGGAAACGCAAGCACCAGCAGACTTCTGCTGTAAAGAAGGAGGATGAGGCCTTTCGTCCCTTTTCTGGCATCAACCTGAAAGAGAAGGTGACGAGCATCTCCGTTTCCCCTGCTGGCAAGTCCCGGAAAGTTGTGCGCAGGAATCAGGAACCCGTTGTCGGCGGCTATCAGAAAGACGCCGACTTCGGAGATATCCTCGCCGCGTTTGAAGCGGGCGAGGATGTCGCTTCCGTATCCAAAGGCGACGATGTGAGAAGCCGCGTGGAGGATACCCGTTCCTTCGCTGACATCTTTGCAGAGTGGGAGGAGAGCCAAGGCATCGCTCCCAAGAAGAGCAAGCCGAAAAAAGTCGAGATCAAGAAAAGCGCTCCCTATAAGCAGACCAAGGATTTCGGTTCGATTCTTTCCCAGTTCGAGGGTAGGCCCCAGCGGTCGGCACCAGCCAAATCCACACCACAGTCCAAGAAGCCGTCACTCGGAAAGCCGATGGAGAAGTCTTCCGTCTCTTCTTCCGGAAAGAGTTTCGGCGACTTGCTCGCCCAATATGAGGGTAGGTCGCTTCCCAAGAAGCCTGAGGTGAAGGTGGTGGCGCCTCCACCCGTTCCTGAGAAGCCAATACAAGCACAGGCGGAGGACAAGCACGCGGCGATGCGCCGGCAATTGACCGAAAATGGTGTGAAATGGGCTGGCAACGGCATCCATGTAATGATGACCGATGTGGCGCACCAGGAGCTTCCGCCTGGTCAGAAGGATGCTCTCCCGGTATCGGATTCCGTACATTCTTCCCCCTCCAGCGGGGTAAAGGCTTCGGGAAAGAGCTTTGGCGAGCTGCTTGAGCAGTTCTACCAGGCCAAGAGCACGCAACCTTCCGAGAAGGGAGGGGCCGAGCAGGTCCCGGAAAAGAAAACGACAGAGGATTTCCAACCTTCTCCTTTCGCCAACCTGTACAAGAGTTGGTCTGACGGACATGACGAACGTGACGCAATCGAGCAGTCGAAGGTGGACAAGCGCGAGTCGAATCGTTCTTCCTTCACCATCGGGCAACTTCGGGCGATGCTCCCCTTGGTCACCAAGGATATGCACGGAATGACGGCGGAGGAGGCCGAAGCCGCCACGCTCCGGTTCCTGGCTGACAGTTGGGAGCATGGTGTCCTCAAAATCTGCATCATCACCGGCAAGGGCATCCACAGCCAGGATGGAATTCCCGTGGTGAAGGAGATGGTGGAAAGCGTGCTCCATGGCAGTCCCTGTGTCCGGGAATACGCCAGCCCCAAGGCCCGATACGGTGGCAGCGGAGCGCTCTGGATTATTCTGAAAGAGAAAGATTGACAATTTCTAAAACATATTTCCTGTTTGTTCAGGGACAAAAAATGGAGGTTGGTTTCCCAACCTCCACTTGTCTGTAGGATTGCTCCTCTCAGGCCTTCGGACCAGCGGCGACCAGAGCCTTGCCGGCGGCGTTGCCCTCGTACTTGACGAAATTCTTGACGAATCTCTGGGCGAGGTCTTTTGCCTTCTTGTCCCACTCGGCAGGATCCTTGTAGGTGTCGCGGGGATCCAGGATTTCCGGATTGACGCCGGGAAGGGAAGTGGGGACTTCGAAATCGAAGTACGGCAGCTTCTTGGTCGGGGCTTTCAGGACTTCGCCATTGAGGATGGCGTCGATGATGCCACGGGTATCCTTGATGGAGATGCGCTTGCCGGTGCCGTTCCAGCCGGTGTTGACCAGATAGGCCTTGGCGTGGTTCTTCTCCATCTTCTTGACCAGTTCCTCAGCGTACTTGGTCGGGTGCAGTTCGAGGAACGCCTGGCCGAAGCATGCGGAGAAGGTCGGAGTCGGCTCGGTGATGCCGCGCTCGGTTCCAGCCAGCTTGGCGGTGAAGCCGGAGAGGAAGTAGTACTTGGTCTGCTCCGGGGTCAGAATGCTGACCGGCGGAAGGACGCCGAACGCATCAGCGCTGAGGAAGATGACGTTCTTGGCGGCAGGTCCGTGGCTGATTGGCTTGACAATCTTCTCGATATGGTCGATCGGGTAAGAGACACGAGTGTTCTCGGTGACGCTCTTGTCGGTGAAGTCCAGCTTGCCGTTCTCGTCGATGGTGACGTTCTCCAGCAGGGCGTCGCGCTTGATGGCGCCGTAGATGTCCGGCTCGGCTTCCTTGTCCAGGTTGATGACCTTGGCGTAGCAGCCACCCTCGAGGTTGAAGACGCCGTTGTCGTCCCAGCCATGCTCGTCATCGCCAATCAGGAGGCGCTTCGGGTCGGTGGAAAGAGTGGTCTTGCCAGTGCCGGAAAGGCCAAAGAAGATGGCGGTGTTCTTGCCTTCCATGTCGGTGTTGGCAGAGCAGTGCATGCTGGCGATGCCCTTCAGCGGCAGGAAGTAGTTCATCATGGAGAACATGCCTTTCTTCATCTCGCCACCATACCAGGTGTTCAGGATGACCTGCTCGTGGCTGGTGATGTTGAAGAGGACGGCGGTCTCGGAGTTCAGTCCGAGTTCCTTGTAGTTGTCGACCTTGGCCTTGGAGGCGTTGTAGACGATGAAATCAGGCTTGAAGTTGGCCTGTTCCTCAGCGGTCGGGCGGATGAACATGTTCTTCACGAAATGAGCCTGCCAGGCGACTTCCATGATGAAGCGGACAGCCATTCTGGTATCCTTGTTGGCGCCGCAGAATCCATCGACGACGTACAGCTTCTTGTCGGACAGCTCTTTCAGGGCAAGCTTCTTGCAAGCGTCCCAAGCAGCTTGGGAGGCCGGATGGTTGTCGTTCTTGTACTCGGGAGTGGTCCACCAGACGGTGTCCTTCGAATTCTCGTCCATGACAATGAACTTGTCTTTTGGAGAACGGCCGGTGTAGATGCCGGTGAAGACATCGACAGCACCAAGCTCGCTGACCCGGCCGACGTCATAGCCAGTCAGACCCGGTTTGGTCTCTTCCTTGAACAGCTCTTCATACGAAGGGTTGTACACGACTTCGGTGGTACCAGTGATACCATACTTGGTCAGATCAAGATTCTTCATATTGTTTCCTCTTTCTTGATGAGATTTTGCAACTTTCATCCACAACGCCCCGAACCGGGGTATCGGGTTGTTCTGTCTTATCGTTCGCGGAAGGTAATGCGGCCTTTGGTGAGGTCATATGGAGAGAGTTCCACGCGCACCTTGTCTCCCGGTACAATCTTGATAAAATGCTTGCGCATCTTTCCCGAAAGGAATGCGAGAATGATGTGGTTGTTCTCCAACTCCACCCGGAACATTGTGTTTGGAAGAGCTTCCTTCACGATGCCTTCCACTTCAATAGCTTCTTCTTTGGCCACAGAGGCCCTCCTCTTCAATCCTACTGAATACTAAGAAATTACAAAATGCCTGTCAATGTACCAATATGTCGATGTAACCTTTTATAAAGACAATGATAAAAAGAATGGGGATACCCCAGGTTACCCAGGCTCGCGCCCACTTTGGGAACCGTAGACCTTCTCCTGCGTCGGCCTCTTCGATGAAGGCCTTCCACCCCCAGCCGATATGGCGGGTGCAGAACATGCAGAGCAACAGGCTGCCTAGGGGAAGCAGCGTGCTGGAGACGATGAAATCCTCAAGGTCGAGCACCCCGCTTCCTGCTCCGAGGGGATGGACTCCGGAAAGCACATTGAATCCAAGGACGCAGGGGAGCGAGAGCAGGATCAGCAGGATTGTGTTGACCAGGCAGACTCGTCCGCGACGCATTCCCCTGCGGTCAATCCAGTAGCTGGTGATGTTCTCCAGCACGGCGATGACGGTACTCATGGCGGCGAAGCTCATGAACAGGAAGAAGAGGGTGCCCCAGAAACGGCCGCCTGCCATCTTCGAGAAGATGTTGGGCATTGAGATGAACAGCAAGGGCGGGCCTGCGTTGACCTCGATCCCGAAGGCAGAACAGGCGGGGAAAATGATCAGACCGCTGGCTAGGGCGACGAAGGTGTCCAGGATGATGACATGGATTGACTCGCCGGTCAGCGAGTGGTCTTTGCCGATGTACGAGCCGAAGATGGTCATGGAACCCATACCGATGGAAAGGGTGAAGAAGGCCTGGCTCATGGCGGCGAAGACCACGTCGAACATTCCTGCTTCCTGGATGTGCCTGAGACTCGGCTTCAGGTAGAAGGCAAGGCCCTCTTTGCCTCCGGGCAGCAGGATCGAATGGATGGCGAGGACGACAATCAGGACAAGCAGTACGACCATCATCTTCTTGGTGACCGACTCGACTCCTTTTTGGAGCCCTCCACTACCGATGAGGAACCCCAGGATGATGGACAGCGCCATCCACAGTGCCATGGAGAGGGGATGGGCGAGCATCTCGTTGAAATGGGCGGTGACCGCCGCGCCCGTCAGATTGGTCATCTTCCCTGTCAGATATTGCCAGAAGTAGGAGAGCAGCCAGCCGGTGATGGTAGTGTAGTACATCATCAGGATGTAGCTGTTGGCGATGGAGACCGGACCGATCAAGTGCCAGTAGCTTCCTTTGGGTTCCAATTCCCGGTAGGCCTCGCCCATGGTCTTGCGGCTTGCCCTTCCGATGGCGAACTCCATGACCATGATCGGAAGTCCGAAGATGGCAAGGAAGACCAGGTAGATCAGGACGAACGTGGCGCCACCGTATTTGCCAGTGATGAAGGGGAAGCGCCAGACGTTCCCCAACCCGATGGCACATCCTGCCGAGAGCAGGATGAATCCCATGCGGGAAGATAGAGATTCTCGTTGTTGCATAACGACCGAGTGTAATCCATGGGTATCTATCTGTCAAATTTGAGAAAGAGAGAAGAGCGCGGGGCGGGCACAGAAGACGTACCCGCCAGAGCGGTTAATGGACCAGGATGTCGATATATCCCTTGATGAAGACCAGAATGAACAGGATTGGAATTCCCCAAGTGACCCAGATCCGGGCCCAGCGCGGGAATTTCAGCCCTATTCCCTGGTCTGCCTCTTTGAGGAATGCGTTCCATCCCCAGCCGGACTTCCGGGTGCAGAACAGGCAGAAGAGCAGGCTGCCCAGCGGCAGCAGGGTGCTGGAGACGAGGAAATCCTCGAAGTCCAGGACGCCGGTGCCTGCCCCGAAGGGCTGGAAGCCGGAGAGGACGTTGAAGCCCAACAGGCAGGGAAACGAGAGCAGACAGACAGCTGCCGCATTGATGGCGCAGGCCTTCCTGCGGGGTACCTGTCTCACGTCAATCCAGTAGCTCGCGATATTCTCGAAGACGGCGATGACGGTGCTCATGGCGGCGAAGCTCATGAACAGGAAGAACAGGAATCCCCAGAAGCGACCACCGGCCATCTTCGAGAAGATGTTGGGCATGGAGATGAACAGCAGGGTCGGACCTGCGTTCATCTCGACTCCGTAGGCAGAGCAGGCGGGGAAAATGATCAGGCCGCTGACCAAGGCGACGAAGGTGTCCAGGATGATGACGCGCAGCGACTCCCCGGTCAGGGAGTGGTTCCTGTCGATGTAGGAACCGAAGATCGTCATGGCCCCGATACCCAGCGAGAGGGTGAAGAAGGCCTGGCTCATGGCGGCGAAGACCACGTCGAACATTCCTGCTTCCTGGATGTGCCTGAGACTCGGCTTCAGGTAGAAGGCAAGGCCAGCCTCTCCTCCGGGCAGCAGGATTGAATGGATGGCGAGGACCACAATCAGGACAAGCAGTCCGACCATCATCTTCTTGGTGATCGACTCGACACCCTTCTGCAGGCCGAAGCTGACAATCGCAAAACCGCCGAAGACGGTAATCGCCATCCACGCGATCTGGGGAATAGGCTGGGAGAGCAACGCTCCGAAGTAGGAGGAGACTTCCTCGGGAGAAAGCCCCGACAGGTCTCCGGTCACATAGTGCCAGCAATAGGAAAGCAGCCAGCCGGTGATTGTAGTGTAGTACATCATCAGCAGATAGTTGCCGGCGATGGCGAAGGGGCTGTAGACGTGCCATTTGCTCCCCTCGGGTTCCAGTGTCTTCAGCGCCAGACCGATGTTCTGCCTGCTTGCCCTGCCGATGGCGAACTCCATGACCATGATCGGAAGTCCGAAGATGGCAAGGAAGACCAGGTAGATCAGGACAAAGGTGGCTCCTCCGTAACGTCCGGTGATGAAGGGGAAGCGCCAGACATTCCCCAGTCCGATGGCGCATCCCGCCGAGAGCAGGATGAAGCCCAGTCTTGAAGACAATGTTTCACGTTGTTGCATGCAAACGAGTATACGGCGCTACTTTCCAGCGGTCAATCAAACTTGTGTTCTTGCAGGAATGCAAGGAATTTGTCCTTGGAAAGGGGTTTGGAGTAGTAGAAGCCTTGGATGTAGTCGACCCCGTCGGCGATGACAGCTTCCGCCTCTTCCTTTGTCTCGACTCCTTCGATGAGGGCTTTCATCCCAAGTCGTTTGACGAGGGAGATGGTGTTTGCGCGAAGTTTTTTCCCCAACGGGTTGATGACAAAGCTCCGGTCCAGCTTGACGACCGAGAAGGGGAGCATGATCAGGTGGTCCAGGTTTGCCTGTCCCTGTCCGAAATCATCCAGGTAGAGATGGAAGCCAGCGGAAGCAAGCTTCAGCAAGTTGTTTTTCGCTACTGCCGGCAAGTAGGCGGAGGCCGTCTCGGTCAACTCCAGGCAAAAGCGGTCACGTTTGATGCCCAAGGCGCTGGTGGAGCGAATGATGTCCAGGATTACCTGTTCCTGCATGCACTCGGCCATGGAAAGGTTGACGTGGATAGGAAATCCCGATAGGTCGCTGGAACGCAGAATTTGCTGGACGATTTTTCTGACGCAGGCGTCGATGCGGACTATCGAGCCGTTGCGTTCAGCCACCGCGATCAGTTCATCCGGGCGTACCTTCCCAAGGACCGGGTCGGTCAGGCGGACAAGCGCTTCCGCGCTGATGAAGCGCCGGGTTTTCACGTCCCAGACAGGTTGGTAGACCACCTCCAGCCCGTTCTCCTCGCCGCACTTGCGGCTGAGGGTGTCAAGCAACTTCTGCTTGCGCGCCTCTTCAAGTCGCAGGTCGTACCTCAGGTTCATCACGGTCTTGGGTGAGCTTTGCATTCCGAGCGCGATGAGGATGTCCTGCAACTGTGAAAGGGAATTGAAGTCCCGAGGGGAATCGACTGCCAGGACCTGCAGTCTCAGGCCGACCTGTTCTCCATCAATGCTCCAGGGCTGCTTGGAACGTTCGTTCAGGGTCCGGACGACCCCGCTTTGGATCATTGCGGCGTGGTCGGCGAACCAAAGGGCGTAGATGTCGTCCCTGACGGTGTAGACCCAGCGGCTGAAACTGGTCAGGTAGGTGGCGATTTCCCTTTCCAAATAATGAAAAGCGTGGTCTCCAAGCGATTCGTTCAGCATCTTCCAGTCCTTCATGTGCACCAGAACAAGCGTAAAGGAGGCATGATGCTTGAAATCCCTCTCGCACCAGAGCGTGAAGATATGCTGGTTGAACAGTCCGGTGTTCCATTCCGTCACATCTTCAAGTCTGCTCAGCGAGACAAAGCTTACGAAGATGCTCAGGTCGATCGTGTAGTTCTCCATCAACAAGGAAGGCTGGAAGAACTGGACCATGGTTCCGATGATGGCAAGGGTCATGAAGAACGTCTGCGCGACCAAGGGTTTGCGCATCTGTTCGTCGCGTTCCTTCAAAAGCAGGTAATAGCCATGGATGACATACCCTGCGGCACCGATATACCAGAGGAATCTGAGCGGACCGCGGTGGTACATGCCCTCCGCGTCGATATGGAAGAACCAGCTGGTCAAGGGATTGAGCAGCAGAAGAAAACCAAGAACCACCAAAGGAACCCAGAACAGCTTGGAAACCGGGTCTTCCTTGTCACGGACGTGGTTGAGTTCCAGAAGATAGAGCGAGTAGATGGCGATGCTGGGCAAATGGAAGAGGAAGTAGATGTAGTTGTCCGCGATATTGACCCACAGGGGCAGGTGTGTACGGAACCACAGGGGATAGTTCTCCCACAGGGCGTAGAAGAGATCGCTCGCAGTGGAGATGGAAGCGAAAAGAATCAGCAAGGGTAGCAGGCGGTGCATATGGATCTGGTTGCGTGGCTTGCAGGTGTATAGAAAGACGACCAACAAGAGCAAGGCGAGCCCGACAAGGTCAAGGATTCCATTACACATTCCACTGCCCCCTCTGCTTGGAAAGCAGAATCGGCCTACCAAACAGCGGGCCAGTCAGGTAGCGGACACCGAGGGCGCCATAGAAGTCGGCGTCATCCTGGCTGACCACGCCCTCGACCTGTGCCGCGTAGCGCATGATCCGCATCACCTCCATGCTGGCGGCGATAATCTCCTTTCCTCCCTTCGCCAGCGAGCCCGGGGTGGTGAAGGTGGGGCTGAACGAGGCCACCGTATCCGGGATGTCTGGAGCGTCGAACACGCCGGTATAGCCGGTGCCATAACCGGTCAGGACCAGGCGGATGCCTGCTTTGTGCATGTCGTCCAGATTGGAGAGGACTACGCTCAGCCGCTGGTGATACATGCTGGCAGGCATGGTGAACGAAATCGTGTTGTACGGTATTCCATAATAATCGGCCAGTCTCATATAGCGGGGAATCAGCTGGTATTGGAGCCATTGGCGAGGGGAAAGTGCGAGAGTAATCTTGTCCATCTGGTATCTTTCGAGAAATCCTGCCCTGACGAGGAGACAGCATTCCTTGACCATCAGGTCGGTGAAATAGCCGATGGTGCCTTCCCTTTGCGCGATCGGGATGTACTCAAGGGGAGTGGCATCCCGAAGCTGGTCGTTTGATAGGAGAAGGGTCGCTTTGGCCGCATGCATCCGCTTGGTTGTCGTATCGTAAGCCGGGATGAGCCGCATCCGCATCTGGACGTTGTTGCCCATGTCCCTGGCAAGATGGGCTACAGCGATGCGTCGTTTCACTGCTCCCGTGCGGAGCACGCTGGCGGAGGTATTTCCCAAAGCCGAGAAGCTGGTCCTGCTCCGCAGTTGCCGTAGCGCGAGAAAGCAGTCTTCGGTCGTTGTGAAATCATCCGGGTAGCGGATGGTCGTGACAAAGCCGACGACCGGCAGCCTGTTCCTGACCATCGAGAAGGAATCGGAAAAGGCGGAAAGGCAAAGCTGGGTGACCTCGCGGACCGAGTCCGGATCGGGATGGTCCATCAAGACGATGAATTGCTGATTGTTGACCCGGTAGAGGTTGCCATAGCGGCTGCAACGCTTGATGACATGCCCGATATGGGAGACGATATCCCCCATCATCCCCGTCGGCAACAGGCTGTCGAGCTCCTCGTAGTCGGCGAGTGTGGTGACTACGAAGAGCCGGTGTTTGTGACGCCTGGTGATGTCCCGGGTCCGGTAGATGAATGCCAGCCTGTTGGGTAGCCTTGTCTGCCCGTCAATCAGTTGCTCGGGACTCTGCACGGCGAGAAAAAGCGACATGATGCTGAACGAATGGACGAAGCCAATGAACCTGATGGAGGAAAGCCTTGCCTGGATGAGCAGGGAAAGCGTCAGGACAGTCAGGTCGATGAGCAGCAATGGCAGCTCGTAGGCGTTGTTCAGGTTCTTCTGGTATCTGATGACCAAGTACCACCCATAGCCGTAATAGCCCAGAAGGACAAGGTCGAGGGACGTAAGATGCCAAAACAGGGGGCGGGGAAGCAGAAGTGTGGCGAAGAAACCGATGGCGAAAGGGATGGTCCGGACAAGAAGCTCCCGCGGTCCGATTCCGACGCCAAGCAGCTCCCGGACATACAGCACATGCAACAGCATGGAACCGTAGAACAGGAAGATGGCACAGAGATGGAAGAATCCGGAACCGCTCCTCGCGTTTCGCGCCAAGGCAAGATAGGACAAGTCGCAGACAAGGGCGAGCATGATGACAAGGCTGTTGATGGCCAGCACCTTGCTGGAGTGCCAAAATGGCGTCGCGCGAAGCAGATAGACAGCGTACAAGACTGCCATCATCCCCAGCGAAGCGATATTTAACCAAAAACCCACATGCATGCAGTCATGTTACACGCATTTCTCAGCACCTGAAAAGATGTACCTCGAGAAAGGAATGCCGTGTTTCCGCGCATGTGAGCCGTCAATGAAATTTGGGGTCAATAAGCCGTCAATGATTATTTGGGTCCGGAATCCGTCAATGAAAACTTGAGGATTCACCGTCAATGAAAATTTGTGGTTCTCCAATTCGGTTCCAAGGATATGGAGTCAATGCTGTTTCGGACGTTTGGATAGTATCTTTGGCC
>JAQYHB010000019.1 GCA_028722305.1 Spirochaetales bacterium
AAATGCCAGGGACGCATTGGAAGACATTCTTGAAAAGCATAGGGATATCGCTGTCTGCCATTCCATGAAGGAGGAGCTGTCGGAACTCTTCAGGATCCGGGGTGGTGGCGGCAAGGGATATGCCCTGCAGGAATGGAAGAGATGGTTCGACTCGGCCGAGGCGAGCGGGATACCCGCCCTTGCCGGCTTCGCGAGACGCAAGAGGGAGCGCATCGACGGGCTTGCCAACCACGCGAGACACGGCATCAGCACCGGCAAGCTCGAGGGGTTCAACAACCGGATAAAGGTTGCGAAGCGGATCGGCTACGGTTACCGTGACGGCGATTTCTTCTTCACCACAATCCGTTACATTTCCATCCCGGACCTCGGCTCCCTATCCCCCAAGAAAACGTGAAGAGCCATTTTTTGAACGTTTTTACAGAGATTCCAAATGTATTTCATTTCAGAAAAATGAGTTATAGAATGCGGCCCATTACTCAAGCCAAGCCAATGGATGAGTCATGTTTAGCCATTAACCCCTTCTCGGGACCCTTCAGTCTTGGGACAGTCCTTGTTTGGAACGGCAGGAAAGAAAAGTCCACGATTGGACCGAGCTCTTGCCTGGATGGAAGAAACAAGAGGAGCGAAAATAGAATACCTTGTCTCCAATCCCAACTATTATTGCAAGAATTCTACAGAGACAAAAGGTCATGTATCTACCCACGAAAGATCACACTAATCATGTTGTTTAAGGGATAACATGCTATTTTCCAATAATATTGTTTTTCAGATTTATGGATGTTTAATATTAATAAAGTTAGTGAGAATATATCCATAGCATATCCAATAACCCTAAAAAATCCGCATTTTTGTATGTTTTATAGAATTTCTACTATACATCCACGACTAAGACATGGATTTGGGTTCCTTTCTGCCGCATCCCGCCATGGGGTGCGGTACTTCATTCCCAACGGGCAAAAACACATACAACTGAAAAAGAAACCTATCGGGATGAAACGGGACCAATCGCACTCCGCCCTTGCGGTTACTGTTGTTCCGATGCCTCTTCCAATTTTTGAATAAATTGGTAAACCGAACTGAATTGATTGGACTCAGGAGACTTTGATTTCATATTGTGTACTGCGGTTTTTCGATTGGTCCACAATTGTTTTTCCTGTGTACTGGACAAGGAGCCTTTTTGACAGGTCTCCCAGTTTTTGATTCCATTCAGCTGTTTCACACATTTAGCGCTCGAAACACTTGTTTCAGGAGGAACACGAAAATGAGCAGAAAACCACACTTCAATACAGGGCTTGCTCATTAAAGACACGCCTTTACAGGACAAAATCGTGTCCACTATTTCCGGTTTATCTCCATCAAACATGAGAAATGTTGTTTTTGCATCCACAGAACCGGTCATATCTTTCCTATATCTATCAATCAGTCTCTGTGACACTCTGCATCCCACTTTTCTTGCTACAATTTTAATGGGAAGACGATAATTCTGTCTCAACATGTTCACATAGGTTATCTCGGTATCCCCTTCACACAGGACAAGAAAGTGGGGGCGCATTCGCTTGAGCTTGCTTTTTTTCTCTCTCTTCCCATGTGGTCAATCTCCCAAAAGTCTCTTAATGCGGGCAACAGACGAATTGATATAGGGAACAGCATCAAATCTTCCCTGAAGATAACATTTTTCGGCGTCCATGTTTTCCCGGAAATCCTTGAAATCAAAAAGCGAGTATACTTCGGTAGATCCATCGTCCTTCTTGTTGGTGAAAAGAATCTGGTCCCTTCGCAGCCTATCGACATCCAAAAGATTTGTATTGTGACTGGTAAAAAGGAATTGTGCGTTTTTTGACGCATGTACCATGTCGAGTACGAATCGGGCTAATTCTGTATGAAGGCTCCCATCAAATTCATCGAGAATCAGAGTTTTTCCGTGCCTGCAAATATCAAGCAGGAGCAACAATAGGTTAAAGATTTGGATAGTTCCAGTGGATTCCTCTCCCTCAAGATGAAAATGGATGTCAGGGTTCCTTTTGTGAACAGTATAAAAATTAATCACATTCAGAAGTTGCGGATCCTGATTCGGCAATAGGGAAAGCCCGTCTACCCTAAAAGTTGGAAAGGCTTGCCTCTGTTCAATCTTCACATGTATATCTGCAATATCGCTATCGACCATTTTCAAAGCTTCCAGAATCAATTCTTTGTTTTGCTTGAACAGTGCAACAGCATAGTCTCCGGAAAGATGGGGAAGACCAATCAGCAGTTCCGTCCTGAAATAGTTGTAGATTGTTTTACCCAAATCCCTATCCATCTGGCTTGCCCTACTGATGAACAAGGTGTTCTTCCCCGTACTTTCTGCAACATCCATTGGTTTTATGAATTGGCCTTCTGCAAAGCTGTAGATTTTGGATTTTTCAGGTCCCAAGGTTTCATCTCTTGTGAATACCTTCGCTTTCCTTTTGTTCGGATAGTAGTAGAGTTCTTCTTTCATGATTTCAGTACGTGTGAGCAAGAAAGAATACTCGTATTCCACACCGTTGCAAATGAAATCAATGAAGAAAGAACTAGGCTTATTACCATATCCGTCAAACTTAAATGGAAGGAAATTGAAAACTGAGCCCTCGTTGTTCTGATGGGAGGCCAGAACAAGTGTTCTACAGAAGTTTGCTGCTTTAATGATACTTGATTTTCCCGATGCGTTAGGCCCGAACAAGCCTTCTACCTTCAGGAGCATCAGATTGTTTACGGAGAAAATATTGTCAGACAATTCTCGCGATTTAGCTGTGTTGATGGAGGCAGCCTTAAAATCAATGGATACTTCGTCTTTAATAGAAAAGAAGTTCGAAAAACGCATCTCGACAAGCATAAAATCCTCCGTTTTGTAGCATTCCTACAAATATAGCGGAATTAATCTAATTTCTCAATGATTAATAGGTGTTTACATCTGAGAAATCATTCGTGCGCGTCAATCGATAATTAGGGAGATTTTGCCGTCCTGAAAATCGGTAGGGCGTAACCGTTTCCTGCCATCCGGCACAGAGGCCTTTTCCAACCGCAGGATCTCCATCTTCATGCACTTTTTCGCCATACCCAGATACGTCCCAGGTATGGAAGGAGGGAGAATGCGCCGGCCGCTGTGCCATTGGAACTCGGAAAGGTTGGCGCATCGAAAGAGAGCGCTTTCCCATCCATTCGATTCTTTGGCATTCCCTCCCGAATCCCGGCCGATGCGCAACTTCGCGAGATTTAGAAACAGAAAAAGGCACCCGGTTGTATCCGGATGCCCGTTGGACTCAATAGGAATTACCAATCACTGGAGCAGGATGAGGTTAGGCCATTTCTTGGCGCTCTTCACGATATCAACGGTCCCATCGACCACATAGTTCGGGTTGCGGGAAAGCCGTTTCTCCACGTTTGCCTTGTTCGGTTCGGTTGTTTTGTCAACTACAAGAAAAACGGTAAGACCATCGGCAAGCGCCTCTTCCAGCTCGCCCTTGCTGGTACCGCCACCCCGGAAATAAACGACGATGCCGTTGGTATCGGACGCAATCTTGATGTACAGGCTCTTGCCGTCCACCACGACCGCCCAGTCGTCCACCGCGGTATCGACGAAAACGACGTAATCCTGCGGTTCGATGCCCCACTGTGCGGCGTTGCGGCTCACGATGCCGGCCATCTTGATGTCGCGGTATCCCAACATCTTGGCGATGGCGGGAATATCCTTGTACGCCTGTCCGATACCGTCGCTCGTCGCTCCCAACACATAGAAGGCATGGTCCCCCACTGTCCTGACAAGCATCTCGAAATCCTCCCGGATCCAATCGGGATGTTCATAGCCGAGGCCCGAATAGCCGCCGACGACAACCACTTTGTAGCCTTGGGCGGCCTTGACCAGCTCATCATACGAAACCACTTTCGTCGTTGTGGTGGCCAGTTGCTTCACATAGACATTGTACAGGCCATCGCGATGCGCGCGATCGATGGCGCTCTGGAACGGAGATGCGGCAAACAACGAGACCGAAGCGCATAGCGCACACACAGCAAGAGCGATTTTCTTCATAGGAACTCCTCCTTACAGGGAAGTATCACCCTCTTTGGCGTCTTCTGTAAAGAAACCTGCTACGATTTCCATACAGAACCAGTCATTTCAGCACTTCAAAGGAGTCCGGCCATATACGCGGGAAGGAAGATGATACCGTCCTCGCAGTTCCAGTCACCTGCATGAATGACATACGGGATATGGAGCTGCTCTTGATACAAGGCCATGAATTTCCTGAGCGAAGAGAGCGTATAGCGGGAACCGGTCTTGACCTCAAGGGGGGAAACGTTGTGTCGGTTTGTGATAGCGTTCTTTGCAATCAGGAAATCAATCTCCATCCGCTCGGACGCTTCTCTTTTTCCTGGGTTTGCGTAGAAGTAAGGTTTGTGGCCCGATGCCGTCAGCATCTGTGCCACCATGTTCTCAAAAACCATGCCTTCGTTGAATTCCGGCTTTCCGAGCAATAGTTTCCGATAGACATCCCCGGATGCCATCACCTCTTCGTCAAACGCTTGACTGACAAGGAGTCCTGTATCCGCCATGTAGAGTCTCATGGTCGTTCGATCCCTGTTCCTTTTCAACCCGATGCCCGGTCGTGTCGAATTAAAGCAGATATTGACGATCATGGAATCGTCAAGTCAAAAAAAGGAACTTTCATATTCTCGAAAACGGGCTCCACCGCCCAGAGAGGAGAGAAAGAACCTTTTCTCATGGCACCCCAGTTGCTCAGGAATTTCGTCAAAGATTGCCTCGACCTTCCGTTCATAGCCGCGGCGTGCTTGTGGATATCACCACGGTACAGGTCCAGAATCCTTCGTTTCACTGCGTCGACAGCCGGAAAATCATGTGATGACACGTATTCTTGGACAACCTGTGGCATTCCCCCCACGAGCAGATACTGTCTGAAACAGTCCATAGCCTTCCGGTGAAGCGCCTGCCCCATCGGCCTTCCTTTCTGGAAGTGCCTGACGATTTCATCGTACAGCAGCTCTTGGCCAATAGCCCACATGAATTCTTCGAAATCCATGGGATACATGCGTAGGTGCCGTTCTTCCGACGGAATGACGATGTCTTTCACATGTTCGCGGATTGAAACGAGAGAACCTGTCTCCACATACAAATAGCGACCATCGGCGACCAGATATTTGATGGCAGCCCGTGCCCGCGGAAATTGCTGCGCTTCGTCAAAGATGATGAGCGACTCGCCAGGGTAGAGCCTGACGCCAGTAACCGCATAGAAAATATTGAATAGAAGCAGGACGCCTGGAGCTTCCAGACGTCCTGCCCTTGTCGTTGTATCGTTTTGATTGATGATTCTATGCGTTCGGCCGACGGTACGCCTTCTCGTGGACCCCAAAGATGGCTCTTCCGCTCGGCTCGTCCATGTTCTGGAACATCTTGTCCCATTTCAGCGCGGTGGCGGTCGAACAGGCTACCGAGGCCTCGTGCGGGACGCACTTGGCTTCGCTGGCTGTCGGGAAATGGCGGGTGAACAGCACACGGTAGTAATACTCTTCCTTTGTGGCGGGAGGATTGATCGGGAAGCGGTCGGCGGCATGGCTGAACTCCTCGTCGCTCACCTCGCGGTTGGTCTTTTCCTTCAGCGTGTCGATCCAGCTGTAGCCGACGCCGTCGCTGAACTGCTCCTTCTGCCGCCAGACGATCTCGGCGGGAAGCATGTCCTCGAAGGCCTTGCGGACCACCCATTTCTCGATCTTGTCCCCGGAACACATCTTCACGCTGGTGGGAAGGTTCATGGCAACGTCGATGAACTCCTTGTCGAGGAAGGGCACCCTGCCCTCCACCCCCCAGGCAGCCAGAGCCTTGTTCGCCCTGAGCAGGTCGTACAGGTGAAGCTTGCCGAGCTTCCGCACCGTTTCCTGGTGGAACTCCTCGGCGTTTGGCGCCTTATGGAAATACAGGTATCCGCCGAAAAGCTCGTCGCTGCCCTCTCCGGTCAGTACCATCTTGATGCCCATGCTCTTGATGAAGCGGGCCAGCAGGTACATGGGAGTCGCAGCGCGGACCGTGGTGATATCGTACGTTTCCAAGTGGTAGATCACGTCGTCCACCGCGTCAAGAGCCTCCTGGATGGTGAAATGGACTTCGTGGTGGACCGTACCAAGGGCTTTGGCGGCAAGCCGGGCCGCCTTCAGGTCGGGAGAATCGGCAAGACCGACAGCGAAGCTGTGCAGTCTCGGCCACCAGGCAGTCTCGGTGTCCTGGCTCTCGACACGTCTCTTGGCGTAGCGGGCGGTGATGGCGGCGATGACCGAAGAATCCAGTCCGCCGGAAAGCAACACTCCGTAAGGCACATCGCTCATCAGCTGGCGCTTGACCGCAGCCTCGAGGGCGCCACGCACGTCTCTGGCGCACTGCTCGGGAGTCCGTCCGTCATCGGCGATGACAGGCTTGTCCATCCAGTCGCGGTGATACCACTGGACGACCTTTCCCTCGCGGGAGTCGTAGTAGCTTCCGGCGGGGAACTCGGTGATCGTGTCGCACAGTCCGTCCAGGGCCTTCATCTCGCTGGCTACCCAGTAGTGGCCGTCCTTGTCCCAGCCCTGATAGAGGGGGATGATGCCGAAATGATCCCGGCCGACAAGATACCGGTCCTCTTTCCTGTCATACAGGCAGAAGGCGAAGATGCCGTTCAGTTCCTCGAAGAGCTTGTCGCCCAAATCCTTGTAGAGAGCGAGAATCACCTCGCAGTCGCTGTTGGTCAGGAACGTACCCTCAGGATATCTGGCCCGGATAGACTGGTGGTTGTAGATCTCGCCGTTGACCGCAAGGATCAGATTGCCATCCCTGCTCTTCAGGGGCTGTCCCCCGGAAAGCGGGTCGACAATCGCCAACCGTTCATGGCTGATGACGCAGTGGTCGCCCGTAAAGACTCCGGACCAATCCGGACCTCGATGGCGAATCCGCTTGGAGGATTCCAGTACGCTGGCGCGGAGGGATCCGTCTACGCTCTTTACATCAAAAAGACCTACAAAACCACACATGGAACATACTACCTCATATAAACCACTCGGTCGGGCTCCTTGAGAGGAGTGCCTGGTTCCTTGTGTTTGGAGCCCGACCGCGTGTACGAATCACACTGTATACAGCAACTGGCCGTACGTCGGCATCGGCCAATAACTGCTACCTACCAGCAACTCCGCCTGGTCCGCGTACTTGCGAGTCTCTTGCATCGCAGGAATCACCTTGTCGCGATAATAGGTCGCGGCCTCGAAACGTTCGCGCTTCTCCGCCTTCGCCGTCTCGTCGCTCAGCGTTCCCACGGCGTCATAGAGCTTGTCCTCGATGCCGCCGAGCTGCTCGACCAGCGCGGTATCCGCCTTGCAGGCAAAGGATTGGCTCACACTGCGACGGGCAACCACCCTTCCGGCCAAGTCACCCACGTAGCGGGAGATGGCGGGCAGAATCTGCTGGCGGACCATGTCAATCGAAGTCAGTGCTTCAATATGGATGGTCTTGGAGTAGTTGTCAATCAAAATCTCCTGACGGCTCTTCAGCTCGGTCTCGGTGAAGATGTGGAACTTCTTGAACGCCTCCACGTTCTTCGGATCCAGGAACCTGGCCAGGGCGGCTGGGGTGTCCTTCAAGTTGGAAAGGCCACGGCGGGCGGCTTCCTCGACCCATTCCGGGCTATAGTTGTTGCCGTTGAAGATGATCCGCTTATGGGCAAGGTAGTTCTCCTTGACCAGCTTGTTCAGCTCGCTGCTGAAGTCTTTCGCCTTCTCCAGACGGTCTGCGAAGCGGGACAGCTCGTCGGCGACGATGGTGTTCAGGACAATGTTGGGACCAGCGACAGAGAAGGAAGAACCCAGCATACGGAACTCGAACTTGTTGCCAGTGAAGGCGAAGGGGCTGGTACGGTTGCGGTCAGTGGCGTCCTTGGGAAACTTCGGAAGGACGTGGACGCCAAGCAACATCTGCTCCCTGCTCTTCTTGCCAGTCGGCTTGTCTGCGGCAATGGATTCCAGCAGATTGGAAAGCTCGTCACCGAGATACATGCTGATGATGGCAGGAGGCGCCTCGTTGGCACCGAGCCTGTGGTCGTTGCCGGCCGAGGCTACGCTGACTCTGAGCAATTCCTGGTAGTCGTCCACAGCTGCGATGACGGCAGAGAGGAACAGCAGGAACTGCGCGTTCTCGCTGGCGTTGTCACCAGGATTGAGCAGGTTCATGCCGGTATCAGTGGACATGGACCAGTTGTTGTGCTTTCCGCTGCCGTTGACTCCGTCGAACGGTTTCTCGTGCAGAAGGCAGGCAAGCCCATGCTTGTCGGCGATCTTGCGCATCAGCTCCATCGTCAGCTGGTTCTGGTCGGTGGCGACGTTGCTCTGGGTGAAGACCGGGGCGAGCTCATGCTGGCTCGGGGCGACCTCGTTATGGCGGGTCTTGGCGTAGACGCCCAGCTTCCACAGTTCCTTGTCCAGATCTTCCATGTAGCTCATGACACGGGGGCGGAGGGATCCGAAATAGTGGTCGCTCAGTTCCTGTCCCTTCGGGGAGCGGGCGCCGAACAGCGTCCGCCCGGCATAGACCAGGTCAGGTCTCTTGAGGAACTGCTCCTTGTCGACCAGGAAGTACTCCTGCTCGCTGCCGACTGTGGTCATTACTCTGCCCACCTCGTCATGCCCGAACAGGCGCAGAATGCGCTTCGCCTGCTCGTTCAAGGCCTCCATACTGCGCAATAGCGGAGTCTTCTTGTCCAATGCCTCGCCGGAATAGGAACAGAAAGCTGTCGGAATATACAGCGTGGTACCCTTGACGAAGGCGTAGCTCGTCGGGTCCCAAGCAGTATAGCCACGGGCCTCGAAGGTCGCCCGCAGGCCACCCGAGGGGAAAGAGGATGCATCAGGCTCGCCCTGGACCAGCTCCTTGCCGGAGAACTCCATGATCACCCGTCCGCCACCGGCGGGGGCTATGAAGGCATCGTGCTTCTCGGCGGTGATACCCGTCATCGGCTGGAACCAGTGGGTGAAATGGGTGGCACCTTTCTCCAGGGCCCAGTCGCGCATGACGCTGGCGACGACATTGGCGATACTCAAATCGAGATCCTTGCCTTTGCTGATTGTCTCCTTCAGCTGCCGGTAAGTCTCTTTCGGAAGCCGCTTCTGCATGACGGCGTCGTTAAACACATACTCGCCAAAATAGTCCGCAATTGTTTCCATCTGATACCTCCAGGGTATAAAAAAAGACGCCGTGGCCAAAGCCACAGCGCCATTGCTGTATGTCGTCGGTAATAAACCTTCTTGCGTTTCGTGTCAACTCCCCTTCCTCGACTGGACATTTTTCCATTGCTTCGTTACACTCATCACTCACAATACGGACAAAGGCGTCCGGTACCCGCACCGCGAAAGGTGTCGATACCGGACGCCTTTTTTTGTATTCCGAGAGGAGTGTCGGGATGACAGGCGAAGAAGGCTTTCTGGAAGGACGAGAGCACATCCCCAGCGGGTGCGCGATCAGCGGACTGATCGACAGGAGTGGCAGGCGTTTCAGCGGTGACGCCGCCATCCGTTCCATCAGTGTCATGCACGACCGTTCGAACGGTCTGGGAGGCGGGTTTGCCGGCTACGGCATCTACCCGGAATACAAGGATTTCTACGCCTTTCACCTCTTCTTCTACTCCACCGACGCGAAGAAACAGACCGAAGCGTACCTGGACGAGTACTACGACGTGATCAACCTTTCCAAGATTCCGGTCACCCGCACCAAGGCGATCACCGACGAGCCGTTGATTTGGCGCTATTTCGTCGCACCCTCCCCCACCAAACTGGCGGAGAGCCAGCTGGACGAGCAGGAATTCGTCGTACGGAGCGCCATCCATATCAACTCGACGATCAAGGGAGCCTACCTCTTCTCCTCGGGCAAGAACATGGGCGTCTTCAAGGCGGTCGGCTATCCCGAGGACGTCGGACGCTTCTACCGTCTGGACGAGTATGAGGGATACTGCTGGACCGCCCATGGAAGGTATCCGACCAATACCCCGGGCTGGTGGGGAGGTTCCCATCCGTTCGCCCTGCTGGATACCACGGTGGTTCACAACGGTGAAATTTCCAGCTACGACGCCAACCGGAGGGCGATCGAGATGTTCGGCTACCGCTGCACGCTTTCGACCGACACCGAGGTCATCACCTACATGCTCGATTACCTGCACCGCCGCAAGGGGCTCTCATTCAAGGAAACGGCACAGATCCTCGCCGCGCCCTTCTGGTTCGAGATCGAGCACATGCCCGAAAAGGAGAAGAAGCTGGCGACCTACCTGAGGACTACCTACAGCAGTTTCCTCGTCACCGGTCCCTTCAGCATCCTGATTGGTTTCACCGGGGGGCTGATGGCATTGAACGACCGCCTGAAGCTCCGCAGCCTGGTATCCGGCTCGAAGGGTCCCATGACCTATTTCGCCAGCGAGGAAGCCGCCATCAGGGCTGTCGAGCCCGATGTGGAAAACCTGACTGCCCCGCGCGGAGGGGAGCCGGTCGTCGTTCGTGTGGAGGGTATGTGAGATGGACTATCAGATTACGGAATTCCTCGTGGAACGGGACCGGGAGCGCTGCACGGTCTGCCGACAGTGCGAGAAGCAGTGCGCCAATGGGGTCCATCACTACGACAGCAAGCTGAACCGGATGGTGGCGGACGAGACCAAGTGCGTCGATTGCATGCGCTGCACCATCTTCTGCCCCACCCACGCGATCAGGATTGTCAAGAATCCACAGACCTTCCGGGAGAACGCCGGCTGGCTCTCGGAGAACATCCAGGACATTTACCGGCAGGCCGAGACCGGGGGAGCGTTGCTTTCCTCCATGGGTTGCCCGAAGCCCTACCCCATTTACTGGGACAAGATCCTGATCGGGGCAAGCCAGGTGACCAATCCCTCGATCGACCCCCTCAGGGAGCCGATGGAGACCAAGACCTTCCTGGGCAACAAGCATTGCCCGATTGAACGGGACAAGGACGGGACCATCGTCCCCAACAGCCACCCGCTGTTGGAGCTTTCCCTGCCAATCCTCTTCAGCGGCATGAGCTATGGCTCGATCAGCTATAACGCCCACAAGGCTCTGGCCATGGCTGCCGAGCGGCTCGGTACCTTCTACGGCACTGGCGAGGGAGGACTGCACAAGGACTTCTATCCGTATGGACCCCATACCATCGTCCAGGTAGCCAGCGGACGTTTCGGCGTCGAGCCGGCCTACCTGAACGCGGGCGCAGCCATTGAAATCAAGATGGGGCAGGGAGCCAAGCCGGGCATCGGAGGCCACCTTCCGGGGAGCAAGATGGTGGGCGACATCGCACGCACCCGTATGGTTCCCGAGGGATCCGACGCCATCAGCCCCGCTCCGCATCACGACATCTACTCGATCGAGGACCTCAGGCAGCTGGTCTCGATCCTGAAAGAGGCGACAGGCTATACCAAACCGGTGATCGTCAAGGTCGCCGCTGTGCACAACATCAGCGCGATTGCCAGCGGCATCGCCCGTAGCGGCGCCGACATCATTACCATCGACGGCTTCCGCGGCGGCACCGGAGCCGCTCCGAAGCGCATCCGGGACAACGTCGGTATTCCGGTCGAGCTTGCCTTGGCCGCGGTCGACAAGAGGCTGCGCAACGAGGGCATCCGCGACAGGGTCAGCCTCGTCGTCAGCGGCTCGATCCGCAGCTCGGCGGATGTGGTCAAGGCAATCGCCTTGGGCGCGGACGCCGTATCGATCGCGACCGGCGCGCTGATCGCGCTGGGTTGCCACCTCTGCCGGACCTGCCAGAGCGGGCGTTGCAACTGGGGCATCGCCACCCAGCGCCCCGACCTGGTGGCCAGGCTGGATCCGGAAGCCGGTGCGCAACACCTGGTCAACCTGATCACCGGATGGAAGAGCGAGGTAGTGGAGATGATGGGGGGCATGGGCATCAACTCGATCGAGGCCCTCAGAGGCAACCGGGCCATGCTCAGGGGTATCGGCCTGACCCAACCCGAGCTGGAAATCCTCGGCATCAGCCACGCAGGAGCTTGATATGCAGCAAATCAATGTACAGGGAATGCAGGCGGAAGCCTTGAATCAGATGATCCGGACCAGCAAGGAGCGGGAGTTCCGGCTATGCGGGGTCAACGGCCAACGCTATATCGGCTGTGGTCTGAAAGGCTACTCGATTACCATTGAAGGCACAGCGGGCAACGCCACCGGAGCCTTGAACGACGGCAGCAAGATCGTCGTGCATGGAAACGTCCAGGACCAGGCAGGAGACACGATGAACGGCGGCAGCATCATCGTCACCGGCAGCGCGGGGGACGCCCTCGGCTACGCGATGCGCGGTGGCGAGATACTGGTCGGCGGTTCGGTCGGATATCGTTGCGGTATCCACATGAAGGCCTATCAGGAACGCCAGCCTCTGATTGTCATCGGAGGCACGGCAGGCTCCTTCCTGGGGGAATACCAGGCAGGGGGGACAATCGTCGTCCTCGGCATGCACGCCTCCTCTCCCCTTGTCGGTCCCTGCTGCGCGCGGGGCATGTACGGCGGAACCATCTTCCTGGCAGGCGACAAACCGCAGGATCTTCCCGACAAAGTCCTCCACCGGGACGCCACCAGCGAGGACATGGAGCGCCTCTCCAGCCTCATTGAGCCGTATTGCCAGCTTTTCCGTCTAGACAAAACGAGCCTGCTTGCACATCATTTTTCCGTATTGGTACCCAACTCGTCCAATCCGTACCGGCAACTGTACACCTACGCGTAAGGAGGAAGTCATGAACACGACCGAACAGTCCGTACTGCAGTTCGTCAGGGAGCAGGATGTCAGGTTCGTCAAGTTGTCCTTCTGCGACATCTTCGGGAACCTGCAGAACATCAGCATTTCCAGCAAGGAACTGCCCCGCGCCTTCGAAAGCGGCATCAGCTTCGACGCCTCGTCGATCCGTGGATTCCTCTATTCGGACAGGTCCGATCTCTTCCTCTTTCCCGACACCACCACCCTCTCCCTGCTTCCCTGGAGACCAGCCCAAGGGCGGGTGGTGCGCATGTTCTGCTCGATCCGCAAACCTGACGGCACCCCTTTCGAAGGTGACAGCCGCGGCTACCTTGCCAACACGGTGGAGGGCGCCTACAGGAAAGGCTACGACTTCTCCATCGGGCCGGAGTGCGAGTTCTACCTCTTCAAGTGCGATACGGAGGGCAATCCGACCCGCACGCCGATCGATACCGGCACCTACTTCGACGCCGCCCCCTTGGACCGGGGCGAGGATATCCGGCGCAACATCTGCCTGACCTTGGAGGAGATGGGGTTCTACACCGAGCGCAGCCACCACGAGAGCGGCCCTGGCCAGAACGAGATCGACTTCCGCTACGGCGAGCCGATGGAGGCCGCCGACAACACCATTCTTTTCAAGAACGTGGTGCGGATGTTGGCGGACCGAAGCGGCATGTTCGCATCTTTCCTTCCCAAACCGATTCCGGAGGAGAGTGGCAACGGCCTGCATGTGAACATGTCCCTTAGGGAACCGGATATGGAAAAGCACGAGCGGATGATTGCCGGAATCCTCAGCCATATCTCCGAGATTACCGTCTTCGCCAACCCGTTGGCGAATAGTTACGAGCGGCTTGGCAACTGGGAAGCGCCGATCCATATCGGCTGGGGCGACTCCAACCGGAGCCTTCTTGTCCGCATCCCTGCCGCGAAGGGAGCATACACCCGCTTCGAAGTGCGCTCCCCCGACCCCTCCTGCAATCCCTACCTCACCTACGCCCTGCTCATCAGGGCGGCTGTGGAAGGATTGGAAAAGCAACTGGAGATGCCATCCTACGCGGGCAACGACCTGCCCGCCACCTTGGGCGAGGCGATTGCCATCGCCCGCAAGAGCGAGTTTCTTAGGGACGCTATGGACGAGCGGATGCTCGGCGGGTACCTCGAGGCAAAGGAAAGCGAATGGGAGGCGTATCAGGAGTCGGGTGACAGTGTCAGCCGCTACTTCCTGACGACATAGCACAGCATGGAACGGATACTGGTGGTTTCGCGCAGCGAGCAAGGAGCAAAGGCGCTCCAGTCCCTCATCGAGACACATGAGGGGATAGTCTCGCTCACCATCAGTCCTTCCGCCTCCGACGCCAGGGCAAAGGTGCTTGACGAGGACTGGGATCTCGTGGTAGTCAACACCCCGATGGAACACGGCCTCGGCGAGGATCTGGTCCGCTTGATCACCGAACAGTCCTCAACCCCGGTCATCATGCTGGTCCGTGACATCTACATTGGTTCCATCAAGGATGAAATGGAGCGCGAGGGAGTCCTCGTCGTATCCAAGCCCCTGATCAAGGAACTCTTCTGGCAGGCGCTGAGCCTGTCCCGGGCGATGCGGGCACGCATACACGGCATGGAGGAACGAAACCGGTCCTTGGAGCGAAAAATCGAGGAAATCCGGATGGTCGACAAGGCCAAATGGGTCCTGATCCGCCGGGGAATGGACGAGGAAAGCGCCCATAAATATATCGAAAGACAGGCGATGGACAGACGGCTCAGCCGTGCCGCCATAGCCGATGAAATTCTCAATCGAGGTGCGAAATGACCAAACATATTTTTGTGACAGGAGGGGTGGTTTCCGGCCTTGGGAAAGGCATCACCGCCGCCTCTCTCGGGCGGCTGTTGAAATGCCGCGGATTGAAGGTAGCCAGCCAGAAGCTGGATCCCTACATGAATGTCGACCCGGGCACCATGAGCCCTCTGCAGCACGGAGAGGTCTACGTGACCGACGATGGCGCCGAGACCGACCTGGACCTTGGCCACTACGAGCGTTTCATCGACGAGAACCTGAACAAATACGCGAACCTGACCAGCGGCAAAGCCTACTGGTCGGTCCTGAACAAGGAACGCCGGGGCGAGTATCTGGGCAAGACGGTCCAGATCATCCCCCATGTCACCAACGCGATCAAGGAGTTCATCTACGCGCTGGACAAGAGCACCAAGGCCGACGTGGTCATCACGGAAATCGGCGGCACGATCGGCGATATCGAGAGCCAGCCTTTCCTCGAGGCGATCAGACAGATCAGCCATGAGCTGGGACCAGGCAACTGCCTGTTCATCCACGTGACGCTGGTCCCCTACCTGCGATCCAGCGGAGAACACAAGAGCAAGCCGACCCAGCACTCCGTCAAGGAACTGATGAGCAGCGGTATCTTCCCCGACATCATCGTCACCCGCAGCGACATGCCGATCGAGCAGTCGGTCAAGGACAAGATCGCCCTGTTCTGCAACGTCAAGCAGGACTGCGTCATCGAGAACCGCAACTGCAACATCCTCTACGAGGTGCCGCTGATGCTGCACGAACAGCATTTCGACGACATCGTCTGCCGCGAGCTCAGGTTGGAGACCAAACCAATCGACTTGGCGGCCTGGCAGGCGATGATTGACCGGGCCAACGAGGCGAAGAAGCAGGTCACCATCGCCATGGTTGGCAAGTATATGGAGCTGAAGGACGCCTACCTCTCGGTCAACGAGGCGTTGAAGCACGCCGCCTGGCAAAATGGCGCCAACGTGGCAATCAACTGGGTCGAAGCCGAGGATGTGACCGAGAAGAGCGCCGACAAGTTGCTTGGATCGGCTGATGGCATCCTGGTTCCCGGCGGCTTTGGCGAACGCGGCATCGAGGGAATGATCGAGGCCTGCCGCTACGCAAGGACCCACCACAAGCCTTACCTGGGCATCTGCCTCGGCATGCAGATTGCCGTCATCGAGTTCGCCCGGGACGTGCTTGGCTTCCACGACGCCAACTCCACCGAGTTCAATCCGGACACCACCCACCCGGTCATCGCCTTGATGCCGGACCAGAGGGGAAACATCCCCAAGGGGGGGACGATGCGGCTAGGCGCCTATCCCTGCGATATCAAGAAGGGAACCATCCTGGAGAAATGCTACGGCACTACCCATATCGAGGAGCGGCACCGGCATAGATGGGAATTCAACAACGACTACCGCGAGCAGATGCTTGCCAAGGGGCTGGAGATTGCCGGCCTTAGCCCTGACGGCAGGCTGGTCGAGGCTGTCGAGCTTTCCCCAAAGGAGAATCCCTTCTTCGTTGGAGTCCAGTACCACCCCGAGTTCAAGAGCCGTCCGGACAAGGCGCATCCGCTCTTCTGCGGGCTGATTGCCGCCAGTCTGAAAGGCTGAGACAGCTTGTCTTTTTTCCCTCCCTTCCCTACTCTGGAGAAGGGAGGTTTTTCGTATGCGCACCATCGAACTGGAGAGCAGCTGGAAACTAGCTCCCACCCATGAGCAGGAAATACACCAGTACACCCATCTCTTCACTCGGAAGACAGGCATTCCGGTAGTTTTTCCCCTGACGGCAAAGCAGGCGTTGGCAGCTTGTGGCGAGGCGAAGGAATCGGACGCTTGGCCCGACGAGGCTTCCTGGAACCTGCAGGCCACGTTCCATATTTCCGAGGAACTGGGAAAGAACCATCTGCTGATAGCTCTTCCCCAGCGGAAAGACGATATCGCCGTAACTTTGGGGGACGCCAAGCCAATCAAAGTGGCGAAAGGTTCCAAACCCCTCTTCCTTGATGTCACCTCCCTTGTCTCCATCGGACGCAACATCCTGACCATTTCCGGAAAGGGGCTACGCCTTGACGTGGAACCCCGCCTGCTCGGGACAGACAGTTTTCTGGTCACGCAAAGCTGGGTCAGCCTGCAGCAACGCGGCAAAGGCTGGAAAGTGGTCTGGCATGCCACGGTGGACTGCTTCACCGACGGACGACAAAGCTGGAAGCTTTCTGTAGGTGACCAAAGCAGCTCCGGTTTCTGGCATCTCGCCGAGGGAGAAACCGAGGTCGAGGCTTCTCTCTCCGTACGGGATCCGGAGCCCTACACGTTGGAAACACCAGTCCTTTCCACCCTGGTGATGGTTGCAGGGGAAACCTGCGAGCAACGGCAAGTCGGCTTCTCCAGCTATGCCATGGAAGGCTCCATGCCCGTGGTCAACGGGAAAAAGACGCAGCTATGGGGAGCGCTCTGGAAGGGACATGGAAGCGACGATACCGGCATGCTGGTGCACAGCGCCAAGGCGGCCCACATGCGGCTGCTGCGTGCAACCTGTTTCGAATCCGAGGAGTTCTACCGCGTCTGCGACCAGGAAGGCCTCCTGGTCCTGCAGGACCTGTCCGACGACCCGGAACTCGATTGGCAGGTGCGACGGATCGCCAGCCACCCCTCCCTGTTCGGGTGGTACCTGCCCGACCTTCCAGAGGATGGAAGCAAAGAGGCATTGCTCACCCTGGACCGGATGGCCCAGGACATCGCCAAAACCGTAGGTGCCTGCGATGGAAGGCACCCGTTGGTTTTCCGGTATCTGGATGACTCCATCGAGGAAGCCTGCGGGAAAGAGATGGGAAACGAAGCCTCCTCCCCCTCTTCGGTCTTGGGCTTTGGCTGGGGAAGCTACCCCTGCCAGTCGGCGTTGCGGCTGGCCACGGGCGAGGAACACCCCAACCTGACCGGAAGCACGGTGGAGGCTCTCGAGGAACATCCCGGGGAAATCGGACGGGTCTATGGGGCATTGGCGTCGATGTTCGCCATGCCTGATGACCGGCAGCAGGTCGTCTACCTTTCCCAATGCCTGCAGGCGCTTGTCCTGAAGCAGGCAGTCGACGGCTGGAGGGTGCAGGACAAACCGATGGGCATGATTCTGGTCGACAAGCTGGCGGAGGAGCGCCATGAGGTGGGCCGCGCGCTGATCGGGCAGGACTCCAAATGGAAGCTTGCCATGTACGCCGCACGGGATCTCTTCTTCCAGCCGGTACGGCCGATCGCCAGGATGGAGGCGGATGGGTCGGTGAGCCTGTTCGCGGTCAACGATGGGACGCATCCTCTCAAGAGCGCCACGTTCACCACCACATTGCTCCCCTATGACGGCATCACGCGCCCGATTCTGAAAAAATATGTGGTCAGCATCCCCACAGGGGGAGTGGAAAAGGTGGGCACACGAACCGCCGAGGAACTTGCGCCCTATCGGTCCACCCATTTTCTTTCCCTCTCGCTGGTCTGGAAGGACGGGACGGCCGAGGATGGAATCCTGCTGGCAAAGCCCAAGGCATGCAGGCTCCTCCCCACCCAAGTGGCCAGCAGCTTCAGCAGGGTGGCGAAGGGAATCGAGATCATCCTCTCCAGCAGGCATCCAGCGCTGATGGTGGGACTGGACCAAGGGAAGCTCAAGGGTTCCTTCAGCAAAAACTGGTTTCCCCTTTTCGACAAGACGAGCGTCATCTTCGAGGCCGCAGAGAACTACACTTTGCAACAGGTCAAAGAACAGCTGTCGGTCTACCATCTGGCGGAAGAAGAATAAGAAGACCCATCGTATCTGCCACCTGCCCGGCGTTTTCTTGCTTGCCAAGCATCTCTCTGAAAATGTTCCGCTTCTTTCACTTTTTATTGGACAGGCCTTGACACAGTTACCGAATTTTCGGTATCTATAAAACCGAATTTTCGGTAAAAATTTACCGATTATTCGGTAGATGGCAAAAATGATGAAACTAAGTCAAGAAACAATTATCACCACCTATATCTCCCTTTTGTCCTGGTCTCCCTGGTCCGAGATATCACTTTCCCGTGTGGCCAAAGAGCTGGGGGTCTCCAAACCGGCCCTTTTCCACTACTTCCGCAACAAGCAGGAGCTGGACGGCGCGACTTTCGTCCATGTGCAAGCCCAACTGGAAGCCTTGGCTTCGACCTTCGAGACGATGGACCCGAAAGCGGCGATGCTTGCAGCAAGCAACTTCCTGCTCGAACATGTCAACGAGTGCGCCTTTCACCTGCAGCTGATCATCAGCCGCAGGCTCTCCACCAAAACACTGGTCAAGGACAAGCAGATCCCCCACAAGGGGACGCCGTTGATGTTCTTCGCCATGGTGTGCTACCTCAGCCAGATCGGCTCACAGATCATCTGCGCCAAGCTGCAGAAGAAAAAACAGGTCGAGCCGCTGATAGACCAGTTGCTTGCCCTCTTCCAACATGGGTTGCAGATGGAACGAGGAGCGGTCGATTTCCAGCGGACGGTGGTCAAACCGGAGGAAATCGGGGATTGCCGGTACCTGAAGGCGCTGGATGCAGTGTTGCACGCAAGCGGCATGCAGAGCGTCTCCGTGGCGAATTTCGCCCAAGCGCTCGGGGTGGCGCCCAGCACCCTCTACTCTTCTTTCAAGGACAAGGACGAGATGCTGGCCAGTATCGCCACCGAAGAAATCAACCGGATGCTTGGCGTTGTCGAATCCCACTTGGACGAGAAGATGGGGATTCCCGTCCTGATCGAAACCATCATCCGGACCGTATACAGCTACCTGTCCTGCCAGGTAGACACGGCCAAGTTCATCGACGGGTTGTATGTCGCATTTTCCCAGCGCAAGGTCTTCAAAGCGTATCCCGATATGCTCCAGGCCTACGACGCGCTGGAAGCCCTTTGCGCAGGAAGCGGAATCTTCATGGTCACGCTTCCCGCGAGTCTATCGATCGCCCTGGAGGACACCCCGTCAGGACTCACCCTGGAAGCGATGATCGACTTCCTCTATCACGGTATCAACAAGGAGATTGCATGATGCACAAGAAATCCCTTACTACATTGGCGGCGTTTCTATTGGTTGCCGCTTCGGCCTCCGCCCTCGACCTATCCGTCGACCAGGCGGTGGACTACGCGCTGCAGCACAGCCGTACCCTCCAGTCCAGCCGCATCGACCTGGAAATCCTCGAGAAGGACGACAAGACAAGCTGGAACAGCCTGCTTCCGACCATGCAGGTCAGCACGATGATGTCACGCAGGAATGAAGTGGGATCCTACACGGCGAGCGGTTATACCACTACCGATCCGAATTGGTCCCTGGTGACCAACCTCTCCTTCTCCTGGAACTTCACCCCGGCCCTTTTGACCCAGATGAAGCTGACCAGGCAGAAGTATGAGAACGGACAGCTGACCTGGGACCAGGCGGTCGCCGACACCAAGGTGAACGTCAAGAAGCTCTACTACGCCATCCTGCTCCAGCAGGAGTCGTTGAAGATCAGCGAGGCGACCTTGGCGAACCAGAAGGAGCGGATGGAGCAGACCGAACAGCAATACAACGACGGGTATGCAAGCGAGCTCGCCTATCTGCAGACCCAGGTCACCTACGAGAACCAGCTCGCCACCGTCAAAAAGGCCCGCCAGGCAGTCAACGAGCAGAAACGCAACCTTGCCTTCGTGCTCGGCATGGATGAGACGACCGATTTGACGCTGACCACTCCGATCGAGACCGAGTTCGTCGATGTCGACGCCGCCCGCGCCTACAGCCGCATCGGCTACCGCTTCGACGTCCGGAACCTGGAACAGCAGGCCACCATGCTGGACACCCAGCTGAAGATGCTCGACCAAAGCTCCTTCTACCCGGTTTTCGTGGCAAGCGCATCGGGAACCCCGACGATCGCCGATATCTCGGAGAAGTGGTTCGACCGGGATTCGGGCAACTGGACCGACCAAGGTTCCATTTCCTTCGGTCTCTCCTTCAACATCACCAACGCCCTTCCCTGGTCCAGCAACCGGCAGAGCGCCCGGCAGTTGAAGCAGAACATCGAGAAGATGCAGGTGACCCGCAACACCCTGAACGCAAACGCCCACCTGGAAATCACCAATCTACTGGACGAACTCGACCAGGCGCGTGAGGCGATCGAGAGCGCGGAACGCAACATCACCCTCGCGCAGAAATCCTACGATATGACGAGCGAGGCCTATCAGACCGGTTTCTCGGAACTGCTGGACGTCAATGACGCGCAGCAGGCACTCAACCAGGCGAAGCTTGGCAAGATGAGCGATCAGTACACATACCTCTGCGCATTGCTCGACCTTGAGTACGCGACGCAGGACAACCTCTAAGGAGACGCATATGAAACACAAGACTATGATGATCATGGGGGCCGCTTTGCTGTCCCTGACGATGGCGGGATGCAGCAAGTTGACCCAGAAGGGAGAAACGGCCCCGGTCGAGACCCAGGCAGTCGAAGAGGCGAAGACGGTCACCGTCCAGGTGGCCACCGCCACCCAGGGACATATCGCCTCCTACCGCAGTTTCGGCGGCGATGTGGTGCCCCATGACACCAAGAGCATCATCCCCACCACCAGCGGAGAGGTCAAGGAACTGCTGATCGAGGAGGGCGACGTGGTCAAGAAGGACCAGGTGGTCGCCAGAATCGACCAGTCCAAGGCAGGCATGCGCTACCAGCCGACCGAGATCAAAAGCCCGATTGACGGTACGGTCAGCGCGGTCAACACCCAGCTTGGCGCCCAAGCGGCCATCGGACAGCCGATCGGCACAGTGATCAGCACCGACAACCTGGAAATCAAGTTCGACGTCGCAGAGCGTTTGCTTTATGCCGCCCAGCTTGGAGGCAAAGTCGACGTTTCCTTCGACGCGTTCCCCGGGCAGGTCTTCCGCGCCACCATCGTCAAGCTCGGCGCGACGTTGGACACCTCGACCCGCACCCGCGAGGTGACCATCAAGCTGGATAACGACGACGGGCAGGTGATCAGCGGCATGTACGCCCGCGTCAATGTCCTGCTGGACGAGGCTGACGACGCCATCCTGATACCCGGCAACGCCATCAGTGGAGACTCGGTCTTCATCGCCAAGGACGGAATCGCCCACAAGGTGCAGGTCAAGACCGGCATCGAGGCGGACGGCAAGGTCCAGATTCTCGATGGAGTCAACGCGGGAGACCAGGTGGTTGTCGCCGGTATCTTGCAGCTTTCCGACGGCACCCTTATCAACGTGATCTAAAGCAAGGAAGGAGCTGTAGATGTCTGTATCCAAATATTCAGTCAAACACCCGACCATGATGCTGATCATCTTCCTGGTCCTCACGGCCCTGGGTGTCTATTCGGCTACCAGCCTCCCGCTGGACCTGATGCCTGAGATGAACATCCCCTACGTCTTGGTCTCCACGACCTACTCCAATGCCTCGCCGAGCGAGGTCGAGGACAAGGTGACCGAGACGCTGGAAAGCTCCTTGTCCGGCATCTCCGGCCTGAAGCATATCACCAGCACCTCGAGCAAAGGTTCGAGCATGGTCCTGCTTGAGTTCACCACCGACACCGACATGAGCGAGGCAACCGGTACGATCCGCGACCGCATCGACATGGTGCGCAACTACCTGCCCGATGACGCGGACAGCCCGACGATCATGAAGGTCGACCTCAACATGATGCCAATCATCGTGCTTGCCATGAGCAGTGACGACATGAGCGCCGAGGAGCTGAGAACGCTGGGCAACGATACCGTCAAGCCTCGCCTGCAGCAGCTCGATGGTGTCGCCTCCGTCTCCATCATGGGCGGCCGCGAGCGAGCGGTACGCGTCGAGATCTCCAAGCAGAATCTCTCCGCTTTGGACCTTTCGATCACCACGGTCGGCCAGATGATCGCCGCACAGAACGTCAACACCGCAATCGGCTCCATCGTCGAGAACGGCCTCGACTGGTCCATCACCACCGATGGCACCTACGACACGATTGACCAGATTGGTGATGTCGTCGTGGCCTACAAGCCCGACGCCAACGGCACGGTCCATCGCGTCCTCTTGAAGGACATCGCCACCATCACCGACTCCTTCAAGGATCCGGAGAGCAACGCCTACGTCAACGGAAAGCCCTCCGTCGCGCTGATGGTGACCAAGACCAGCGGTTCGAATACCGTCGGCGTCGTCCACAGCGTGCGTGACGCGTTGCCCGAGATCGAGGGCATGATCCCCAATTCCGTCATAATCAGCGAGGCGTACAACTCCTCCGACACGATTGAGGAGTCCATCGCCAGCGTCGCAGAGTCCCTGTACGAAGGCATTCTGCTGGCGGTCATCGTCCTGTTCCTGTTCCTCGCGAACTTCAAGAGCACCCTGATCATCGCCATCGCCATCCCCACCTCGCTCTGCATCACCCTGGGAGCCATGTACTTCTCCGGCCTGACGCTGAACCTGATGACGCTGGCGGGCCTGACCCTTGGCGTCGGCATGCTGGTGGACAACTCCATCGTCGTCCTGGAGAACATCTTCAACTACCGCCAGAGGGGCACGAAAATCACCGTCGCCTCCATTCTCGGAAGCGAAGAGATGATCATGTCCATCCTCGGCTCCACCCTCACTTCCATCTGCGTCTATCTGCCGATGCTGATGTACAGCAAGGAGCTCGGCCTGATCGGCGATGTCTTCAAGGGCCTCGCATTCACCATCTGCTTCTCGCTGACCTGCTCGCTTTTGGTCGCCATGATGCTGGTGCCGGTACTCACCAGCAAGTACCTGAAGCTGGGAGACCTGCGCAAGCGCAACCTGCTGCAGAGGGGTGTCGACGCCTTCCAGGCCAAGATGGACAACGCCTATGGCGCGATCGTGCGCTTCAACCTGCACCACAAGGTCCTGTTCCTCGGCATCCTGGCAGTCCTTGCCGTCGTCACCATCCAGGCGGCCACCAAGGTTGGTTTCAACTACATGCCTGAGTCGATCGAGAACCAGATGTCCATCAGCATCGAACTGCCTCAAGGCACTGCCTTGGAAGAGACCGACAAGGTGATCACCGGATTCATGGACGTGCTTGCCGACAACATCAAGGGCACCAAAATCATGATGGGCACGGATGGAAGCGGTATGATGACCATGGGCTCCAGTGGTTCCTACATCGGCTCGATCTACATCATGTTCCCCTCCTCGAAGGATGCGAAGCCAGGGGACGATACGGTGGCGACCACCAAGCGCAAGATTCCTGAGCTAGCGAAACAGTTCCCCCAGGCCACGATTACCGTCAACAACAGCCAGTCCGCGGGTTCTTCCTCCAGCGGCATGGAGCTGAAGATCAAGAGCAGCAACCTGGACCTTGCCCGCGAGACCAGCAAAAAAGTGCTCGACCTGCTCGACACGCAGGCAGGCGACTACATCTACGACATCGAGAGCGACTTGAAAGAAGGTCTGCCAGAGGCGCAGATTGTCTATGACCGCGAGCGCATGTACATGCTCGGCCTGACCGTCAGCGGTGTCAACGCCGAGCTGCGGGCCCAGGTCAACGGCACGACCTTCGGGCGCATCTCCCTTGGCAGCGATGACGTCGACATCGTCGTCAGCACGCCGAAGAGCGAGAACACCCGGCTGATGGATCTGGACTCCCTCGAGGTGACCACCTCCAGCGGCGCGAAGGTCCCGCTTTCCTCCTTCGCCCATTACGAGGAGACCCGCTCCCCCCTGTCCATCGCCCGTGAGGACCAGTCCTTCATCGTGACGATTACCGGACAGTGGCAGCCTGGGGTTGCAGTCAGCACCGCCCAAAGGGCGATCGACAAGCTGATCGACGAGAACATTCCGCTTACCGACGACCTTCTGATCGAGGCGGGTGGCGATTACGACGACATGATGACGGCCATCAGGGTCTTCATCAAGATCATCACCGTCGCCATCATCCTGGTCTACGCGGTCATGGCAAGCCAGTTCGAGTCCTTCCTGAAGCCGTTCATCATCTTCTTCACGATTCCGCTCGCCTTGATCGGTGTCGTCTGGATCTACTTGCTGATGGGCTCCACCTTCAACGTCATCACCGTTGTCGGCCTGCTCGTCCTGGTCGGTACCATCGTCAACAACGGCATCGTCCTAGTGGACTACACGGGACTCCTGCAGAGACGTGGCTACAACATCGAGGAGGCCTGTGTGCGCGCCGCGAAAAGCAGACTCCGCCCGATTCTGATGTCGACCCTGACCACCGTGCTCGCCCTGATTCCCATGGCGTTCAACAGTGGCGAAGGTTCGGCCCAGATGCAGCCGATTGGCCAGACCGTCCTTGGCGGCATGACCTTCGGTTCGGCCATGACCTTGTTGTTGATGCCGGTCCTCTACTACGCCTTCTTCAAGGGCGCTGAGAAACGCAGGAACAAGCGGTTGCAGAAGGAAAGGCAGCAGCTTGAGGCCGATTTGGCCAACGCTGGCATGCTCGCCAAAGGAGGAGAGGAAACCAAATGAAGAAATTGGAAATCATTCTGAGCCAGGCCATCGATGAGGATTTCTCCCGTCTGTGCGAGGTCCGCGAGGTCGGCCAGCATTTCACCAAGAGTGTCGGAGTCATGGGAAAGGGCAACACCATTCCCAAGATGGCCGATGACACCTGGCCGCAGGAGAACGTCCACTACATGATGATTGTGGAAGACAACGAGGTCGAGCCAATCAGGCAGATTGTCGAATACCTGCGCACCCAGTTCCCCGACGAGGGCATCGCAGGATTCGTCACCGACTGCGAACCTCTCTGAAGAAGATTCTTGCTCCTACGAGCGGGAGGCCGGACGGCTTCCCGCTTTTCGTATCCCTCTTGCCAGTGGTAGACTAGCTTCATGCAGGACAACACCGTACGGAAAGAGGAAAGAGAGAAAATCCTTCAGTTTCCCAAAAGACACGCGTTTCCGCTTAGGGAGAAAATCGCCTTCGGAGTCCTCTGCGCCCTCGGGGGCTTCGCCACTTCCCTGATTGTCTTGGGAACCAGGAAACAACCAGCTCCCGCCCAGATCGAGAGGCAGCCACTCCCGACCACACAGCCCTCCGTCATAGCGCCGCAACCCACGCCCTCTTCCCCGTCCACAGCCAGGGATCTGAACGCGGAGCTTGTCGAGGCGCTCCAACAGGGGGACTCCAAGGCGGTGGAAGCTGTAATCAGGGAAGGAGCCTACCCTCACCTGCTCTTCCATGGGAAAAGCCTGATGGAGTGGGCTGTCTCCAACGACCAAGCGGAACTGGTCGCGCTGCTCGCGGAAGAGGGTCTGGACCCGGAGGCTTTCGATCCAGAGACCGGAACAACCCTGCTCCACAGGGCGATGGCTACGCATGCGTCTACGGATACGGTCAAAGCTCTGCTTGACGCCGGCGCGAACGTTCATGTCCTCGACCATGAGAACCGCAACGCGCTGCACTGGGCGGCGGAAAAAGGGGAAAGCGAGGACGTGCTTGCCCTGCTGGTTGAAAAGGGCATCAACCCGCAAGACGAGGACTCCTTCGGCTGGAACGCAAGCAAGTACGCCCAGCATGCGGGGTACCAGCAGCTGGTGGACAAGCTGGAAGAGCTTGGCGCCCCAAGTCATGCCACCATCGCCAAGCGGGAGGCCGACCTGCTGAGGCAGAGCGCGGCAAGCCGGATCGAGGTGCTGAACCAAAACGATGCCGCGGAGCTTGATGATTTGCTCCAAGAAATCGACAGGCTTTACGCAAGCTATCTGCTCAGATTGCCTGCCTTCGCGAGGCGGCTCTACACTGCCCGCTCGATCATGAACCGGTCGGCGTGGACACTGAGGATGGAAGCGATGCGCATCGCAAGCATGGCGAAAGGTCTGTTCGCTCCAAGCAGAAGCCAGGAAAGTTACGACAGGGAAGAAAAGGAAACGGTGGCGGAGGAAATCCAGGCTGCATTTGAGCATGAAGTATTCACTCCCGACCAGCTACGGAACGCGCTTCAGGAGAGGCTTACCGATTTCAGCTATCAGGTCAATCAGAACCGCACCGATTTCCATCACGCGATCGCCGGTCTCTACGCGGCTAGTCCCAACCTGGAATCAATCGACATAGCCACGCTGAACCATGAGTTCGATTCCAGTTTTCCCCTTGTCGAGGATGAGGAAAACCTTGCTGGCAAGACACGAGAAGATGGGCTAATCCTGATTGGCAGCACCGCTCTCGGCGCTACCAGCGGATGTTTCATCGGGGTCCTGCCAGGACCACTGGACAACCTGATTTTCGGCGGGATTGGTGCTCTGACGGGTACCACCATCGACCTGCTCCGCAGCCAGGACAGGCAGAACCAGCTGGTCCAGACCTACACCCAAACGCTCATCGGGCAACGTGACACCATCAAAGCCCGGATCCGGGAAGCATGCGAGGAATCCTTCTCCACGTGGAGAAAGGACGAGCTCGAGCTGCTTGATGCCAACACCAAGGAAGACTTCGGCTGGCTGGATACCTATCAGGGATTTCCCATTTAGCGGAACAGTGGCGCCAAGGCTTTCTGGTAGCCTCTAAAGCGTTTGAGCGCTTCTTGGTACGCCTCCGCGGCCTCCGGATCCGGCACGCATCCCGAGGCCGAGTCCAACGCAACGTGGCGTTTGCAGATCGCAGCCAGGTCGCCACCCTCTTCTCCACTAGCCCACAGCGCCTGCAGGGCGCCGCCGAGGGCAGCGCTCTCCCCGATCACGCTGATCGAGACAGGGACGCCAAACACATCGCTGGCCATCTGTCTCCACAACGGGCTCTTCGCACCGCCACCGGTAAGCAGGATCCGGCTTGGAACCATCGCCTTCGCCCGGAAGGCGTCCACGCCGTCCATCAGCGAGAAGACCGCGCTTTCCATGGCCGCCCGGGCGAGGGTAGCCTTCGAGCAGTTGGTGGGGTCAAACCCCGCGAACACCGCTTTGCCATGGGGGAAATTCGGAGTCCGCTCCCCGTTGAAATAGGGGAGAATCACAACTCCACGGCTTCCAATCGGCTCCTGGGCGGCAAGGGTGTTCAACTCTGCAAGGGACATGCAAAAGAGAGCCCTAATCTGCTCGGTGGCGATCGTGCAGTTCATCGTGCACATCAACGGCAGGTACCCGTTGTTCGAGCTGCAGAAGCCGGAAATCGCTCCCGCCTCATCGACAATCGGTTCATCGCTATAGGCAAAGACGGTACCGCTCGTGCCCATGCTCACCGTCATGGCGCCCTTCTCCACGCAACCGGTGCCGATTGCCGCCATCATGTTATCCCCACCGCCCGCAGAGACAATCACCGAAGAAGACAGGCCGAGTTCCCTCGCCAGAGCCGGGCGGACTGTCCCTATTACCTCGTTGTCGGAAACCAATTCAGGAAGCAGGCTACCCCAATCCGCGCAAGGGTCGACCGCATCCAGGACGGGTCTGCTCCAACAAAGGTGGGCGATATCGAACATGGCAGTACCACTCGCATCCCCCCGCTCCATCACATACCTGCCAGTCAGCCAGTAGTTGAGCCAGTCATGGGGCAACAGGATATGGGCAAGCCGTGCCCACAAATCGGGATGGCTGAGTTTCATGGCATAGATCTTGCCGATGGTGAACCCGGTCTTGAACTGGTTACCCACCAATGCGATGGCCTTTTCCTCTCCCCCGATTTTTGTCGTCAGCTTATCGCATTCGGCTACCGTCGAAGTATCGCACCAGAGCTTGACCGGCGCGATCACGTTGCCATCCCTGTCCAAAGGAACAAACCCATGCTGCTGGCCGGATACGCCGATACCCTTGATCTTCCGTCTAATCTCCGAATCAAGCTGTTTAAAGCAGTCGACCACCGCGTCGGTGAACCAGACGGCTTCCTGCTCCCGCGAGCCGTCCTCTCGGCTTATCAAAGGATATGTATGGGAACTGTGGGCGACAATCGCCTTTGCTTCCGTGTCATACACCACCACCTTGGTGCTCTGGGTTCCGCAATCAATACCGGCAAACAAACTCATGGATTTCCCCTTTCCGCATCATTGTACGACAACCAGGTTTCCAAGTCCAAACAAATTGCCAATAGACGATGGTTCATGCCCATACGTCCCTGTATACGCATATGTATCCCTACCAGATAAAGGTATACGCATACGCAGCTGTATACGTTCATGACATTTAAAGCAAATACCGACACAGAAACCTATACGTATACGTATACAATTGTAGTATTCTATTTATTTACAACAAATAATTACAAAAAGCGTATACGTATACGGCAACGTATCTGTATTCATAATATGAGTGACGAAGAAAAAAAGTATACGCATAAGGATACGCCTCATCATCAAACACAAGTCACTCGGTACAAAGCAAGATTCTCAACAGGCATGCCCTGGTTTTAGACGCTTGTCTCTTGGAAACCTCCATACAATCATCGCTTCAAAGTTTTGGCATGCCCTGTTCCATCAACGCTTTGAACGATCGTTCCAAGTATCGCCAGCTTATAAGCCATATGTTTCCTTTATAACTGACAAAGCTACTGCCGCATCCCTGGTTTTTCCGTCCTTTATCTGATTCTCGGAAATTTCCAGCTCACAAACAATCTTTTGTTTTTGATACATATCCCTAAAGGCTCCCTTACCATTCCTGGCCGCATACAGGGGGTTCTGTGCCATCTTTGTACCTTTTAGACGTATCTTCATATCGCTGATTGGGACCTTTTGCGGCATATAATAGGCTCCTGGCAAACTAGGTTTTGATGGCATCAATCATACCAGAAATGTTCTGGGGGCCATAGCGTGCTGATAGTTTACTAGATAAAAAAAAGACAGCCCCAGACCTGTAACTGAAAATCAATCATATTATATACGTATGAGTGTACACATACGCTGTATTATTGAACAATGCAATTCATATATCTGTAATAAAATAGATAAAATGCCTACACGCATACGTATACATATACGCTAATATTACAAGCACAAGAAATCCTACAACGTAGTGTCTTGCTCGTATCGTGATGCAATTCTTGTCACACCTGCATGGCACATTGCAATACAAGACAAGGATGCGGATGCCATTGCAGTCCCACTTGATTGTCTTCACCCGTTCCACCCATTCGTTGACGGAATATCTTCGGATCCGGCCTCTCCCGCAACCAACCTACACCGGATACCGGCCATCCATGCATTCCACGATGCTACATACCGAACGCATACGGATGCTCCGGCAAAAGCTGCATTGCATCGAGGAATACCCTCTCTCCCTTATCCTCAAGTCGAACGGGTTACGTTCCATCCGGGGGGATTATGATGGTAAAAGCTCCTTCCAACCCTGTTCTGTGTTGGCGGGACTACACGCATTACACATAGCAGGAACCACGCATGGATCCATATGCTCATTTCTTGAAGCGTTCTAATAAAATATATTAGATTAACATTCCTTTATAGGTCTATTAAATATGCACATTCTTCTATATCACACGAATCATATACTATCAACCAGGCTCTGCTCTATGTCTCTCATCGCACGTTCCCCTGGTTGCGCCCTAGTCCACAGACAGCATGCCACCGTACCACAAACCACCACGACCACGTTCCTCGTTCCCCTCCATCCGGAGTCCATGCGTCGAGTTCTTTCGGGTTGCATATGTGGCCGGGCACACCGGCAGGTATGTATGATGCAGCGAGAATGTTTGTCCACTCCCAAGCATTCTCTCCTCCCTGGCGCGAAGGAAATCGATGTGCCCCCACCGGCTGTCCGCATTTCAAAGGAACAGGCTGGAACAACGTTCCGTGTCCCTTTGAATGGTTTCCTGAATCGCCGCTTGCCACTCTTCCAGAATTGTCCAACCCAGGCAGGTGTTTTTCGAGGTTCCACTTTGACCTGAAACCTCTGTTTGCCCGCTATTGGTGCTTCAGAAATCCATGCATCTCTTTGTGCAGGGCGTGGCAAGTCTTTGAACCGGAACCTTCTTTCCAGGCAGGAGCAGGAACATGGGATACTACACGTTCCGATGCATATGCCATGTATGATACGCCAGCAAGCGTTGATTGCTTGTAGGCGCGAGGCTGTCCTTCTTTCATTCCCATATGAAAACCAGTTTGGGTTATCAAACGCCTTTTCCCGGCCCTGGTCATTCCCCTTTTATAGTAAAAAATTGCTCAACATGATATCGAATCGGGAAGGCAATCTCCGGCACGTCCTACCCTATGGTTGTGCGTTGCGACCATTTTGGTCCCATGGATATTCCCCCTCTCGCCGAAGCGGATGGCATGTTGCAAGTAAAGCGGAAGGGTGATAGATGCATAGGAAAAGCTGGAACCCAGATGGTTACCTACCGCGAATTTTTTGAAATCCCAAGGCTGTGCTTTGATGCGTCTGCCTATCCTTGAGGCCCCTCAATCCCTTACGCCTCAGGCCTGGCAAAGACACGCGTACGTTCGTCTTTCCCTATCCCCATAGACTCGCTGAAATCCTATGTCCTTCGCGAATTCCCGGGACAACAAATGGTTTGCAAACCACCCTGCGGAAAAATCGTATTGGGATTTCAGGAAAGCGGCATCTATACCTCTCCTGTCCCCCTGCTTGGACAAAAAGGAATATCAGAAGGAATCCTAACGATATTCTTTTCTGCCTGGCCAGACACATCACACGCACAGCCATCCAACCACCAAGTCTTTCTCACGTTCTTCGTTGCCTGGATACAATGCGAGATGAATGCACATGCGTATACGCATACAAGTTTCCTGTCGGATTAAGGTCTCAATACAAGGCTTGCCTTGGTTTCCTTTGCTGTCTAAGGAACCGCGTTGCTCGTTCCCTATGCGGTGAAGCCAAGTTAGGAATCCTTTTCAACCATCGAACACGCTCAGGGTAAATGGAAATAGGAAGACATTTCCCCTTTCATTACAACCAATTGAAATTAGTTTGTTGTGCTTGTTAATCGTGGTTCCGAAGAACCAAACCCCAGAGGGAGAACCATTGGCCTTTCCATGATTCAGGAGAAAGTAAGAACTGCTTACGATGCCTGGTTTGGGAAAAACAAATCCCCCGTAGCGGGAATCCACACGGGGGATTGAAGAGTTCAGTAGTCCAGCTTGCAGGCGCCGAGCATCTTATCGAAGAGCTCGTGGGCTTGGGAAAGAGGAATGGTGACCAACGGGTCGTTGACGAAAGCCTGGAAAAGCAGGCCGTCATCTTGCTCGCAAACCGCATCCAAGGTCATCTGTTGCACGTCGCTGACATGGCTGATCATCTGCTGGACGGAAAGCGGCGGATTGTTTGCCACCGAGGGGACAATCTCGTCTTTCCTGAGATAGTTCATTGTCTCGACGATTCTCCCCCTCGGCAGGAACGACACCTGCCCGACGTTGGGACGGTTCATGTTGGTGTAGAGCGTCCGATCCCCCATCAAGGAACGCATGATATCAACCCCTTCCTCGTCAGTCGGCTTGCTCTTCAGTTCCTCGTCGGTAAAGACCTTGTTCAGCTTGCGGTCGCGCTCCGAGAGTCTCCATTCGTATGGAGTGCGGACCACGCCGTAACGCCACAGCTCTTTCTCGTCACGGAGAATCCAGGGAATGAACTCCGAAAGATGGCGATCTCCGGCAGCGCCAAGAGCGCCGAAATCCCGAAGCAGGGCAAGGGCGACCAGATGGTCGCAGTCGAACCACTTCTTCCCCTCGATCCGCTCCATCGCGACCTTGGTCTCGTCGGGGAACGTCTTCGGATCATGGGCCAGTTCCTCAAGTTTCGGCATCAAATTATTGCCATTCCAAGCTGCCTTGGTAATCCAGGTGAAATGGTTCACGCCGGTGATGTCGACCTCGATGTCACGCCGGTCCGGACGGGGCACGTCGAACCACTGCGCCACCTTGTCGGCGATGAAGTTCTCCAGATGGAAAACCTCGTGGCAGCATCCCAAGGCCTTGATACCGGGCCACTCCCTGAACAGGGCCGCGGTGCACAGCGTCATCGGGTTGGTGTAGTTGATGACCCAGGCGTCCGGGCAGTGAGCCTTGATTTCCTTGGCGAACCCAGTGAACAGTGGAATCGAGCGACGGGCTCTCATGATGCCGCCAGGACCAGTGGTATCGCCAACCGTCTCCAGGATACCGTACTGCTCGGGAAGCACAAGGTCTCCCCAGCGGCATTCCGTACGACCCGGCTCGATGGAGATGATGACCAGGTTGCAGCCATCGAGGGCTTTGCCGATTTCCTTTTCGGCGACGACCTTCACGTGCCCTTCCCAGTGGTTCACCTTGAAACACTGCTCGGCGACGCCGACATTGCGTTTGGCCGCATCATAATCCCGGTCATAGAGCACCAAGGTACCGGTAATATCATCATGCATGGTCAGGTCCCGCATGAACTCGATTGCCCACATGCGGCTACCGCCACCGATTATACAAATACGAACATCCTTCACAGGGTATGCCCTCCTTACGGTATTCCCTATTATCCCCATTTCCATTGGGAATAACCACCACGCTTTTCATGCAGAACTGTATCTTTTCTTGTTCTCTTTTCCCCATATTCCAGCGGGAGTGATGTATAATCGGAGCCATGTACCAATTGATCATCGTCGACGACGAGGAAGAACTCCGCGAGGGTCTTTCCTCCTGCTTTCCCTGGCAGGCACATGGATTCGTAGTAGCAGGAACCTTTGGCGACTGCCGTTCTGCCGTCGCTTTCTGCCTGGAACATCCGGTCGACGTGGTCCTCTCCGACATCCGCATGCCCTTCCAATCGGGTTTTGACCTGATCCAGACATTGAAAGACCAAGGGAAGACCCCCCTCTTCTGCATCATGAGCGCCTATAGCGAGTTCACCTATGCCCAGCAGGCACTTCGTCTTGGAGTCGAAGACTATCTGGTCAAACCGGCCTCGTTCGACGATATCGCTGCGACAATGGGGAAACTCAAGGCGAAACTGGATGGAAAGCCCACGCTCCCCGGCGAAGAAACGGAAACTACGGTGGACAACCCGATGATTTCCAGGGCTATCTCAATCATCCGCCGAAAGACGGGAAGCTGCTCACTGCAATCGGTAGCGGGAGAGCTTTCCATCAGCCAAAGCTATCTTTCCCGCCTCTTCAAGGAAACAATGGGGAGCACCTTCCAGAACTACCTGCTGCAGACCCGTATGCGACAAGCGGCGGACATGCTGAGAAGCGGGCAGAAATACACCAACAAGGAAATCGCCACAGCCCTTGGGTACCAGGACACCCAGAACTTCTGCCGTACCTTCCGCCGCTACTGGAACACCACGCCGCAACAGTTCAAGAAGCGGGCCGTTCACTCGGGAAAGTAAATTCTCTTGGCCGTTCCATACCAGACAAGATGTTGCTCCTCTTCCGTGAAGGAAGGCATCAGATAATCGATCAGTCGCGCCATCGGCACCTTGCAGAGCGTGCTCGGACTGTCGGTACCCCACATCAGGTGGTCGGCTCCCACAATCTCCTTTGCCATGGCGGCGTACCTCTGCGCCACAGGGAACGGGTATTCGCCCGGCCGAGTCTTCCAGAACAACGCGGCAAGGTCGAAGTAGATGTTCGGCATACGAAGGATACCAAGCTTCTTGACCATAAGTTCCTGTTGTGTCTGCCGTGGACCCGCGAGGTGGCAGATGACGATGGTCAAATCGGGAAAAGCCATGGCGACATGCCTGAGCGCCTCCGGTTGGTTGCTCTCCTCTTCCATGCAGCCGATATCAAAGGCGATGACAGGATGCTTCTTGCGGGAAATCTTCTCGTAAAAGCGCATCATCACCTCCCCGTCCAGCGGGAAGGTATGGTGGATCCCCATCAGCCCATTGCCCATCGAGACCTCGAACTTGAAGATGCGGAAGGTCTCAAGCAGATGGTCGCAGACCGCTTCCGCCTTACGGCAAAACGGATCGAAGGTCGCGGCCCCGGCAAAACGCCCTGGATACTTCCGGACACATTCGGCGACATACTCGTTCTCGAATCCAAGCATGCCCCCCTGTAGCAGCACCGCGCGCTCGATATGGTAGGTATCCATGACCCCAAGGTAGGTCTCCGCCGGAAATGTCCGGTCTCCCATTCCTTCGGGAATCACCCTCTGCTCGCTGCCATCTGCCCAACGGACCATACCGTCCCCAAGAGGACGCATCTCCCCAACGCTTCCGAATCCACGCAACATATCGAAGACATGCGCGTGTGCGTCAATGATTGTTTCCATGCTCCAAAGTCTGCGGCCAACGGGTTTGCCTGTCAATTATTTCCCGTACTCCAGGTAGGCTCCTTGCATCGGGCTTGCCGCAAGCTCGGAGAACAGCCTCAGCACGCCTTTCTCGTAGCGGGGTTCCGGCCTGTGCCAGCGCTTTTTCCGTTCGGCAAGGACCTTCGCGATTTCTTCCGGGGCCTTCCGCACCCCGGCGATGCCGACGATGTCAAGCTTCCGTTTCCCGACATCAATCTCGATCAGGTCCCCTTCCTCGACAAGGGCGATGGGGCCGCCGGTAACCGCTTCCGGGCTCACATGGCCGATTACCGGCCCCGTAGAAGCTCCGGAGAACCTTCCGTCGGTGATCAATGCAATCGACCGCCCAAGTTCCTTGTCGCTGGAGATGGCCTCGGAGGTATAGAACATCTCGGGCATGCCGGAACCTTTCGGCCCCTCATACCTGATGAACACGGCGTCCCCTTTGCGCACCCTGTGGTGCAGTACCGCATCAAGGCACGCCTCCTCGCTGTCGAACGGGCGTGCCCTGAGCACTGCCTTGAACATCTCCTTCGGACAGGCGGTATGCTTGATGACGGCGCCCTCTGGAGCAAGATTACCTTTCAATACCGCGATGCTCCCTTCCCTGCCGATCGGCTTGGTGGAAGGACGGATGATATCCTGCCAGACCAGTTTGGCCTGGTAGCGCTGGTTGAATTCCCTGAGACCCTCTTCGGCTCGGTCATAGAACCCGTTTTCCTTCAGTTCCTCAAGATTTTCTCCGAGGGTTTTCCCAGTGACCGTCATGCAGTCCAGGTGGAGCTTGTCCTTGATCTGCTGCATGATCCGTGGCACTCCTCCGGCGTAGAAGAAACACTCAGCCGGCCAGCGTCCTGCCGGACGTATATCCAAAAGGTACAGGGCGCCACGATGGAGACGGTCGAAATCCTCTCCGGTAATCTCGATGCCAAGCTCATGGGCGATTGCCGGCACATGGAGCAGCGCGTTGGTGCTCCCCGAGATCGCCGCATGGACCAGAATGGCGTTCTCAAAGCTCTCCTTCGTCACGATCCGTGACGGTCTCATCGCCTCGTTTCCCGCGATTTCGACAGCTCGTCTGCCAGCTTTCACTGCATAATCAAGAAGTTCTTTGCTGGTAGCGGGCATCAAAGCGGATCCAGGCAAGGCAAGTCCCAACGCCTCGCTCATGATCTGCATGGTGCTCGCCGTACCGATGAAGGAACAGGCGCCGCAGGAAGGACAGGCATTCTGCTTGGCCCATTCCAGCTCGCTCTCGGGAATTTCCCCGCGCTCATACTTCGCGCTGTAGAAGCCGAGTTGCTCCAGCGTCAGCATCTTCGGACCTGCGTGCATCGTCCCTCCGGGAACGACGATGGAAGGAATGTCAACCCTGCACAGCCCGATCAGGTTGCCCGGCATCCCCTTGTCGCAACTGGCGATAAAGACACCGCTGTCAAACGGAGTGGCGTTCGCGTGGATCTCGATCATGTTGGCGATCATCTCCCTGCTGGCAAGGGAGAAGTTGATTCCGTCGGTTCCCTGGCTCTCTCCGTCACAGATATCGGTGCAGAAATACCGGGCGCCAAACCCACCAGCATCGCGGATACCCTTCCGAACCGCGTCGACCAGCTTGTCCAGATGGCCCGAACCCGGATGACTGTCCCCGAACGTGCTCTCAATCAAGACCTGAGGCTTGGACAGGTCTTCTCTCTTCCATCCCGTTCCCAGACGAAGTGGGTCCCACTCGGGGGCAAGCTTCCGCATTGATTGGCTTGGCAAAATATGTATCATATGTTTCTCCTAGACGATTTCCCATCAATACATCGCGCGAAGAGACATTCTGTATGGTGTCATCGCCTGTTGAATCTCTGGTATCTGTATAGGAATCTCCCTTTGGATGCTGGATGAGTATTATATAGTCCGGTTTCCCCGTCTTCAAAAGAATAGAGATGGAATTCCCGCTCATGTCTTATTTGTGCCAATGCCGGCAGTATCAGAAAATGGACATATGGACTGTACAGACATAAACCTTAAAATTTTATTTCAATATATTGTGATGTTGTTAATTCATTGTTCATCTTCAGCACTTTCTGCCTACTTTAATAATTAATTTTCAGAACTGATCCTCTTCCATACCCAAAAACCGCCATAGACAATTCCCGTTACTATTGCAGCACTTACAAGGAATACCGCAGTATGGACCAACAGATTCCCTTCATCCCCGCTGGTCATACGAAGATATGTATCTGCGACAGTTCCTGCTGCAAGGCCTGTGCAAAGGCTGATTTTTCTCTGCTTTTGCTGATTTCTCTTTGTCATACCTGTCTTCCCTCCTGCCTGTCGGCGAGCTCTACATTCTGTTCCTGTGTTATTTCTTTCTATAATGGGTCCCTTTATCAAGACAATTTTAAGAAAAATACCGTGTACCCCTGCTCTGCGGAAAAAAGCTCAGGACGAGAGACATGGACATTCTCGAAAGCAGACAAAAGATATCCTTGTACCCGTTCGGAATTCACAATCGTTGTCGAGGTATCTTCAATTCTGGTGGCAAAGCCATCCATATTGATGGAAAGCAGCATTATCGAATTTGAAATGGAGCGCTTTATCTGATTTCTCATGGAATGGTAAAAAACCGTAACGACCACGATAGTGATGGCAAAGACCGGCAAAAGAGCCAATGCCAAATAGATGACAAGGTTTTGAGATGATACATGAAGCCGTAAGAACCAGCGAGGTAGTTCCCGCTGAAACCCCTTCATATTCATAGCCAAACGCCGTTCTCCTCTTCTTGCATGAGTACCTGTACCAGCCTTTTCCAAACATCCAGACACCATATCAGCCGTCTATCCATCTTGTTCGGACCCGAATCCTCCACGCAATGCTAATCATATTCCAAGGTATAGACCACCGAGCGATTTGTGCCAAAGGGAAAACAGCATGCGTTGGTTCACCCCCAGCATGTGCAAGAAATGATACTTCAGGTACAAGCAAATCTTGCTATACAGGGAACGTTTTTGCCCACAAGAATGTCCGTATACCTATTGTTCACAACCATAATCAAGGAGGTTTGTGTATGAAGAAAGCCTGTTTGTTCGCTCTGCTCGCCCTTACTGCGGCCGGAACGCTGTTCGCACAGGGCGGAAAAGAAAGCAGTTCGTCGAGCGCTGCGGCACCTGCTGCCAAGCCGGTGACCCTGCGCGTTTCCTGGTGGGGCGGTGACTCCCGCCACACTCCGACTCTGAAGGCCTTTGACCTGTACCACGAGAAGAACCCCAACGTCACCGTCAGCGGCGAGTACCAGGGATGGGATGGCTACTACCAGAAGATTGTCACCCAGCTCGCCGGCGGCACCGCGCCCGACATCATGCAGATCGACCAGCCGTGGCTCTTCGAGCTCTGCTCCCAGGGCGACGTCTTCGCCGACCTCTCCAACGAGGACCTTTCCCAGTTCGACCCGAAGTTCCTGCAGTCGATGTGCAGCTATGACGGCAAGGTCATGGGACTTCCGACCGGAACCAACGCCAACACCTTCCTGGTTGACGTCGAACTGCTAAAGAGATCCGGCATCGACCCCAACACCAAGTGGACGTGGGAAAATATCGTCACTGAGGGCAAGAAGGTCCATGAGGCCAATCCGGACTGCTACTTCGAGGCAGGCACCCCGGACCACATCCGTTTCTGGTTCGAGATGTACATGGCCCAGCTGGCCGGCTGCGTCGTCAAGTCCGACAAGACCCTGGCCTTCAACCGCGACCAAGCGATCCAGGCCTTCACCTACTTCAAGTCCTGGTGGGACAACGGCGTTTCCGCTCCGCTTTCCAAAACCAGCCTGTTCTACCAGAAGTTCGACGACGACCCGGATTGGGTCACCGGCAAGGTGGCGGCCGCATGGACGTGGATCAGTTCCCTCGGCAAGAACATCGGAAGCCGCCAGAACATGGAGACCCGCCAGTTCCCGGTCATGGCAGGCGCAGTCAACACGGGTGTCCTTGTCCGTCCCAGCCAGATTTTCGTCGTCAACAATAACTCGAAGAACAAGGCTGAAGCATTGAAGCTGCTGAATTTCCTCTTCTACGACCAGGATGCCATCAAGATCCTCGGCACCGCGCGCGGCATCCCGTCGACCACCATCGGACGCGAGCTGCTTGCCAAGGAAGGCCTGATTGACAAGCGCTCTGAAGTCGGCACCAACGAAGGTGTCGCCCAGGGTGGTGACGCGCAGAGCGTCTGGCAGATGAACAGCCAAGTCATCCAGGTCATGCAGGACGTGATCGACCAGTTCGGGTACGGCAAGCTGACCGCCGAACAGGCCGCCGATACACTTATCGCAAACCTGAACGCCACACTCGCGGCGCTTTGAGCCGTCGCTCGCAACGGGGGCCATCGTCGGGATGGCTCCCGCTCTTTTCCCATTCCCGACAAGGAACGTATCTATGAAAAGACACAATGATTACCAATATGCGGGATACCTGTACATCCTACCGTGGATCATCGGGTTCCTTTCGCTCCAGCTGATTCCCCTGATCAACTCGTTCGTTTATTCCTTCACCAACCTGCAGCTGCTCGGCACCCGCCGGTTCATCGGGCTGGAGAATTACGCCAAACTCTTCAAGGATCCGCTGTTCTGGCAATCGATGAAGGTGACGTTCCTCTACGTGCTGATGGCGGTGCCCTGCAAGATCGGTTTCGCCCTGTTGATTGCCATCATCCTCAACCAGAACCTGAAGGGAATCAACCTGTTCCGCACGCTGTACTACTTGCCCTCGATCCTCGGTGGCAGCGTGGCGATCAGCGTGCTGTGGCGCTATCTGTTCATGGACAACGGCATCCTGAACAACATCCTCTCCTTCCTGCACCTGCCCACACACTCCTGGCTGGGAGACCCGCGACTGGCGCTTCCCACCATCGGATTGGTGACGGTCTGGCAGTTCGGCAGCTCGATGCTTATCTTCCTTGCCGGCCTCAAACAGATCCCCGCTGTCCTGTATGAAGCCGCCGAGCTGGATGGATCGGGAAAACTACGCACTTTCTGGCGCATCACCCTCCCATCGCTGAGCCCAATCGTCCTCTTCAACCTGGTCATGCAGATGATCAACGCCTTCCAGGAATTCACCCCCGCCTTCGTCATCACCCAAGGCGGACCATTGAACAGCACCTACCTCTACGGGCTCTTGCTGTACAACCAAGGATTCAAGTTCTTCAAGATGGGCTATGCATCGGCCCTCTCCTGGATTCTTTTCGCCATCATTCTGGTGTTTACCGGACTGACCTTCTTTTCGTCCCAGTCCTGGGTACATTACGGAGACAATGTATGAGAAAACGCAGTAAAGCCCGCACGTTCGTTTCCTACCTGTTCCTGATATTGCTCGCCTACATCATGATCTATCCGTTGCTGTGGATGCTTGGGGCGGCATTCAAGACCAACGCCGAGATTTTCGGCACAATCAGCCTGCTGCCCAAAGAGCCGGTCTACAACGCCTGGGCCGATGGCTGGAGAGGATCCGGACAGTACACCTTCGGACGCTTCTTGGCGAACTCCTTTTTGATGGTCATCCCGACCGTCCTGTTCACGGTGGTCAGCAGCGTGCTGGTCGGCTACGGTTTCGCCCGTTTCCGTTTTCCGTTCAAGAAGCTGCTCTTCATGCTGATGCTCAGCACGATGATGCTGCCCGGTACGGTCGTCATCATCCCCCGCTACATCTTCTTCCGCAAGCTTGGCTGGCTGGACAGCTACCTGCCCTTCATCGTCCCGGCGGCCCTCGCCACCTACACCTTCTTCAACTTCATGACGGTCCAGTTCTTCCGTGGCCTGCCTCTGGAGCTGGACGAGTCCGCGAAACTGGACGGGTGCGGCAGTTTCCTGATCCTGACCCGGATTCTGCTTCCCTTGTGCACCAGCATGATCTTCTCCATCATCGTCTTCCAGTTTGTCTGGAGGTGGAACGACTTCCTCAACGTGCTGATCTACATCTCCAGCGTCGCCAAATACCCGGTCGCCCTCGGACTGAGGATGACGATGGACATCTCCACCGACTTTGACTGGAACCGGATCATGGCCATGTCGATCATCTCGATTCTTCCTCCGGTATTGGTCTTCTTCTCCGCGCAACAGTACTTCGTCCAAGGTATCGCCACCACCGGTATGAAAGACTAAAGCCAAGAAACAATCCCGTAAGGGGCTGCCACATGACCGTGGCGGCCCTTTTCTTGTATCCAAAACAAACTCAATCTCCCGCTCTTCGACGAAGAGCTGAAGCACCGGCTGACGCGCAAGGAAATCCTCGTCTCTCTCGCCAGCAAGTTCATCGACGACCTCGCCCACATGGACTGGAGGCGGATTCTGCCCTATTCTGGAGGACCCGCAAGATAGCGGCATCACAAAGGAAGACAGGGAAAGTTCCCACGGCAGCATCCGCTACGACATTCCCGTGCGCATGAGAATCGGCGTCCGATCGATGTCGAGAGGCTGAACAGGCGTTTCCCTCCACCTGCCGGCTGTCCAGCGGGCAGAAGGAGGACATCTTCACGACGTCCATTACCAGGATTCCGCCGGGGTCGTCTCTGTCCGGATCTTCTCCAAACCTGCGAGACCGTCGTTCTCCCTCTCTCTATGCAGTCGGATGGAATTGCTTGATGGCGTCAATGGTGGAGAGGATGTGCTGCTCCATGATTCGCTCCGCCCCTTCCTTGTCGTGTTCCTTCATCGCATCCAGCAATAACGCATGGTCATGGATGCCGTGGGCGGTGCCCATCAAGGCGACAATCCGCTTCATGGCGCTGGCAAGGTTGATCCGCATCCCTTTGTAGGCCTCTTGGATGTAGGGATTCTTCGTCACCTCGCCCAAGTACTCATGGAAGGAGAAATCCGCCTCTGCAAAGCTTTCCAGATTTCCCGCCATCCCGACCATCCGCTGGTAGATTGCCTGGAGCTGTCCTATCTCCGCCTCAGTGATGCGGGTCGCGGCCAAGCCCGCGATACTCTTCTCGAACACCATGCGTAGCTCCAATACCTGGATGACCTGGCTTTCGCTCCGGATCTCGTCCCCGCTGACAAGCGGGGCATGGCCACGCGAGGCGACCACGGTACCCAGTCCGCGGCGCGTCTCCACGTAACCCTTCGACTCAAGGATCTGCAAGGCGCTGCGGATCGTGATCCTGCTGACACCATAGCGCAGGCAGAGCTGCGCCTCGCTGGGCAACTGCTCCCCTTTCTGGTAGGTGCCGTCCACAATCGCCTTCTCGATCTGGGCGCTGATGGTCGCCCTCAGTGGAATGCGCTCAGTAGCCATGGCACCGAGTTTACGCCTTGCCGAGCATTTCGGCAACCTTTGCGGCAATGTCCTTGTCCTTCAGGTGATAACGTACCAACAGTTCCTCATAGCCCGAAGCGCTGGTACCATAGCTATCCTGGACACCGACCATTCCCACCTTGCCGAGCACTTCAGCAACCGCGGAACCCATACCGGCGTGGACGTTGTGTTCCTCGGCGGTGACGACCGCTTTCATCCCCTCGGCCTCGCGAAGCAATGCTTCCCTGTTCAGGGGTTTGACCCGGTACAAGTCGACCACCCGGACGCTGATGCCCTGCCTCTCCAGGAGCTCCGCGGCCTTCAGGCTTTCGTGCACCATGGTCCCGCAGGCAAAAACCACCCCGTCCTTGCCGTCGCGAAGGCGACGCAGCCCTTGCCGGAAATCCTCGTTTTCCTGATGGACCACCGGAAGGTCGGCACGGCTGACCCGCAGGTACGCGGGACCTGTTCCTTCGACAAGCACCCGCATCAAACCCTTCACGGTAACGGCGTCACAAGGACAGTAGACCTGCATGTGGGGCAGCACCCGCATCAAAGCGATATCGTCGATGCTCTGGTGCGTTTTTCCGTCCCCGTAGTCGGAAAGCCCCGCCGAGGAGCCACAGATGACCACGTGCAGGCCTGCAATGGCGATCGAGGAGCGGATCTGGTCGTAGGCCCTGCCTGTGGCGAAGACGGCGAATGTGCTGACGAAGGGGATCTTTCCCCCGAGCGCCAGACCGGCAGCCGTGCTCAGCATGTTCTGCTCGGCAATCCCCATCTGGAAGTAACGCTCGGGGAAGGCATCCTGGAACAGGCAACTCATCGTGCTCTTGCCAAGGTCGGCGTCCATCGCCACCACATTCCTGTCCTTCCGTCCCAACTCGACCAGCGCGGCTCCATACGCCTGTCTCAAACTCTCGATCATTTTCCGACCTCCTCACGCATCCGCTTAATGATGGCGACCGCTTCCTGGTACTGCTCGGCGCTCAACATCGAATTATGGAACTGGCATTTGCCTTCCGCGAAAGGAAAACCCTTCCCCTTGACGGTATGGGCGACGATGCAGGTGGGAATGCCTTTGGTCCGGTCGCTATCCTCGATCGCATCCAATATCCGGGGAATCGAATGTCCATCAATCTCCACCACATGCCAGCCGAAGGCCTTGAAGCGCTCGGCCACATGGGGAATCGGAAACACTTCGTCGGTGGTTCCCGAAGCCTGCACCCCGTTCAGATCGACGAACAGGCAGAGATTGTCCAGATGGTAGTTGACCGAACTCATGGCTGCCTCCCAGATCTGCCCTTCTGCCAGCTCGCCGTCACCGGCGATGCAGAAAACCTTGGCCGGATTATGGTCCAGCTTCAGGGCCATCGCCATGCCGCCGGCAATCGAGAGCCCCTGTCCGAGCGAGCCAGTGACCGCCTCCAAGCCTGGCGTACGGTCGATATCGGGATGCCCCTGCAGCATCCCATCCAGCGTCTTCAACCGGGAGAGTTCCTCACGGGGAAAGTAGCCGAGTTCGCAAAGAGCGGCATATTGGGCAAGGACCGTATGTCCTTTGCTGAGGATCAACCGGTCCCGCTTGGGATCTTTCGGATGGCGGGGATCCAGATTGCGCATCCGGTCGAAATAGAGGACGGAAATGATGTCGGCGATCGACATGCTTCCGCCGAAATGCCCCACCTTGGTGGAGACCATGTCCAGAATATCGGCACGAATATCGATCGCGTGCCGTTTCAGAGAGAGAATCCGTTCGTTCCTGTATTCCATCACATGCTCCTCAATAGCAGGTCACTCCGCCGTCTACCGCGAGGGACAGGCCGTTGATGAAGGCCGCCTCGTCACTGGCAAGGTAGAGGACGGCGTTGGCCACATCCGCCGGATCGCACAGCCGCCCGAGAGGAACCTCGCCGTAACGCTCCGCCTTCCTTTGGGGATCCTTGAAGAGCTGGGCGACCAGCGGAGTGTCCACGGTGCTGGGATGGATGGAGTTGCAACGGATGTTGAACTGTCCATACCGGCTGGCGATTGCCTTGGTCAGCAGGGTGACGGCTCCTTTGCTTGCCGTATAGGCTTCAGGAGTGTACTTGTGGCCGACCAGCCCACAGACGCTGGAGGTGTTGATGATTGCTCCACCACCCTGCTTTTTCATCACCGGAATGGCATACTTGCAACCAAGGAAAACGCTTCCCGTGTTGACGCTCATCATGGTATTCCACTCCCCGATGGTCATCTCCTCGACAGGCTTGCGGATATTGATGCCTGCGTTGTTGACAAGCACGTCAAGACGCCCCTCCCGTCCCAGTATCTGGGTGATGGCGGACTTCCAGTCCTCTTCGTTGGTCAGGTCGATCCGGATGAAAGGCAACGCAAGGTTCCTTGCCACCTCCTCGCCTTTCAGGTCAAGCAGGTAGACTTTCGCCCCCTCCTGTGCCAAACGGCGCGCCATGGCGCTGCCGAGTCCGCCGGTTCCCCCGGTAATGGCGATCACTTTTCCTGTTACTCGCATGGTTCGCTCACTTGTATTATAAGTTTTATTTTGTAATACATGTCAGCATAGCACGGATTCCGTACCCGTCAAGCCAGAAGAGATGTTCATTCGTTGGCAGGCAATGGCATGATGATACGGATGGAGACACCCCGCTTGCCATCGCTTTCCACCCGCAGGGTGGCCGCCCCGCCGGTGAACAGCAAGAGCCGTTTGCGGGTATTGAAGAGACCAAGGGAAGTCGAGCGCTTGAGCACGTCGCCCTGCTGCCCATTCAGTTTTTCAAGCATCTGCCCATCCATAGGCATGCCATCGTCGATGACCAGAATCTCCACCTTTCCGTCGCCTATCTGGCGGACTGTCAGGTCAATCGACAACGGACGGTCCGGGACAAAGCCGTGGTTGAATGAGTTCTCCAATAGCGGTTCCAGGAACATGGCGGGGACTTTCAAATCCCAGAGCGAGGAATCGATGTGCTCATGGAAGCTGAATCGCTCCTTGAAGCGGTAATGCTGCAGGGCGACATAGTCCTCCACCACCTCCATCTCCCTTTTCAAGGGGACGCCACCTTCCTCGGCGGTCAGCGAATAGGTAAGCAGGCGGGAAAGAAGCAACAGCATCTTGCTCACCTCGTTCTCCCCTCCGCTGAGGCGGATTGCCTTCCAGTGGATTGTATCCAGCGTGTTGAAAAGGAAATGGGGATTGACCTGCATCTGCAGCGCCCGGAACTCCATCGCCTCCTTCTGCCACTTCATGTAGTCCTGCTCCAGAAAGGTCTTGATGACGTGATAGTTCAGATAGTCGAAGACGTTGGAATCCTCGGAAATCTCGTCGTTATTGGTGCTACCCACCTTGGAGAACTGGGCTAGGACATTCGCCAGGAACTGCCGTTCCCGCTTGTTCACCTTCAGGGTGATGGCCAGGCCGACCAGCAGAGCCACCAGCGTCAGAACCAATGTCAGCCAGATCAGCGTCCGGGAGAGGGCATAGAGCCGGTGGACGTCCAGGACGTAGGTATAGGTCAGCCCATACTTCTCGCTGACGGCATGGAACACCTCTACCCGACCATCCAGAATCCTTGTCTGCAACAGAACCCGTCCGTCGGGAAGACTAGCGGTCAGCGCGCCACTCCTAGCCGCGTAGGCGGCCTCAAGGTCGCTCGCGCGCAAGTCCAGGACGATCAATCCCTTCTGGCTTGTCGCCGCATGGGAGAAGCGCCAGCACATGCGGATGATGCGCGTGCCGTTGGCAAGCGTCAGGGGCATGATCTCCTTTACTGGACCGGTGCGGTGGGACTCGTACCAGTCCAGCCAGGCATTGTTCGGCAGGTACCGGCTGTCGTACATTCCGTCGCTGGAGAAGACCAGGTGCCAAGGGTTGTCGATGTAGAGATAGATTGAGGAAATGTACGAGCGACCGCTTGCCGGAGAGGAGAGAGAGGCAAGAACCAGTTTCGAGTCCCGGTATCCGTTCAGGTCGACTTGGTCCTCCGAGAGAATGTGCCGGATGCGGGAAAGCAGCTCGTTGTTCATTCCCAGCATCAGCGAGAGCGAGTCCATCTCGTCAAAGACGTTGTCGTAATAGAGAATCGCGTCGTCCAGGACCCTCTTGGCCTCATCCCTGCTGGAGCGGCCCACCATGAAATGGGCAAGAGCCGACGAGCAAAGCCCGAGGGCAAGCACCACGGTGACCATTGGAAGCGTATGCTGGAGGAAAATACGGGCGATACGTGAACGGATATGCATCCTGGCGGGACTCCTTTCCGCACATTGTAGGGCCTACGGAAGGGGGAAGTCCACGAAAACTTACCGGTGCCACAGGCGGCGCAGCAGGCGGTGCAAGGGAGAAAGCTGGCGGTTCATCGCCCTGCAGAACTGGCGGTCCTCGGATACCCAGCTCGTCGTGTGGAACTGACGGTCCTGAATCCGGTAGAAAAGCTTTTTCGGCTCCAGCGGGCTCACCTTGCACTCTGTCCGGGCACAGGCGCGCAGATGCAGGTACAAGTTGGTCCTGCAACCATTTCCCCTGCCCTTCCGGTGCGGGCAACCGATACAGCGCTGGGCCTTCAGGCGGGCACAGCACAGCTTGTCGAGCATTTCAATGTCATCAAGCCCCGAAAGGCCCTGGCTTGGCTCCATTCGTTCCATCGCCCTAGTACTGTAGCGTATTCCACCCGTTCTGGCCATCCTTTTCTCGCATTTTCCCCCAACAACCGCCTCATTGCCACCGCGGCCGCCTCATCGGTATACTAGGAGCCCGGAGGAAACCATCATGACGCAATTGCTGTACCACACCCCGGCAAGCCAGTATCTGCTTCCCGAGCCTCGTTCCATCGAGACAAGTGACGGCACGCTCCATCTGCACCTAGGTTCCGCCTATTGCCTGGATCCCCCATTCGAGGGCTTCGGTCCGCTGCTTGAAAGCCAGCTGGGATTGAACGATGGTTGCGAAGACCTCTATTTCACCAACGCGAAGGAAGAACTGCCCGCCGAAGGCTACCAATTGAAGGTGACCAAGGAGCAGGTAGTCGCCAGAGCCTCCACCAACGAGGGAATGTTCCAGGCCATCCAGACCATCCGGCAGCTCCACCTTGCCGGCCATGGACTGCTTCCCACCTGCCGTATCGAGGACAGCCCGCTGTATCGGTGGAGGGGCTTCATGCTGGACTGCGCGAGGCATTTCTTCACCGTGAAGGAAATCGAGAAACTGATTGACGCTGCGGCGCTGCATCATCTGAACGTCTTCCACTGGCACCTGACCGACGACCAGGGCTGGCGGTTCCCGGTCGACGGATACCCCGGGCTCGAGGCCGCAAGCTGGCGCCCCGATCCCGAGCGCCCAGGCAAACAGTACGGTGGCTTCTACACCGAAGCCGACATCCGCGAGGTAGTCGACTTCGCCGCGCGACGCTTTGTCACCGTCGTCCCGGAAATCGACGTCCCGGGCCACTGTGGGGCCCTGCTTTCCGCCTATCCCCAGCTCGGCTTCAACGCTCCCCAGCGTCCGGAATACGGATGGGGCATCTTCCCTGCCGTGCTGAATCCGGTCAAGAATGAGGTCTTCGACTTCCTCAAGGCGGCGATCGGCACCCTGGGCAGGCTTTTCCCCGGGCCCTACATCCATATCGGTGGCGACGAGTGCCCCCATGAGGCGTGGGAGGCTGACGAGGGCTGCCGAAAGCTGATGGCGGAGAAAGGAATCGCCAACGCCGACGCCCTGCAGGGGTGGTTCACCAGCGAGGTGGCCAAGCTGGTCAAGGCCGCGGGCAAGCGCGCCATCGGCTGGGACGAGGTCTTCGAGTTCGGCGGCGACGCCTTGGACAAGGATGTCATCATCGCATCCTGGAGGGGCAGCGAGGCCGGCATCAAGGCCGCCAAAGCGGGCCACCAGGTGATCATGTGCCCCAGAGACAAAGGCTGCTACCTGGACTACCAGTACACGGACGACCCCGAGGAAATCGGCGCCCCGCACAGGGTGAGCTCCTTCGAACAGTGCGCCTCATTCGACCCCGCGGAGGGCTTCGACGAGGAAAGCAGGAAGAACCTGCTCGGAGGCCAGGCCAACCTGTGGACCGAGTATGTGCGGAACGGGAGGGAGGCCGAATACCTCGCCTTCCCTCGCCTTGCGCTGATCGCCGAACGGCTGTGGAACCCCCAGCCCATGGACAGTCTGGACGCGCGGATGGCGATGGAGTACACCAAGCTGGACGGTCTGAAGGTGCTCTCCTGGAGGGGCAGGGCGGAATGACCTCCGCTTGACAAACAGGGCAGTTCGCCTCAATGATACATCCGTCTCGAGAAAGACCAACAGTTCATAAACCTTCCTGTTGTAAAATAAAACCGGGTACGGGGCTCTTGCTCCGGCGACACAGCGACGTCTTGTGTCTCTCGGCTCACCGAAGGCAACGGAGTTGCTGATGCCAAACGAGCTTTTGCTTCTAGTTTCCCTTTTGATCAGTTTCCTAGGCTTGATCGCCTTCTTCCGCCTCGCCGGCCGGGCCGGCCTGTACGGCTGGACCGTCTTCGTCACCATTTCCGCCAACATCGAGGTGATGATCCTCATCCGGGCCTTCGGAATGGAGCAGACGCTGGGCAATACCCTGTTCGCCGCCAGCTTCCTGACCACCGACATTCTCAGCGAGATCTATGGGAAGCGGGCGTCGAACCGGGCCGTGGTACTCGGCATCGCCACCAACTTCGCCTTCATCCTGCTGACCCTGACCTGGATGCTCTACACCCCCAGCCCCCAGGACTGGGCGCTCCCATCGATCCGGGCGGTCTTCAGCAACACGCCCAGGATGATGTTGGCTAGCCTGATCGCCTACGCGGTCAGCCAGGCACACGACGTCTGGGCCTACCATACCTGGTGGAAGCTGACCACCAAGTGGTCCGGCGACTTCAAGAAATTCCTATGGGTACGCAACAACTGTTCCACGCTGGCAAGCCAGCTGATCAACACGGTGCTCTTCACCCTGCTCGCCTTCTGGGGAACCTACGGGTTCGCCACCCTTGCCAGCATCTTCTGGTCCAGCTATCTGATCTTCATCATCACCAGCCTGCTCGATACCCCCTTTGTCTACCTGGCAAGGTGGATGTATCATACGCGGATGGTACGGTCTGGAATGCATGTGGCCGAAGTAGACCAGGATGAGACGACAAATGGCAACGGTAACTAGGGAAACGGGTATTGTCCGCTACGCCCGCATCAGACAGAAATTGCCCCGGGAAATCGTGTTGCTCCGGGGAACGGGATGCAAGTGGCGACGCTGTCGCTTTTGCGACTATCATCTTGACGCGTCGGCAGACACCGAGGCGAACTATCGGCTGAACAAGCAGGTGCTCTCCTATGTGACCGGCCGCTATGGAATCCTCGAGGTAATCAACTCGGGCAGCTTCACCGACCTGGACGAGAACACCATGCAAGCAATCATCGATACCTGCCGTGAACATGACATCAGGCAGGCCCATATCGAGTTCCACTGGATGGACCGGCTCAAGGTCGCTCCGCTGAAGGAACGCTTCGCCAGATCCGGCATCGAGCTTTGGACGAAGATGGGAGTGGAAACCTTCGACATTCCCTTCCGCAAGAGTTATCTGGACAAGGGGATCGACACCCCTTCCAGCTCCCCCGCCCCTGAGGACATCGCCTGCTATGCCGACGAAATCAACCTCTTGATGGGTCTTCCCGGGCAAAGCACCGAAAGCATGCTTGAGGATGTGAAGATCGGACTTTCCCTCTTCAAGCGGGTCTGTGTCAATGTGATGACGGCAAACAGCGCCCCAATCCAGCCGGACCAGAGAGTCATCCTGAAGTGCAGGGCCTTTGTCCTGCCAGCCTACCAGGACAATCCCCGGGTCGACATCCTGGCTGACAACAGCGATTGGGGACTGGGCGACGAACTGCCTTCAGGCGAGGTCGCGAGAACCGAAAGCTAAGCACCACCCAAAAGGCTCTCGATTGGCTACGGAGCGCCCTATACGTCTGAAGCTCTCCTTGACCTGAAGGGAACTCCAGACAAATAAAATCTCCGGGGAGACCCGGAGACTTCCGTATGGCTCTCAGTCCTTGGCGTAGCGCCTTCGGCTGCGGTAGAGCCCCTGCATCAGGTGCTCCTCGCTGTCGCGGTAGATCAGGCCCTGGAAGCCCACGCAGGTGACCACTTCCCCGCCAACCTTCTCAGCCAGCTGGTGGAGGATCTCCTCCTTGGAGTCCCGGTGCTGGAGCAGCTTGACCTTGACCAGCTCGCGGGTCTTCAGCGCCATGTCGAGATGGGAGGCGACGCTGTCGTCGTACCCCTGCTTGCCGACCATGACCACAGCCTCCTGGGTCTGGCCATAATTCTTCAGGAACTGTCTGAAATCACTATCCATGGCGCCTACCTTACTCCCTTTCCGGACGTTTGCCTAGTCCTGATACTTCTGACGCACAAGGAAACGCTTCACTTTCATCGTTCCCGACTTGGGAAGCGGCTCCCAGATGGCACTCACGCGGGTGATCTTCTTGTAGGGCTGCAGGGTGCGGTTGACATCCCTGACAATCTCCTCGAAATGCTTCTGGATCTCCTCCTTGTAGCTCTGGGGATGGGCTTTCTGCATCTCCTCCAGATAGCTCTTGGAGGGGTAGATCAAAGCGCGCACGCCCTCGATCTTCAGCTGTTTGTCGACCGTATAGCCGATGACACAGATGGTGTCGATCTCGTCGTAGAGCTGGAACAGGTCCTCGATCTCCTCGGGGAAGACATTCTTGCCACCCTCGGTGACGATGATGTTGCGTTCCCGCCCTGTCAGGTAGAGGTACTTGTTCTTGTCCAGATGGCCGACGTCGCCCGTGTTCAGCCATCCATCCTCGGAGAGCACCTCGGCCGTCGCCTCGGGGTTCTTGTAGTACCCCTTCATGACGTTGGGGCCCTTGATGTAGATGATGCCATTGCCATCGCTGTCAGGATTGCAGATCTTGACCTCTTCCAGCGGGAAATAGCGGCCGACGCTGGTCAGCTCGAACGCGTAGGTCGGGTTCAGTGTGGCGATCGGACTTGTCTCGGTCAGGCCATAGCCCTGCACGAAATCCAGTCCAAGCTGCTGGTACATGCGGAAGGTGCTTGCCGGGAGCGGACCGCCGCCACTGATGCAGATGCGGACCTTGTCCAAGGCGATATTCTTCAAGAGGAATCCGAACCATTTCTTGCCCACATTGACATGGAACGTTTTCTTCAACGCGCCGCTGACAGCCATCATGCAGCGCACGACGCCGTAGACGACGACCGACTTCTTCCTGACGCCCTCCATCAACCCGGAAAGCAGCTTGTTGAACAGCATGGGCACGCCGAGGAACATGGTCACGCCACCCTCGTGGACTTCCTTGAAGACCTGGCTGACCACCAGGCGTTTGCCAAAAACACAGCCGGCACCAACCGAAAGCGACTCGATCAGGACGGCCAGCATGGTGTAGGCATGGTGGATTGGAAGGATGGCGTAGAAGACGTCATCCGGGCCGATATCCATCTGGCTCTGGGCGATGAAGCAGTCGGAGACGAAATTCTTGTGGGTCAGCATGACGCCTTTCGGGGTACCGGTGGTGCCACTGGTAAAGAGAATCGCAGCCAGGTCCTCCTCGGTGGGCATCTCATGCTCGACGGGAGAAGCCATGCAGTCAAGGATGAAGGGATGGTCCGGGTCGCCCGGTTCCAGGGAAATCCTGACCAGGCCCAGCTTGCCATCCTTGTCGATGTCATTGATCCGCTCCTTGTCGACGCACAGAACCTTCAGCTCCGCGAAGGCAATCAGCTTCTCCATTTCCGAATCATGCATGGACCAGTCCAAAGGAACAGCGACGCAGCCGGCGTACATGGTCCCCAGGTAGGCAATCGCCCATTCAGGGCTGTTCTTTCCGGTTACGCCGACCATGTCTCCTTTCTTCAGTCCAAGGGAAAGCAGATAGCTGGCAAAACCCAGCATCTTCTCTCGCGCTTCCGTAAAGGTGAAGGATTCATACGTCGGAGAGAAAGCGCTCCAGCAGGTGTGCTTTGGAAAGCGCTTGGTCGTGATATTGAACAACTCCGGGAGCGTCGGCCACTGACCGTGGAACTCCGTGCCACGGAAGGCCTCCAAAAACCTCCAGGAATGGTCGTCGTCATGGAATCTCATTTGGGTACTCCTCACAAGCGGGCAGACGGTCCCGCTTACTGCTAGCCTACCAGCATGGTGGAAATTCCGCAACCATGTTCTTGACACTTTTACAATATATGTCACACTAGTTAGTTTCTACCATGCCCACTCGGTTGCAGAATGCCCTGCCTTCCGATACACTGCTAGCCATGTTCAAGACCTTTCAGGAAGTCGTCTCCTTCATGGAGCAACACACGAATCTGGAGCGTTCCGTCTCCGACCACTACACCACCAGGGCCTACCGGTTGGACCGCATGAGGGCCCTGCTTGACCATTTTGGCCATCCAGAGCGCTCATTCAAGAGCCTGCACGTGGCGGGAAGCAAGGGCAAAGGGTCGACCAGCAGCTACCTTTCCTCCGGCCTGGCGGCCCTCGGATACCGCACGGGGCTCTACCTTTCCCCCCATTTGACCGACTATCGCGAGCGGTGGATCGTCGATGGCTGCTTCGCCAGCGACTCCGACCTAGTCGAAACGGGCAATCAGATGGAAACGGGGTTGAAAGACTTCCATTTCCGTGACGAGTGGGGCGAGTCCCGACCCACCACCTTCGAGCTGTACACCCTCTTCGCATATCTTCTCTACAAGCATCTTGGCTGCCAGTACGCCGTCCTGGAAACCGGACTCGGGGGCAGGCTTGACGCCACCAACACGGTGGACCCACAGGCGGCCGTCCTCTGCCCGATCGAGCTGGAGCATACCAGGATTCTAGGGGACACCATCGAGAAAATCGCCATTGAGAAGAGCAAGATCATCATGCCCCACCGTCCGGTTTTTGTCGGTCTGGAAAAGCCGGAGGCGATGCAGGTCTTCCGCAGCGAGGCGAAGGCGCAGGAGAGCGCCCTGACCAGTCTGGCCGATGAGCTGGACTCGCTGGAGAGCAGGACCACGTTCCAAGGCGAAGTGGTCGACATCGCCTGGAAGAACGGGACGAAAGACCATCTGGTCCTGTCGATGATCGGCACCGTGCAGGCACAGAATGCGGCGCTTGCGTTGCTGACCCTCCGTTGCTTGGGGCTGTATGACGAAACGAAAACCATCCCCGCTTTCGAGCGGAACCATCTTCCCGGCCGCTTCGAGAAGGTTTCGGAAAAGCCCGCCATCTATATCGACGGCGCCCATACCGTCAACTCCCTGCAGGGGCTTCTGGAGACCTACGATGCCCTCTACCCCGACGAGGGAGGCAGGGTCGCCATCTACGGCGCGTTGCTCGACAAGGACCACAAGCACATGTGCGGCCTGATGGCGCGCTCGTTCGACCATATCATTGTCAGCACCCCCGGCACCTACAAGAAGAGCGACATTCAGGCTATCTGGCGCATCTTCAAGGAGACCGCTCCCGCCAAGGATATCCGGCTGGTGCCGGACAACGCCGAGGCGCTCCGCGAGGCGAAAGCTCTCGCGGGAGAGGACGGATCGGTCCTAGTCACCGGGTCCTTCTACCTGGGAGGGGCGATCAAGAGCCTGCTATGAGACTTTTCATCGCCTTTCCCCTGGACAGCCAGGCGGCCGAGAAGGTTTTCCAATGGGAGCTCTGGCTCAAAGGCCAATGCAGTCACGGCTCTTTCCCGCCGAAGGAAAACCTGCACGTGACCGCCGCGTTTCTCGGCGAGTGCTCCCCTTGGCAGTGCACGCAGGCCAAGAAGCTCGTCGCCCGGTTTTCCTTTTCTCCCGTTTCCATCACCTTCTCCCGCTGGGAGTGTTTCCACGGGGACACCTACGTGCTGCGCTCTGACGCGCCAGAGGCCGAAGCGGTGGTTGCCCGCCTTCGGCTGGGGCTGGAGGCCCTCGGCCTTCCCTATGACCGGAAACCTTTCCGCCCCCACCTGACGCTCGCCCGCCATGTCGCATACCAGGGACAGCTCCCACCGCTTTCGATTTCCGCCATGTTTTCCCATCTCGTGCTCTTCTCATCGGTCGAGACCCAGGGCAGGCGCCTCTACACCCAGCTTTCTTCTACGAAATAGTGTATACTGGGTTCATGGACACCTACCAGCATTTGAACGCCCAAGCATGGGATTACGAGTCCCGCAAGGGGAATTTCTGGACTGTCGGTGCCACCGACAGCCAGGTGAAGCGGGCCAAAAGCGGCCATCCCGACATCTTTCTCACCCCGGGGCATACCCTCGACCAGGGTTGGATCCGTCCCTTCCTCGGCAAACGGGTCCTGTTGCTTGGCAGCGGGGGTGGACAACAGGCGGTGTTGCTTGCCGCCTCCGGTTGCCAGGTGACCGACCTCGACATCTCCCCTGCCCAGCTTGCCACGGACCGGAGCTGCGCCCAGCGCTACGGCCTGGAGATCGAGACCATCCAAGAGGACATGCAGGACCTTTCCTGCCTTGGCGAGCGTACGTTTGACTTGATCTTCAATCCGACCAGCACCTGCTTCGTCCAGGATGTCGAACGGGTCTACAGGGAATGCGCCCGGCATCTGCCACCAGGGGGGACGCTGATGACCAGCGCGACCAACCCCGCCATCTACATGTTCGACGAGCGCAAGGCTCTGAAGAACAAGCTGGTGGTCAAGTACACGATTCCGTACAGCGACCTGCATAGCCTGGGCCGGAAACAGTTGGAGAAGATGGTACGGGAAAACGACACTTTCGAATTCTCCCACACTGTCGACAACCTGGTGGGAGGCCTATGCCGGGCCGGGTTCGCGATTACGGGGTTCTCCACCGACTCGGCGGAAAACGAGGCTATGGACAGTTTTCTCCACGATTGCTATTTTGCCATCAGGGCACAGAAACTATGACGGACTTGATCTGGAGAGCGGTACTTCCCGGTTCCGAGGACCTCCGGCTTTTCGCCAAAAGCGAGGAGCGGGTTTCCTACTGGGAGCGGGAAGTGGCCAGGCGATTCGGTCTCTACGGACCGAAAAGCGCGGCGTATCAGAGCGCGGAACAGAACTTGATCCAGTCGCACGTTGATGCGTGCAACTGGAGCGACGCGCTACGGCTCGCCATGGACTGGGAAAAGCGGCACTACGGGCAGCTGACCGATGACCGCGCGGAGAATTTCCTGGCGTTGGGAAGGTGCTTCCTGGGCCTACACAAGCTCGTCGAGGCGAGAGATGTGATCTCCACCCTGGTGCGCAATACCGAACAGCCGATCTTCGGACAGTGGACCCTCTATTACCACATCCACTCGGTCAGCCTCTTCGCCGACTACATGCACACGGCGAACATACAGGCGATTGACGAGGAAACGATGCGCTATCTTGCCTTCCTCACATCCAAGCAGGGACTTGGTGATGGAATCACCTTGACGGTGGAGATGCGTCTCCTGCTCGCCCTATGCCAGGAACGGAGAGGAGACCAGGACCACGCGCTCTCCAACTACCGGCAGGTCTACCAGTTCTTCAGACAACGGGACCTCTTTCCCGCCCCTGTCTGCAGGATCGGGCTGCTTGCCCGCATCTACCGGATGCAGAAGCGCAAGAGTCTGGAAACCTCATCGATCGAGACGAGGATGTGGATCAGGAACCTACTGGAACAGAACCCCGAGCTGGAGCCTTCGACAAGGCGCTACATCGACGCGTCGTGAGGCAAAGCGCCCCTTCAGGGCAGGTTTCGGCGCACTTCCCGCAACGGATGCACAGCGACAGTTGTCCGCTTCTGGCCGGGTTGAGATCCATGGGACAAGCAACGTGACAACGCCCGCAATGGGTGCACTTCCCCTCGTTCCAGCCCAGACGGATCGGGCTGAGGTGATTGCCCATGCCGTACAGCGCCCCGAGCGGGCAGAAATAGCGGCAAAAGGGGCGATGCACCACCAGGCAGAGCAGCAGCAAGACCACCAGCAGCAACAGCTTCCATGCGAAGAGCCAGGAAAGCATCGGTCGGAGTCCCTTGTTCCAGACGGCATACAGCAACCCTCCTTCCAGCGTACCCGCCGGGCACACATAGGCGCAGAACCAGTCCTTGCCGAAGCCGAAGGCGTCAAGCGCGAAGAGAGGAAGCAGCACGCACAGTCCACCAAGAAGAAGGAACTTCACCATCCGTAGCGCGCGCTCCCCGGGCACCCGCCGGAGTTTGGGACCGCAGGGTATCTTGTGAAGGAGTTCCTGCAAGAGTCCGAACGGGCAAAGCCAGCCACAGACAAAGCGTCCAAGCACCGAACCGAAGAGCGCCAGCAGACCCCCTACATAGAAGAAGGAGCCGAGGTCCCTTGCGGCAAGCGAGGCTTGCAGGGAGCCCAGAGGACAGGATGTCGTAGCGAGAGGGCAGGCATAGCAGTTCAGGCCGGGAAGGCAGAGACGCTTGCTCCAGCCGGTAAACAGGCGGTTCTGGGTCAGGCCGTAGAGATAGCCGTTGGAGAGGGCAGTAAAGAACCATTGGAGCAGGCGACGACGTTTATCCAAGGCCGATACACTCCATGCACAAGTTCGCCGCCTTCTGCCAGACAGCATAGGGACCGCCGAGAACCAAACCGAGGACAAGCAGGCAAACGGCAAGGGCGACGGGAAAAGCAAGCCTCTTCATTGCATCGCCTCAAACTGCCTGACCAGCGCTTCCTGTGTCTGTTGTCCGTAGATGGGGCCCTCGAGAACTTCCCCATTGGCGTCCACCCAGAACGCCGCGGGGATGCCGGAAAGGGAGTCGAGGAGCGACGAGGAAAGCGTGGACGACGGGGCGATGGTAAGGACACGCAGGCCGGCCGTCTCCATGATCTGCTCCACCACTTTCCGCTGGCGGGCATTGACGTTTCCACGCCCGTCCGCAAGGTCGGTGCAGATGCCGATGACCTGCACGGTGGGGTATTTGCCGGCAACTTCTGCCAAATCAGGCATTTCCGCACGACAATAACCGCACCAGGTGGCCCACACGAAGAGCAGAGTGCGCTCCTTGCGAGCCAGTTGGCTGCTGGAAACAGGCATGCCGCTCAGAGCGGTCCCGGAAAAGACCGAGCGGATATTTGCCGCAAAAAGACACGACGAGAGAAGCAACAAGGAAACCAAAAGGGATACACGTTTCATAGAGCAAAGTGTAGCAGGCGATCGAGGCATACGAAAAGGGGAATTTGCACTCCCCCCCTTCCCCATCACCCCATGAAATAGAGATGCATCAGGTTTTCCCAGGTCGTAACCGTCGGATACCGGCGCACCATCGCCTGGTAGTCCTCGGGGCATTTGTCCTGGAAAACCGCCCACTTCTCCTTCAGTTTGCCAGCATCCATGCGGTGCGGCGTATAGATTCCGTGCCGTCGGCAGGCCTGCTCGAAATCCGTGCGGAAATTAGCCTCCATGGTTGCCTCCTTTCTTGGCAATGATATCGTATTTGAGCTGTAAAAGTCAATATAACATACGGTATTATAAACAGTTATCAATATTGACAAACTATTCCGGGAAGCCGGCATACTAGGCTGAACTCACCAGATGAGAGCTCCTTGGGCGATCTGCTTGAAGTACTCCAGCGTCGCCTTGAAACCGGTCCTCAGGCTGGAGAGCTTGACCGTCTCACCACGGGTATGGGAGCCTTCTCCTTCGTAGATGCCTAGGCAGACCGAAGGGATGCCGACGGAAAGCGGCACGTTGCAATCGTTGGAGCCGGCGCAGCGCACCGGGTATCCGCCGTTGTGGCGGATCACCCGCTCTGCCAAGGCTACCAGTTGCTGCTGCCGCGCGTTTTCCAGTTTTCCGGTCGGACGGCTGCCAATCGGCTCCACCGTGAAGCGCAAGCCTTGTTCGGCGCACTCGGCTATCAGGTTTTCCAACTGCTGGCGCATCACCGCCATCGACTCCTTGCTGGTCGCCCGATACTCATAGGTGATCGAGCATTCGCCGGGAATCGAGTTGACCGTCGTGCCTCCCTTGATCGTCCCGACATTGCAGGTGGTATATTCGTCGGGTGTCGTCTGTCTGGCAAGCTGGACGACCAGCGTCGCCATGTCGACGATGGCGTTTCTCGCCCCGTAGTCCCGATAGGAATGGCCTCCGGCGGTCCTGCAGGTGATCAAAAAGCGCTCGCTGCCGACAGCAGTGTCCACAATCTGCCCCCAATGGGCGTCAAAGCTGGTGAAGGAATGGAGCCTTCCCTGGTAGGTGGCCACTAGGCGTTTGGAACCCTTCAAGTTCCCCAGCCCTTCCTCGCAGGAATTGGCGGCGAAGACCATCGGCCTTTGGGGGACGATCCCGCTCTCGCGCAGCTCCCTGAGCGCCAGAAGCATCAGAGCCAGGCTCGCCGTGTCGTCACCGCAGCCAGGACCTGTCAGGGTGTCCCCGCTGACGGCCATAGGAAGCGAGTCCATATCGTTAAAGACCACGTCGGTGTGGGCGCAGAACAGGTCTACCGGTCCCGGGAGCTCGGGGTGGTAGGTATAGATCACGTTCTTCGCGTCATCGACACAGACGCCTTCGCAACCGATGTGCTCGAGCCACGCCTTGATGAAGGCGGCCCGCCGGTCCTCTTGCCCTGACGGCGCGGGAATCGAGGCAAGCCGCACGAGCAGTGTTTCTGCTTCTTGCTGGGTATACATGGAGCAAAGTATACCACACTATTGTCGAATCCGGCGGAAACAAAGAGAATGGAAATCCAGGAGAAGCAACATGGAACGCACTTGGTGGAAGGAAGACGTGGTCTATCAGATCTGGCCCCGGTCGTTCAACGATTCGAACGGGGACGGCATCGGAGACCTGAATGGCATCATCCAGAAGCTCGACTATCTGAAGGAGCTGGGTATCAGCGTCATCTGGCTCAATCCAATCTACCAGAGCCCGATGGACGACATGGGCTATGACATCAGCGATTACCGGAAGATCTGGCCTGGATTCGGCACCATGGAGGACTTCGACCAGTTGCTCAGGGAAGTCCACAGGCGCGGTATGCGCCTGATCATGGACCTGGTGGTCAACCACACCAGCGACGAGCACCCTTGGTTCCAGGAGAGCAAGACCAGCCGTACCAACGGCAAGGCCGACTGGTATATCTGGCGTGACGAGCCCAACAACTGGGGCTCGTACTTCGGTGGCAGCGCCTGGACGTACGTGAAAGAGCGCAGCCAATACTACCTGCACACCTTCAGCCGGAAGCAACCGGAGCTGAACTGGGAGTGCGAGGCGGTGCGCGAGGCGGTCTGGGAGATGATGCGATTCTGGGGCGACAAGGGAATCGACGGCTTCCGCATGGATGTGGTCAACGGACTTTCCAAGGATACTTCCTTCCCTGACGGGAAGCCCTGGTCGACCGGTTTCGGGGACCCCACCCCCTATGTGAAGAATGGTCCGAAAATCCATGACTATCTGAGGGAGATGAACCAAGAGGTACTCTCCAGATATGATTGGCTCACCGTCGGAGAAGGAAGCGGCAACACCCCCGAAGAGGGTCTGCTGTACGTCGGCAGAGACCGCCACGAATTGGACGAGTGCTTCATCTTCACCACGATGGAGGCGCTCAAGCCAAGCCCTGCCAACGGCTATCGGATCGAGCCGGTGGACCTCGCCGCCTTCAAGCAGGAACGGGCCAGATGGATGACCGGACTGGAACGTGGCGGCTGGAGCAGCTGCTATCTGGAAAACCACGACCTGGTGCGCAGCGTCTCCCGCTTCGGCAAGGACGACCCACTTGCCGCGAAAATGCTGGCGACCGTGGTCCTGTTCGAGGAGGGCACCCCCTACATCTACATGGGAGAGGAACTCGGCATGACCAACTACCCATTCACCGACAAAGCGCAATTCCGTGACCTGCAGGGCAAAAGCGACTGGGACAACATGGAACGGCTGGGGTTCTCCAAAGACCAGATCCTCAAGGTGCTCCAGCTCCAAGGCCGGGACAACGGAAGGACGCCGATGCAGTGGACAAGTGGCGCGGAAGCAGGTTTCACAACGGGGAAAAGCTGGATCGGGGTCAATCCGAACAAACAGACCATCAACGTCAAGTCCGAAGAGAAAGATCCTGACAGTGTCCTCGCTTTCTACAAACAGGCAATCAGAATCAGGAGACAGCACCTCGCAGCCCAGTATGGCTCTTTCTCTTTGGTCGACAAGGACAACGGACAGGTCTACGCCTGGACGCGGAGCGTGGATGGAGAAACCCTGTTTGTCGCATGCAACTTCACCGACCAGATGCAACCGTTTCCGATTCCCGAGGGAAAGAAGGTTCTTGGAAACTACGATGGCATCCTGAAAGGCCAGCTCCGTCCCTATGAAGCGGTGGTTGTCTCATGCTGAGGATGCTCATCAGCGATATCGGTGACGTCCTGCTCGTCTGGCAGGGCGTCATGCGGGATTTCTGCAGGGCGCACCAGATTGACAAGCAGGCTTTCTCCGAGTGGTACCGTCATGACTACAGCGAGCGCCTGTACAAAGGGGAAATCGTCATACGGGATTTCTGGGATGCGGTCGAGAGGCGGTGGCATGTCCAGACCAAAGGCGACCCTTTCAGCGACGCGTTCCAAGGCCGGACGATTGCCGCGGTCAAAAGCCTGTACCTCGAGCTCAAGCGAAAGGGCATCCGGCTGGTCAGCGCCAGCAACACCTACCGTGAGGATTGGGAGGCCGACTGGAGAAGCGGGGATATGGGAATCTTCGACGCGCACTACCCCTCCCACCTTTTGGGCCTCTGCAAGCCCCATGTGGAGTACTTCCAGACGATTCTCGAGCGGGAACATGCCAAAGCCGAAGATTGCCTCTTCATCGACGACCGGCTTGAAAACATTGAGGGCGCACGGAAAGCCGGCATCCCCGCATATCGGTATACGTATGCGGAAGACCCGCATGCAAAGAACCTCAAATCGTACATCGCCCAGCTTCAAACGTAAAAAAACGGATTAGCAGATAATTGTGGCGTATAATGCCTTCCTGGGAAAAGGATGGACGATATCCTTTTCCCGTTGAGAATTATCAAGAATTGGGATTCTCTATGACCAAAATGGCAGAGGCAAAGCGAATTTCAGTCTTGCTATGGTAGACATCGTCAGTCACCTCCCAAACCATTTCAACGCACCAGCCACTTGGCCCAACTTTGCATATGGCGTCAAACGATGGTCTCGTCAGATTCTGTTACTGTTTCCGGTTTGGCAACCACCAGGCAATCTACCAATATGACAAATCTGCAAATCACCTATTGGGAGAAGAACGTCTGTCCATGGATGGGGACATGGCATTTTCTTGTATTGAGGGAAATTTCTTCAGCGACACGACCGTTCTTCCCATGGCAAAGGTAATATAGAAACGTTGCAATCCAATGCAAGCAACGTCTCTACCGTGAACTTCTGGTGAGCCATCTATCCGTTATCGGAAGACCACCCAATCCCTCGTTTGTCTTCATCGACGAATTCGATGCTTTCTACCATTTCGAACGATCCTACGAAGTGTGCAAGCGGCTCTTCGTCCTACACCCACAGATGTTCTTGCCAAGCCGCAACACCTACGTCATGACCAACGATTTGTTGAGACCGGACTGCAATTTTGTACTCCGACAGAATACGATACAACCTCTGTGCGATTTGACCGATACAGACTTGCGCTATCGAGGTGGAACGTTTGGGTTATGATTCTCTTTGTGTTTGAGGGAAGAAACGGAAACCCATGCCTTACAAGACCTTGAAAAAACTTTTCTTCTCTCAAGGTTCGGAGGAGCGTGTAACGTATTCCTTCGGTAACAACATGTATAATCTTTACAAACGAGTGAAAGAACCATTAGGAGAAGATTTGGTGTCAGTGCTACGGGAAACAGACCTTTATGAAACGCATCACGAGTTCCAACTTTTGATTGTATGCAAGTATTATGGCGTCATGGGATACCCCACAACGCATCCTGGAATATGTTTTCGTTATTCTTAACCATCGTTCCGAAGCTAATCCCATAAGGGAATTTATACCCCGGCCGGTCTCACTTAAAATTATAGATCATGTATTCATTTTTACTATCGTCTTCCCTCTGGATTTTCCTTGTCTGACCTTTGCCAGAGCTTCGTTGATCTGATCCAACGTAAAGACAGTATCAATGGACGTCTCCAAGGGATGATCTTTGCCAAACAGCCTGCTTATCTCATCCAGTTGCTTCCCATCCTCATGCACGAAAAGGAAATCATAGGTCTGCCCTTTTGCTTTTGCCATCCTGTCGTACCTGCTTCCAGCCACTTGAAAAAGGACACGCTTGAAGAATGGCATGCCGCTTCTCTTCGCAAATCTTCCATTCGGCAGTCCTCTCAGGGATACCAGATTCCCACCCGCTTTCAGCACCTTGAATTCACCCGGGAGTTCTCTGTCGCCAAGTGTGTCAAGGACATGATCTACATTTGAGAGAACATTTGCATAGTTTTCTTTTTTATAATCGATGAATTTCTCTGCTCCAAGCTTTAATACGCGCGCTTCGTTTTCTCCGCTTCCATTGGTGTACACATGCAGTCCAAGGCTTCGGGCAACAGGAATCGCCATTGCGCCGAGGCTTCCGGTTCCTCCGGAGATAAACACAGACTCGCCGGGTTTCACCTGCATGATCTCAAAGGCCTGCATCGCTGTAAGCGCTGTGAGCGGAACGCTTGCGGCTTCTTCATAGGACAGATAATACGGAATTTGTGCAAGCGCGGACTCTCTGACTGCCGCATATTCTGCAAATGCGCCGATTTTAGCAAGCGGCATTCTCCCGTAGACCCTGTCCCCGGGTTTGAAACGGGAAACTCCTTTCCCGGTCTTTTCTACTGCACCGGCAAACTCATTTCCCATTACAAGCGGCACTTTATACGGCACAATCAACTTCACCTCACCACGGATGATCATGTTATCCAAGGGGTTGACAGCTGCCGCAATGATTCTGACGAGCACTTCATCATCTTCCGGGACCGGAACAGGTACCTCTCGGATTTCAAGGTCCGTACCATTTTTATGGTAACGAGAAAGTATTGCTGCTTTCATTATTTTCCTCCTGTTTCTTCGTTTATTTCTGAGATATCTTCTGTCATCTTATTGTCCGGAGTGACATTGCTTGCCGTCTCAATATTTTTTGTAATGTACTGACGCATACGCTCGATGCAGTCCGCAAGGGTCAACCCCTGCAGTCTTTTTTCCACGCTTTCTTCCATATCATGGAACATGCTGCATAAAACCGGGCGGATATTATGCCCGACAATACAGGCATCATTCGGGTTCTGGTGTATGTCAAACAGATGCAAAGCATCTGTCTCCATAACCGCCCTGTACAGAGAAAGGAGCGTGATATCTTCCGGTTCTTTCGTCATACGGAAACCACTGATGCCCCGATGTCCCTCGATGATCCCGACCTTGCTGAGCCGGGTCGTCAGTTTCCGAATATAGCTCGCGTTGGTCCCGACACTGGCTGCAATCTGATCAGAGTTCATTGGTGTCTCAGATTCAGAGATCAGAATCAGCATATGAATAGCCGAAGAAAACTTAGTGTCCATGATTACGGTTCCAGCACATAAGTGGCTATATACTCTGTATCTTCTGCTGTCACAATGCCGGGATCAGACTGGATGATTCTGCACTTTAACCCGCTTTCTTCGGCAGTGATTTCGAAATGGCAGAGCGCAATTCCCATATCTATCTTCTGGATATCCCCTGTCTGGTCCTTGTCGTATCCCTTTGTTTTCTTTTCATAAAAATGAACGCTTTTCTTCTCCACAACGGCTCTCCATGGCTGCTTATTCGTCGCCGACGGAGCCAGACGGACCATTGCAAGAGGAAGCTTCCATATCCCGGCATCTGCCTCGAACAGCGGCGTCTTGAAATCACCCTGGAAAAAGAGCTCTTCAAACGGTACACGGCTGTCTGCCTTTAAGCCCTTTCGCATCATTGTTTCACGAATAGAGCGCTTTTCTGCCGCATACCCGAGAGGCGTTACCGCAGGCATCACCTCATCATCCGACAAATGAAGCGCCTTTTCAAAGGCCTTGCGGTCAATGGTTGCCGCAAGCCAGACCGTCCCAAGCCCAAGAGAAGTCGCATAAAGGATAAACTTCTCAAAGGCATAGCCGAAGGAAACCTCCGCATTCTTCTGTTTCCTGAATCTACCGGCCACATAGGTATCGGCCCCCAGAATCACCGGACTGCCTACCCCGTCTTTTCTCGTGTCAAGGATTGTAAAGGTAATGGGTACACCGAAAAGGCCGGTGTCCTCCTGCAGAAAATTCTTCACCAGATTCATAGTCTGTTCTGGAATCTTCTTCTTCGCAAAGGTCCTTACACTTTTTCGAAGTCCAATCACTTCTGTATACATCTTGTACCTCGAATAAATATGTATTAGTATCTGTTACAGATACATTAACAAGTATAAATTATTTTGTCACTAGGAAACACTGAATTCCTCATACCGGAACTTGCCATGATTTCTGCTATGGAAACGATTTCCATATGCATATCCATCGCATGTCCAATGAATTTTTTGCCTTCTCAACCTTAAACGGATTTCTGACGGAATGCTGTTTTTCAGCCCTTCAAAATAGTTTTTCTCTGTTTCCTCCGTATCCGTCACCATCAGATAGTAGCCAAGTACAGGGTTTCTCGTGGCGAACCGGTCATTTCTGTCCCAGCGTTTCCCTGCGCGTCGCTCACTGCTTTTCCTTGCCATCCCTCCACCCCCTTTCATCATAACCAACGGTTTGAGGGCGGGAATGCCACCACAACTCCCAACCAGGTAATTCTTCGCGATGGCTTCGTTCCGGCGGGTCTTCTTCCCTTCCTCATCCTTGTAATCAGCAACAGAGTACAAGGTGGAAACGCCATCCCGGTTCTTGTCCGTAATCCAAAGTTCATCTCTTCGCAACGATTCATTTGAAAACTGCCACTGATGTTGATTTCCGGCGTCAGGAAAGACAGGATGGTATTCCTCACCAGAAGAGGATGCAGACGATGCTTGTGAGGGAGGAGGCAAAAGCCGAGGAATGCCTCTTCACCGACGACCGGACTGAAAGTGTTGAGGGTGCATGGGAAGGTGGTATCCAGACCTATTCACTATACGTATCCGGAAGACCAACATGCGGAGCAACGCAACTCCAACATTTTCAGTTCCAAACAAAAACGGAACAGGAGCCGCAAAATTGCCCGAAATAAGCTATGGACAAGAGTTTCCAGCTTTGGTATAGTCAGTCATGTTTCCTGCGGGCGTAGCTCAGTGGGAGAGCACTGCTTTCACACGGCAGGGGTCGGTGGTCCAATCCCACCCGCCCGTATCGGACAGGCCTTGTACCTTCGGGTGCAAGGTCTTTTTCTTGGAGAAATCCCTATCTATTCTCGATGGCATCTCCCTTACATCCCATGAAAGGCATCGAGAAAGCCGTTACGAGTCCACATACGCTTGTCCTATAAAGGGAATGCAGATTACCACGCGAATAAAATGCCGTTATAGGAATATAATTTTTTATTTTATCATTGCAAGACTCAACAAAAAAGCCGGCAGATATACCACCGGCTCATACGTTCCTCCGAAAGGAACTCAATACTGGTTTTGTTTCAGATACGCAAGCAGGGCGTTCTCCACCAATTGGTTGAAGCTGATGCCCATATCCTCGGCACAGGCATGGCTACGTTCCAAGATGGAGGGTTTGACAAGCAGGTAGGCACGCTTGGTCTTGTTTTCCTGGCGCTGGACGCGACGATGGGAGACTGGCGCTGGCGTGGGAGCGGGTACCGTTTCCTTGACGGGTTCCTCGTTTGCTTGCGAACCATGGATCAGTTGCTCGAACATGCTGTTCTGGGTGATGCTGCTGGAAAACTCTTTCTTTACCGATTTGCTCATTTCTTTTTCTTCTCCTCTACCATGGACAGGAACTCCGTGCCGAAGGCCTGATAGTCTTGTGTTGCGTTGCTGCGTTTGTTGTAACTGAAGATATCGGTTCCCTTGGTCTGCGCTTCGGAAATAGCGACGCATTCGCGGATACGAGCCTCGAACAGGTGGGTGTCTCTCGCCTCGGCGACCTGGCCGAGCGTCTGTGCGACAGTACGGCGAAGGATGGACCGGTTGGTGTATCGGGTAATCAAGATACCGAGCACCTTGAGATTCGGGTTGCTGTACTTGCGGACCACATCAATTGTCTGGTACAGCTGCGCCACTCCTTCCAGACTGTACCGGTCCGCCTGCGCGGGAATCACAAGGCTGTCGCTTGCAGTCAGCGCGTTCATCGTCAGCACGCCAAGCGAAGGAGGGGTATCGATCAGAATGAAATCGTAACCCTCCCGCAATGTCTCCAAAGCCTCTTTCAAATGATAGGCTCTGGCAAAGTCGACAAAATGGGTATCGGCGATGGCGAGATTTCCCGTCGAAGGAATGACGTCGCCCCACTGGGTATGGACGACAGCATCCCCGGCGAGTTCCTTGTGATCCATGATATCCAACACGGTCGGACCACTTTCCTGGATACCGACCGTATGGGTCAGGTTGCACTGGGAATCCAGGTCGACAAACAGAACCTTGCGGCCCTTGTCATGGAGAAACGCTCCAAGCGCAAGGGTCGTGGTGGTTTTCGCGACACCCCCCTTCTGATTCACTATGGAAATGACCATAATCTCCTCCGTCAGCGTATACGTATAAGTAGTTTCACGAGGGTAAACCTCATTCAGCAGGGTTGGTTACAGATTTTCCATGGATACGTATACGCATCAGCAGCAGTACCGGTAGACATAACCGCATGTGAGGAAAAGAATCAAAAGAAATGGATGTCTTTTTAACAACGCCTTCGATTCTCCGCATCGGAGATTGATTTCTCTTCCAAATCCGATTTCCAGGGACACCTGTCGTCAGGGAGCCACCCAATTGCATCATTGGGGTTATCCTTCTCTCTTTTCCCGCACCAAATCCATCCTCAATGTCGGCTCTCAAAGGCCCTGCCATCCATTTCGCTGGCCGATTTTCTTTTTTCAGGCTGTATGGCGGGCGTTTTTGTGGTACTATGGCATCCATGCAAAAGGCAATCATTTCCGTAGTCGGCAAGGACCGTACCGGCATTATCGCCGGTGTGTGCACCTACCTGGCCTCAGTCAACGTGAATATCGAGGATATCAGCCAGACCATCATCCAAGGCTACTTCACCATGATGATGGTGTGCGAGATGGACGGAGCGACCAAAGAGTTCCATCAGATCAGCAAGGATCTGGAGGATGTGGGCAAGCGACTTGGCGTGCAGGTCAAGCTGCAACGTGAAGAAATCTTCGAGAAAATGCAACGCATATGATCAACCTGAACGAAGTCAAGGCAACCAACGAGATGTTCGAGCAGGAACATCTGGACGTGAGGACCATCACGCTCGGCATCAGCCTGTTCGACTGCGTCTCCGACAATCTCGAAACCCTGAAGAGGAACATCTACCACAAGATCACCACGGTGGCGAAGGACCTGGTCAAGGTTGGACAGGAAATCGAGAACGATTACGCCATCCCCATCGTCAACAAGCGCATCAGCGTCACGCCGATCAGCCTTGTCGGCGCTTCGGCCTGCAAGAAAAGCGAGGACTACGTAGCCCTCGCGAAGGCGCTTGACGACGCGGCCAATTTCTGCGGGGTCAATTTCATCGGCGGTTTCACCGCCATCCCAGCCAAAGGGATGAGCACCTGCGACTATCTTCTGCTCCATGCCATCCCCCAAGCCTTGGCCGAAACCGAACACCTCTGCTCCTCGGTCAATCTCGGGTCCACCCGCACCGGCATCAACATGGACGCGGTCGGGCTGATGGGACGGGTCATCAAGGAAACCGCCATGGCCACCAAAGAACGCGACAGCCTTGGGTGCGCGAAACTGGTCGCCCTTTGCAACGCTCCTGACGACAACCCGTTCATGGCAGGCGCCTTCCATGGCACCACCGAGGGAGATGTGGTCATCAACGTCGGCGTCTCCGGACCAGGAGTCGTCAACGAGGCCCTGCAGTCCGTCAAGGGAGCCGACTTCACCACCTTGTGCGAGACGATCAAGCGGACCGCATTCAAAGTGACACGCCTAGGACAGCTTGTCGCCCAAGAGGCAAGCAAACGCCTGGGCATCCCCTTCGGCATCGTCGACCTTTCCCTCGCCCCCACCCCGGCTGTCGGTGACTCCATCGCCGAAATCCTGGAGAGCATGGGCCTCGAGGAAGTGGGATGTCCCGGCACGACCGCAGCCCTCGCCCTGTTGAACGACCAGGTGAAGAAAGGCGGCATCATGGCATCTTCTTCCGTTGGAGGGCTTTCCGGGGCCTTCATTCCGGTCAGCGAGGACGCCGGCATGATCCGCGCCGCGACAAGCGGGGGATTGCGTATCGAGAAACTCGAGGCGATGACCTGCGTCTGCAGCGTCGGTCTGGATATGGTCTGCATTCCGGGAGACACCAGCGCCGCCACCATCAGCGGCATCATCGCCGACGAGGCGGCCATTGGCATGATCAACCAGAAGACGACCGCCGTGCGCGTCATTCCCGTCATCGGCAAGGGTGTCGGCGAAATCGCGCATTTCGGCGGCTTGCTTGGAGAGGGGCCGATCATGCCGGTCAACACGAAGAGCTGCGAGGCGTTTATCAGGCGAGGTGGCCGCATACCCGCGCCGGTTCACTCATTCAAGAACTGAGGGGCCTATGCTGTTTCCCCTGCTGCTTGCGACCACTGGCCTGACGGGATTGACCCAGAACCTGTATGGGACCATTTCCACCAACATCCAGACAGCCACCGGCATTTCCGCCGAAGGCATCGGCTACGTGATGAGTCTCGGCCAGGCCGCGACGGTCCTGGCCGTCTTCGCGTACCCCACGCTCGTCCGGAGGACCGGCCCCTACCGGGCCCTGATTCTTGGGTGCCTAGGCTATGCTCTGGGTTTCTTCCTGATTGGTTGCGCCCGCAGCGTCGCCCTCTTTGCCGCCGCCTACACCCTCTGGGCGATCATCCAGTATCCGCTCGCGGGCAGCAAGTTCGCTTTGATGACCCACTACGACCCGGCGAAAAAGAGCCCGCACCTGGCGGAAATGCACCTGTGCTACAGCATCGTCTCCATCTTCAATGGATTCTATGTCGCCTTCTGCAAGAAACATGCCTGGTATCTCGCCTTCTGGCAGACCGGCCTGCTCTTCGCCCTGCTTGGCGTAGGCTTCATCCTAGCCAGGAAGGAAGCGGAAAAGATTCCGGCGATGATTCACCACGACACCCACGGGGAAAGCGGATTGCAGGACGGATTCTCGCTACTTGCCGATCCCGCCTACCTCTGCTACTTTCCCTTTATCGCCACTGCAGCCACCGCCGAAGGGCTTTCGATGGTCTATCCGCTGATGTTCATCGAGCAGAATCTCAAAGCAAGCGCAGACCAGGTAGGTCTTGTAGTCACCCTCTTCTTCACCGGAATGACCATCAGCCGCATCCTTGTGGTGTGCTTTTTCTCCCGCGCGAAACACCCCGGAGCCTTCCTGTCCGGTTTCGCGACGATAGCCACGATCTGTCTGGCAAGGCTTTCCTTCTCCACCCTTTCCGAAGCGATGGTGCTGATGCCGGTCATGGGCTTCGCCATGGGCGCCATCAATCCGCTCTGCCATGTTTTCAGTTCGACGCTGTGGAACGAGCGTATCGACCAGGCGATGAACATGCAGAGTTTCGGGGAGACCGCGGGAAAAATCGTCGTCCCGCTGTTGGTCGGCCTAGCTTGGAAAACCAACGGAGGCGCCTTTGCCGTCCAGGCGATGGGGATGCTGGTTGCCTTGGGCATTGTCTGCTTCATGGCGAGCCTCGTTCTGTTGTCGAAGCGCTGATATTTTCCTATACTTTCGCGCAGAGGAACACCAATGCTTGAGAAGCTGGACGCATTCAAAACCCAATTGCATGAACTGGACGTAAAATTGGCGGATCCCGATGTGGTCGCGGACCGGGCCCAGTACCGGACATTGATGCAGCAGCGCGGCCATTTGGGCCCCATCGTCGACAAATTGGCAGAACTCAAGGCGCTGGATGACGAGTTGCGGGAGACTGAAGCCCTCCTCCAGGATCCGGAAATGGCGGAGATGGCCAAGGAAGAGATTGATCCGTTGAAGGAAGAAATCGCCAAGGTCGAGGATGAGGCGAAAGTCCTGCTGATTCCCCCCGATCCGCTTGAAGGCAAGAACATCATCATGGAGATCCGCGCCGGCACCGGAGGGGACGAGGCAGCGCTTTTCGCCGCGGACCTCTTCGGCATGTACAGCCGCTATGCCGAGCAGCGCCATTGGAAGATGGAGATCATGAGCCAGAACCAGATCAACCTGGGAGGATACAAGGAAATCATCGTCTCGATCAGCGGCAAGGATGTCTACGGGTCGCTCCGCTGGGAAAGCGGTGTCCATCGCGTCCAGCGCGTGCCTGTCACCGAAAGCGGAGGTCGCATCCACACCTCGGCCGCCAGTGTCGCCGTGCTCCCCGAGGCGGAAGAGACCGACATCCAGATCCGTGACGAGGATATCCGTATCGACGTCATGCGCGCAGGCGGTCACGGAGGCCAGTGCGTCAACACGACCGACAGCGCCGTCCGCATCACCCATATCCCCACCGGACTCGTCGTCATCCAGCAGGATGAGAAGAGCCAGCTGAAGAACAAGAACAAGGCGATGAGGGTGTTGCGCGCGAGGTTGTTCGACCTGGAAGAGTCGAAAAAGAACGCCCAACGCGCCGCTGAGCGCAAGAGCATGGTTGGCTCGGGAGACCGTTCGGAGCGCATCCGCACCTACAACTTCCCGCAGAACCGCCTGACCGACCACCGTATCGGCCTGACCCTCTACAAACTCGACCAAATTATCGCTGGAGACCTCGACCAGGTAATCGTGCCCCTGAAAATCGCGGCAGGCGAAAAGGCCCTCGAATCCCTATGACGCTCATAGAGCTCGAGCATGAGGCAAGGCGGCGTCTTTGGGAACAGGACGTCACCGACACCCCTGACCTCGAGGCAAGGCTCCTGATGCAAAAGGCGACCGGGCTGGACGAGGTCGGGCTGATCACCCACCGGTTCGATGCATTGGACGATACGGCGCGGTACATGTTCGGGACGTTGCTCGGGCAGCGGCTTTCTGGTCGTCCGATGGCCTATATCCTTGGCCATCGGGGCTTCTATGACCTGGATTTCACCGTGGACGAGCGGGTGCTTATCCCACAGCCGGACACCGAGACCCTGGTGGAGGACGTGCTGCGCACCACCAAGGCCGACCCGGATCTCGCGATCCTTGACCTTTGTACCGGAAGCGGATGCATCGGCATCACCCTTGCCAAGCACCTGGGATGCCATGTCACCCTTTCCGACCTGAGCGAAGACGCGCTCAAGGTTGCCGGAATCAATGCCAAGCGGTGGCTGGACGAAGGACAATACACGTTGGTCCATAGCGACCTCTTCGAGCAGATTTCCGGCACCTTCGACCTGATTGTCTCCAATCCCCCTTACCTTACCAAGGAGTGGATCAAAGAGGCTTCCGAGGAGGTACGCAGGGAGCCGGTGATGGCGCTGGATGGCTTGGGGCGTGACGGGCTTGCCATCATCCGCCGTCTCGCAAGCCAAGTGAGGGCCCACCTTGCCCCTTCCGGGCGTGTCTGGATCGAATGCGATTACCGACAAGCCGCAACGGTGCGGACCCTTCTACTTGCAAACGGCTGTTTGAGTGTGTACATTGAAAAAGATCTTGCCGGCAAAGATCGTGTCGTTGTGGGGGCGACAGACCATGTACGAGCAGCTGATTGACCGTTTCATACACAAGACGTTCATGTATTCTCCCGACGACCAGAAAAAGATCCTGGCCGCGGCCAACTTTGCCAACGAGAAGCACGAGAACCAGAAACGTCGCAGCGGCGAACCCTACATCATCCATCCCTTGGCGGTCGGAGAGACGCTGATCAAGCTGAAAATGGACGCTGATACTGTCTGCGCGGGACTCCTCCACGATACCATCGAGGATACCGCGACCACCTTCAGCGAACTGGAAGAACTCTTCGGGAAACCGGTCGCCGAGATGGTCGAGGGGGTGACGAAGGTAAGCGCCCTCAAGACGATGAACAAGAGCGAGCAGGAAGCCGAGACAATCCGGAAGATGTTCTTCGCCATGAGCAGGGATGTCCGGGTCATCATCATCAAGCTCGCCGACAAGCTCCACAACATGCGCACGCTCCAGCACCTGAATCCGGAGCGGGCAAAGGAAATCGCCCAGGAATGCCTGGACGTCTATGCCCCCCTTGCCGACCGTCTTGGCATTTCCTGGCTGAAGGACGAGCTTGAGGACCTTTCCATGAAGTTCCTCAAGCCGGAGATGTTCGACTACATCAACAGCTATCTGCGTGGCAAGAAAAGCGAGCAGACCGCCTTCCTGGCCAAAATCGAGAAGCATATCTACCGCGCCTGCAGCGAGGCCCAGATTTCCGACATCATCGTCACCAGCCGGGTCAAGCACGCCTACTCCATCTATCTGAAGATGACCAAGAGGGGCAAGGAGCTGAGCGAGATCTACGACATTCTCGGCGTCCGCATCCTCTGCGGATCGATTCCCGAGTGCTACACCATCCTTGGTGTCGTCCACTCTCTCTGGGCGCCGGTGGAAGGCCGGTTCAAGGACTACATCGCCATGCCGAAGGCCAACAACTACCAGAGCCTTCACACCACCGTCATGGCGTTTGGCGGACAGCTTCTGGAAATCCAGATCCGCACCAAGGAAATGAACTACATCGCCGAGTACGGCGTCGCCGCTCACTGGGCCTACAAGGCAGACAGCGGCAGTGGCGCCGGTGTCGACCACCACATGGACGACGCCCAGTTCAACCGCGTGCTCACCAAGCTGAAGAGCTGGTCGAAGGAAATCGAGCACAGCGAGACCTTCATGACCGACATCAAGGACGAAATCCTGAAGGACTCGATCTATGTCTTTACTCCACAGGGCCATATCGTCGAGCTTTCCGGCGGCGCGACCGCCTTGGATTTCGCCTACCAGATCCACACCGAAGTCGGCAACCATACCATCGGAGCCAAAGCCGACGGGCAGATCATCCCTCTGGACCAGCCTCTGAAGAACACCCAGGTCATCGAAATCCTGACCAGCCCGAGCGCACGACCGCACGTGCAGTGGTTGCGCTACGCCAAGACCACCAGCGCCAGACGCAAGATCAGGGCATGGCTGAACAAGTATGACGAGGACGTCCTGATCGACAACTCGATCATTGCCAAACGCAAGGCTGAGGACGAGCAACCGCAGCAACAGCAGCCCGTGCAGCACCAGCTTTCCTCCACACCCGACGCGGACGGCATCGTCCGCCATGTCGCGAACACCGAGGGACACGTGCTGAAGGTCGGCCAGGAAAAGAACATGATGATCCATATCGCCCAGTGCTGCCATCCGGTCCCGGGCGACCCGATTGTCGGCTATATCAGCCGTGGCCGTGGCATCATCGTCCACCGCCAGAATTGTCCCAACCTGCAAAACATGAGCGAGATTGACGACCGGAGAATCGAGGTCGAGTGGGAGATGGGCAATCCGAAGCTCCGCCGCACCTTCAATGTGATCAGCAAGCGCACCGAGGACCTCTTCAGCGAGATCGAGGGTGCAGTCCGCAAGTACGGCGGCCATCTGACCAGCGGGAACCTGCACGACGACGATATGGGCCGGCTGAACGGCACCTTCACCATCGAAGTGACCAGCGAGGACGCGATTGGAAAAATCCTCAAGGCGATGAAGACCATCCCTTCGATCAACGCCATCTCGTCCACCGGAAGGCAGTAAGAAACCTCTTGTAAAATGAACGATGTTCATTATACTGATGATGAACACTGTTCATGGAGGTAATCATGGCAAAAATCACCAAGGACCTGATTGTCAAAGGCGCCCAGCAGATGATCGAGCAGGAGGGATACGACAACTTCTCTCTCAGGGAGCTTGCCTATAGGCTCGGAGTGCAACCATCAGCGCTCTACAACCACCTGAGGAATGTACGGGATTTGGAAGACGCCATCAGCCTGATCGCTCTTGAGGAGCTGGACAAGACGATCCAGGAGAGCATCCGGGACCTCCATGGCAAGGAGGCCCTGCTGATGACGGCCAAGGCAATCAGGTCCTTCGCCCAGGCGAGGCCCGAGCTCTTCCGCACCATCGAGCGTGGAGGAAAGCTGGAAAAGAGCGCCGCGCTTTTCGTCCATACCAAGGACCAGCTGGACCAGTTCAGCCTGACTGCCGAGGATGAGGACCGCTTCACCAATGCCTTCCACGCCGCCATTTTCGGATTCCTGATGATGGAACGAAGGCATATGCTACTCCGCGGCGAGGAAGCGGATGAATCCTTCACCACGATGATCGCCCTTCTGCTCGCCAACCTGCGTCCTACCCGCCGGGTGAACTGAGATCCATCCGGGGAAACACAAAGAAACGGGCCCGCCCACTTGGACGAGCCCGTATTGTGCAGCCTTCCGTCCGCTTATTTGATGGTGATGGAGACAGGAATCGACCACGAGTCACCGTCTTCATCGGTCAGGGTGATGGTACCCTGCTTCACATCCCCGCTCGAGCCGGAAGCGACTACCACGAAGGTACCGTTCCTTGTGGCATCAGGGGCAATGTAACGGCTGGAGAGATTGCCGGTCAGGTTGGTCACTCCATCCATCTCCAGCGACACCTTGATGCCGGAAAGGGCCTCGTTGCCCTGGTTCCTGATTGTGAAGACCAAGGGAACCTGCTGTCCGCCCGGGATGGTCATGTCCTTGTAGTAGCGGGTCTTCACATCGCTGAAGGCCACACTCTTCCAGAAAGCGGTGTAGGTAGCCGAGGAATCCTCTCCTACAGTGACCGTATCACCCTCGAGCTTGTTGCCGGACTGGTCATACCAGCCATCGAACAGATAGGAAGCATCCGGGGCCTTGGTCTCGGGTACCTTCGCGGTACTGTCGGTAACGAACTGGTCGATGCCGGTAATCGGGTCCGAGAACTTCACTCCGTTCTGGAAAATGGCGTACAGGGTCTGGTCCGAGTAGGGCATATCGATCGAGCTGCCAGCCTGGTAGGTGGCGGCGTCAGGGGTAATGCCCCATCCGACGAAGACTCCCCTATCGCTGGCATAGTCGATTGTGGGAAGCTTGACCTGCTCGCCCGGACGAACCGTGATGGTCTGCTGGAAAGAGTAGCGGCTACGCTCTCCCTTGTTTTCCAAGGTCATGGTAAGCGTCGGACGGTAGTACGGGTCATTCTCGTACAACCACTGGCCCCACTGGCTCTTCTCGTCGTCGCTGCTCGCGCTCATCATCCTTTCAACCAGTACCTCGCTCTCGTCCCGGGAGATAGAAGGCGCCTCCAATGCGTTCAGCTGGTCAAGCGCCTGATAGTAGGCACGGCCGTTGTTCTGGGCATAGGCCTTGTCCAGCTTCTTGCGAAGAGCGCTCGAGGAAGACTCGAACGAATCCATATCCTTTTCATATGCCTTGCTAATGTCGGAAAAACTTGCTTTCTCCAGGTCAAGGCTACTGAAACTGCCACTTGCGGCAAACACACTCGAAGCCGCAAGGACCATTGCCAGCCCTGCCGCGAATACTTTCGATCTCAAAGAAACTCTCATATGCTTGCACCTCTTGGCTACGAATATATTCCATTCCCGGCGAAAAAGCGCATTGGGGCTCGTTTCTTTATAATTCTCCACAAAGGTGAATCCAATCCGTGGAGTTCTGAGAAGAAAGGAAGGTTTGTACCCCCCGAAAAAAGCAAAATGACAAAAAGCGGCGACACAGAGGGACCCCTCCTTCCGGCGGGGTCCCTGGCTTATCGCTCAGTCGACGCTCTTGAAGACCGCGCCGGTCGAGGCGCTGGTGACCATCTTGGCATAGCGTGCCAGATAGCCGGTCTTGATGGGGCATTCCTTCTTGACCCAATGCTTCCTGCGCTCGGCAAGGGTCTTCTCGTCGACCAACAGCTCCAGCTTGAAGGAGCTGATGTCGATCAGAATCTGGTCCCCCTCCTCCACCAAGCCAATCAAGCCGCCTTCGGCAGCCTCAGGGCTGACATGGCCGATCGAGGCCCCACGGGTCGCTCCGCTGAACCGTCCATCAGTGATCAAGGCGACGGACTTGTCCAAGCCCATGCCGGCAATCACGCTGGTCGGCTCCAGCATCTCCCGCATGCCCGGACCGCCCTTGGGCCCTTCGTAGCGGATGACCACCACATCACCCGGCTTGATCTTGCCGGCGAGAATCGCCTTGTCGGCGTCCTCCTCGCTGTCGAAGACACGGGCGGGGCCCTGATGGCGGAGCATCTCGGGGGCAACAGCGCTGCGTTTGACGACGGCGCCATCGACGGCCAGGTTGCCCTTCAGGATGGCGATGCCGCCATTCTTCGAGTAAGGATTGTCCAGCGGGCGGATCACCTCGTGGTCATAGACCTGCGCCTCGTCGATCTGCTGCCCGATTGTCTTGCCGCTGACCGTGGGAAGACCGGTCTTCAGTAGCTTGGCCTCGGCCAGTTCCTTCATGACCGCCATGATGCCGCCAGCGAACATCAGGTCCTCCATGTGGTCCTTGCCAGCGGGGGCGAGATGGCAGATGTTCGGGGTCTTGGAAGAAAGCTCGTTGATCTGCATCAGGTCGATGGAAAGCCCCGCTTCGTGGGCGATGGCGGGCACATGCAGGACGGTGTTGGTCGAGCAACCCAAGGCCATGTCGACGGTCAGCGCGTTGGTGAAGGCGTCCTGGGTCAGGATGTCGCGCGGGCGGACATCCTTTTCCAGCAGCTTCATCACGCGATAGCCGGCCTCTTTGGCCAGGCGCTCCCGGGCCGAGTAGACGGCGGGGATAGTTCCGTTGCCGGGAAGGGCGATACCCATCGCCTCGCATAGGCAGTTCATGCTGTTCGCGGTGTACATGCCGGAACAGGAACCGCAGGTGGGGCAGCAGTAGTCCTCCCACAGATGGACGCCCTTCTCGTCCAGCGTGCCGGCGGCATAGCGGCCCACCGCCTCGAACATCGTCGACAGGCTCATGCCTTTCTTGTCACCACCCGGCACATGGCCGGCCAGCATCGGACCGCCACTGACAAAGATGCAGGGCAGGTTCAGCCGAAGGGCCGCCATCAGCATGCCGGGGACGATCTTGTCGCAGTTGGGAACGAAGACTAGGGCGTCAAAGGGGTGTGCCGTCGCCTCGATCTCGATCGAGTCGGCGATCAGCTCACGGCTTGCCAGGGAATATTTCATGCCGGTATGGCCCATGGCGATTCCGTCGCAGACACCGATGCAGGGGAAGGCAACCGGGTTGCCGCCAGATTCCCTGACACCGGCCTTGACCGCGTCTACGATGCGCTTGATTCCGATATGTCCGGGAATAATCTCATTGGTCGAGTCGACGATGCCGATCATCGGCATGTCCAATTCACGCTCGGTCCAGCCAAGCGCCTTCATCAGCGACCGGTGGGGAGCTCTCTCGACCCCCTGCGTCACCACTTCCGAACGTAGGTTCTTTTCCATAGTGCTCATACCTCCTGGGCGACCAAGTCGCCCATCTGCTTGGTTCCAACTTGTCTCATGTCATCTTCCATGATGTCGGGAGTACGGTATCCTTTCTCCAGCACCGTGGCAACCGCCTTCTCGATGGCGTCAGCCTCCTTGGCCATGCCGAACGAGTAGCGCAACATCATGGCTCCGCTGAGGATGGTGGCAAGCGGGTTGGCGATGTCTTTGCCGGCGATGTCAGGGGCGGAGCCGTGGATCGGCTCGTACATGCCCAAGCTCCCAGAGCCAAGGCTGGCCGAGGGAAGCATGCCGATTGAGCCGGTAATCTGGCTCGCCTCGTCGCTGAGGATATCCCCGAACATGTTGCAGGTGACAATCACGTCGAACTGAGCGGGGTTGCGCACCAACTGCATGCTTGCGTTATCCACGTACAGGTGGCTCACCCGCACCTCGGGGAATTCCTTGCCGATTCTCTCGACAATCCCCCTCCACTTCCGGCTGGTGGCAAGGACGTTCGCCTTGTCGACGCTGCAGAGCCTCTTGCCCCGCGCCATGGCGATCTCGAATCCCTTGCGGACAATCCGCTCGATCTCGCCATCATGGTACTCCATCGTGTCGAAAGCGTAATCTCCCTCGCTGCCGCGCTTGCCGAAGTAGATGCCACCGGTCAGCTCGCGGACAATCATGATGTCAAGGCCATCGGCGATGATCGAATCCTTCAAAGGGGAAGCGGCTTTCAGCTCGGGGTAGATACGCGCCGGGCGCAGGTTGCAGAAAAGCCCTAGCCCTTTGCGCAGCGCCAGCAGTCCTTTTTCCGGGCGACGGGATGGCTCGACGCTGTCCCACTTCGGACCGCCGACGGCACCAAGCAGGACGCTGTCGCTCTTTTTGCAGGCGTCAAGCGTCTCGTCGGTAAGGGGGACGCCATATGCGTCAATCGAGCATCCACCAAAGAGATGCTTTTCGAACGTGAAGCGATGGCCGAATTTCCCGGCCGTCCGTTCCATCACCTTGATTGCCTCGTCACAGATATCGGGACCGATTCCATCACCGGCCACCACCGCGATATGCTTGTTCATTTCCTCGCCTCCTGCTTCATGTAATTGGCCAGACCTCCCGCGGCGATCAACGCCTGCATGAACGGAGGGAATGGCTCGGCATGGAAGGCCTTGCCCTGGGTCTCGTCGGTGATGACGCCGGAATCGAAATCAATCGAGACCACATCCCCGCCCTTGATCGCGTCGCAGGCCTCGGGGCATTCGAGAATCGGAAGGCCGATATTCAGGGCGTTGCGGTAGAAGATGCGGGCGAAGGAACGGGCGATGACGCAGGAGATGCCGCTGGCCTTGATGGCCAAGGGGGCATGCTCGCGGCTCGAGCCACAGCCGAAGTTCTTGTCGGCGACGATGATGTCGCCGCTTTTCACGTCACGGATGAAGCCACGGTCCAAGTCCTCCATACAGTGGCTTGCCAGCTCTTTCGGATCACTGGTATTGAGATACCGTGCCGGAATGATCACATCCGTATCGACATTGTCTCCGTAACGGAACACATTTCCACGAGCCTGCATCAGTTCTCCTCCTTCATGAATGCCGCCGGATCGGTCAGGTATCCGGTCACCGCACTTGCGGCGGCGGTAGCCGGGCTTGCAAGATAGACCTCGCTGGTCGCCTCACCCATACGCCCGACAAAGTTGCGGTTGGTAGTGCTGACCGCCTTTTCCCCTGCCGCCAGCACACCCATATAGCCTCCCAGGCAGGGGCCGCAGGTCGGAGTCGATACAACGCAGCCGGCATCGATGAAGATGTCGAAAAGCCCCTCATCCATCGCCTGCTTGTAAATCAGCTGGGTGGCGGGAAGGATGATGCAGCGGACCCAGGGGGCGACCGTACGCCCCTTCAGAATCTCCGCGGCAGCCTCCAGATCGCTCAGCCTGCCGTTGGTGCAGGAGCCGATGACGCTCTGGTCGATGCGGACCTCGCCAATCTGGTCGAAGGTCCTCGCGTTCTCCGGCAGATGGGGGAAGCTGACCGTGCTCTTGATCCGGGATAGGTCGATCTCGTAGGTGGCGGTGTACTGGGCGTCCTCGTCGGCCTGGAAAACGACCGGCTCGCGCTTGCACCGCCCCTTCAGGTAGGCAAGGGTCCTCTCATCGACCGGGAAGATGCCGTTCTTGGCCCCGGCCTCGATTGCCATGTTGCAGATGGTAAAACGGTCATCCATCGTCAGGTTGGCCACTCCGTCACCGGTAAATTCCATGCTTTGGTACAGGGCTCCGTCCACACCAATCATGCCGATGATGGAAAGGATCAGGTCCTTGCCGGACACATAGGGCCTGAAGGCGCCGTGCAGAATGAAACGGATAGCGCTGGGAACCTTGAACCAGTCTCGTCCCGTGGCCATGCCGCAGGCCATATCGGTAGATCCGACCCCGGTGGAGAAGGCGCCCACCGCACCATAGGTGCAGGTATGGCTGTCAGCCCCGATGATCAGGTCGCCGGCGTTGGTCAGGCCTTGTTCCGGCAGCAGGGCATGCTCCACTCCGGCCCTGCCTGTTTCCCAATAGTGGGTGATCCGCTGGGCGTAGGCGAACTCGCGCATGCACTTGCACTGGGTCGCCGCCTTGATGTCCTTGTTCGGAGCGAAGTGGTCGGGTACCAGGGCGATCTTGTCCTTGTCAAAAACTTCCTCGTGACCGAATTTCGGAAACTCCCTGACCGCCGGCGCGGTAGTGATGTCATTGCCCAACACAAGATCCAGATCCGCCATGACCAGCTGTCCGGCGTGGACCTCCTTCAGGCCAGCGTGGCTAGCCAGGATTTTCTGCGACATTGTCATTCCCATGCTCAGTTCTCCTCTGAATCCTTATCGGTATGGCCGATCAGCATATCGTTGGACTCGTCGATCTTGTATGCCGATATCCCTACTCCGCTCGGTTCGACTTCGTCGTCCAGCATCAGGTTGATCGCGCTGATGCAGGAGAGGATGGAGGCCTCGATAATATCGGTCGAGACCCCACGGCCCCGGTAGAATCCCCTTCCGTCGGAAATCTTGACCAACGCCTCGCCTTGGGCGTCACGGTGTTCGGTGACCGCCTGGACACTGTAGTCCTCGAGGCTGAAGGGATGACGGACAATCTTCTCGATGGCGCGGAGCGCGGAGTAAATCGGGCCGGTCCCATAGGCGACCCCAGTGACGTCCTTGCCGTTCTTGGCAAGAGTGACACAGGCCATGCTGTTGATCGTGTTGCCGCTGGAGACGGTGTAGGAAACCAGCTTCCAGACATTCTCGCGCTTACTCGGCCTGCTCTCCATCAGGGCGATCAGGTCGGCGTCGGTGATGTTCTTCTTCTTGTCCGCCAGGTTCTTGAAGGACTCGAAGATCGCAGGCATCTCGCTATCGGTGATGTGCTTGTAGCCGATCTCCTCCAGATGGCCGCGCAGGGCGTGGGCGCCGCTGTGCTTGCCAAGCACCAGGCTGGTCTTCTGGACACCAACCGATTCGGGCGTCAGGATCTCGTAGGTCCGGCTGTTCGCCATCATGCCATGCTGGTGGATGCCGCTCTCATGGGCGAAGGCGTTGGCGCCGACAATCGCCTTGCTCGGGCTGATCTTGACGCCGGTGATGGTCGAAAGGAGCCTGGCGGAAGGATAGATCTGCTGGGTGACGATTCCGGTCTCATAGGGGTACTCGTCGTGTCGAGTCTTCATCTCCATGACCACTTCCTCGATGGCGGCGTTGCCAGCCCTCTCGCCGATACCGCAGACACACCCCTCGACCTGCCGGGCGCCAGCCTCGATTGAGGCGAGCGTATTGGCTACCGCCATGCCGAGGTCATTATGGCAGTGGGTGGAAAGCACCACCTTGTCGGCGCCTGGAACCTTCTCCAGGATGGTGCCGAACATCTCCTTCATGTCCTTCGGGGTGGCATAGCCGACCGTATCGGGCAGGTTGATGGTGGTGGCGCCCGCCTTGATGGCGGCTTCCACGGCCCGGCAGAGGAATTCCAGGTCGGTACGAGTCGCATCCTCGCAGGAGAACTCGATGTCCGGGCAATAGTTGCGGGCATAGGAGACCGCCATCCGGATCTGGTCCAGAGCCTGCTCGCGGCTCATCCTCAGCTTGTACTGCAGGTGCAGGTCGCTGGTGGCAAGAAAGGTGTGGATGCGTGGATGCTCCGCCTCCTTGACCGCCTGCCAGGCGGCATCGATGTCCTTGACCAGCGCGCGGGAGAGGGAAGCTACCGTCACAGACCCCATCACCTTGCTGATCTGGCGTACCGACTCGAAGTCCCCCGGGGAGGCGATCGCGAAACCTGCCTCGATGATGTCGATGCCTAAAGCCTTCAGCTGGGCGGCCATCCTCAGCTTCTCGTCCAGGTTCATGCTGTACCCGGGCGCCTGCTCGCCGTCGCGCAGCGTCGTGTCGAAAATCCAGACTCTTTTGTCTGCCATACCATTCTCCTTTCCCGTGCCGGGATATGCTGATACGGAGGAACCGGCATAGTTCCGGTCCCTCATCTGTCTCGTTGTCGGTGTGTTTGATTGTCCAGTCTGCATCCTCATTCCTCCAGGCGGTTGTGGTATCACGACTTTCTGTCACCCGTCGGAATGGTTGATTCTCAACGAGTGACGGACGTAAGGAGGAGGGATAGGGAACATGCACAGGAAATATTATGATACATACCATGTTCCTCCTCAGGTTGAAAGATGCTTGTAGTTGTATTAGCAAGTTGCTCGCTTCTCTGTCAAGCGAGAGGGGAATGGAGGGAACCAACGGGGTCCAACTATAGCAAAAATGTACGCAATCCCCTATGATTATTCCCATCCAAGGAGCGAAACCGAATGAGTTATACGGTGGTTCTGGTAGAAGACGAGAAAATTGTGCGTGACGAACTGGTTGAGAGCATCAATTGGGATAAATTGGGCTTGCATCTTGTAGGAGCTGCCGGCGACGGCCTCGAGGGCGAGGCGATGATCAAGAAGCTGGAACCTGATATCGTCATCACCGACATCAGGCTTCCGGGCATCGACGGCCTGGAAATGCTGGCCCGTTGCTCGGTCGACCATGCGGTGATCCTGAGCGGGCACACCGACTTTTCCTACATGAAGACAGCCATCCGGCTCGGAGTATTCGATTACCTGCTCAAGCCGGTTGACGACGACGAGCTGGAGCAGACCCTGTTCAAGCTGGTGCAGCGCATCAAGGAAGAGGACAGCGACTACGAGCGGCTGAAGAAGACCCGCACTCCCAGCGGGGCCGAGCTGATCGCCCTGCCCCACGCGGTCAACAACCACGTGGTGGACAACGCCATCGGCTTCATCGCCACCAACTACGGCAAGCCGGTCGGGCTCCAGGAAGCGGCCCAGTTCCTCGGACTTTCGGAGAGCCATCTGTCCCGCCTGTTCAAGGAGGTCACCGGGCTGAACTTCCTGCAGTACCTGAACGCATGGAGAGTCAACAAGAGCATCGACCTGATGAAGGACCCGAAGCTCAACATCGGCGAGATCGCCACCCAGTGCGGATTCCCGACTCCGGGATACTTCGCCAAAATATTCAAGCGCTTCGCTGGCGTCACCCCGACCCAGTACCGTGACGAGCACTCCGCATTCTGATGGGAAAACGTCCGACCACCCTCTTCCGGCTGCTTTTGACCGCCTTTCTGGTCGTCATGCTGTTGCCGGTCGGAGGGTTGCTCGCCAGCTACCACCTCTGGGGCAACCAGAACCTGGTACGCAGCCTCCAGGGGCAGGTCCAGATCGCCACGGAGCGTGACGCCCAGCAAATCGCCAGTGTCCTGGATTCCTTCAGGCATGACGCCTACCTGCTCTCCACCAACCCGGATACCATCCGGATCCTCGAGGAAGACCCCCAGTGGCTCAGCGGGGAGGAAAGCAGGAAGATTTACGCGCAGATGTTCCTCACCATGCGCAGCGAAAGCAGTTCAGCCATCGCCAACATCGTCAGCAACAGCGGCAACGTCCGCCTTTCCACCCACGAGTTTCCCAGCGACTACGACTTGCGATTCCACACCAATGGCTGGGACGTGGACAACGTCCTTTCCCAGATGGAGAACCGCTCCCAGACGGCAAGCATGATTTCCATCCGTGGCAGGCAGGCCTCGAACGCCGGGGAGCCGATCATCGCCACCATCATCCGGCGTGTGTACAACGCAGAGGGAAGGAACCTTGGCTACGTGATTGTCGAGGTGACGGGCAGCGCCTTCTCCGGCAAGCTGAACCAGAACTCGATGCTGATCGACGAAATCCTGATTGACCGTGACACGTTCTACGCCCGCAGCATTCTGCACCCCACCATCTCCGGTGGATTTGACCGGTTTCCCGCTTTGGACGCCAAAATGGCGCTGGTACCCCATTCCTATGTGGCCAACGACTCGGTAGTCAACATCAGCCCGCTTGCCGGAACCGAATTGCTGGTTGCCGGCACAATCAGCGCAACTCCCTACCAGAACAACATGCAGCGTTGGCTGCTGGTAGTGGCGATCGCCATCGTCATCGGCAGCTGCATCGCCATCCTGGTCGCCATGGCGTTCACCCGCTCGGTCGACCAGCCGATCAAAAGCCTGGTCGCGTCGATGAAGGATGTCGAACAGGGCAACATGAAGCCTACCGCGGGCCGGACCAACATCAAGGAAATCAAGGAGCTCGACGCTTCCTTCAACCGGATGGTCGAGCAGATCACCAATCTGTTGCAATTGACCAGGGAGGAAGAGTCCAAGGTGGCTGAAGCCGAACGCAAGGCGCTCGAAAGCCAGATGAACCCTCATTTCCTCTTCAACACCCTGAACACCATCAAGGCGCTGGCCCGGATGCATCACGAAGACCAGATCTACCAGATTACCCTGAAGCTGGGGAAACTGCTGCGCAGCACGGTGGACAACCATGAGAGCGAATGCTCCATTGAGGAGAGCATCGACCTGATCGAGAGCTACCTGACCATCCAGGGCATCCGCTTCGGAGAGAAACTCCATACCGACATCTCGGTGCAGGAATCGACCCGCGACTGCATGACCCCCAAGCTGATCATCCAGCCAATGGTGGAGAATGCCATCGTCCACGGGCTGGAGCCCAAGGCTGGCGACTGGCATATCTCCATCAAGATCACGGAATCGGAGGGAATGCTTGCAATCATCGTCTCCGACGACGGCATAGGCTTTGACCGCTCCACGCTTCCGTCCAACCTTGACGACCTGGAAGGAAGCTCCCATGTGGGCGTCTACAACGCCTATCGGCGGATCAAGATGCGCTTTGGGGACAAATCCCGGTTCACCATCGACAGCAAGGTGGGAGAAGGCACCATCATCACGATGCGGATGCCGGCCGTCCACCAGTCGGAAAAGGAAGCGTGATTACCGGGACCCCTCGTCGAGCAGCTCCTGCGCGGCGCTTTTCAGGGTCTGGTAGGCTTTAGCCGGTTCCACCCCCTCAAGCATGACGCGCTCCACCGCACGGGCAATCAGGTCCTGCATGGCGCTGGAGACCGGCCCCGAATAGGCAGGCTTGCTCGTCTTCATGTCGTCGATGAAGACCTGATGGTAGGGCACCACCTCCAAGGATGGGGAATCCAGCATCAGTTTTGTGGGCATCAGCAACCCTGTCTCGGCAAGATACTCCTCACTATGGCGGAGCAGGAAACCAATGAAGGTCCAGGCGGCCTCGCGAGTAGCTTCTGGGGCACCTGCACCGACCATCAGATAATGGGCGTAGGTACAGGCGGAGACACGGCTGACCGCATGCTCGAACTGGGGGAAAGGCACCACCATCCACTCCCCCTTCAGAAAGAACGCGCTCTCGGCCTTGGCCATGCGCTGCTCCTGGTAGATGCCGCTCAGAGCCATGGCGGCAGTGGCGTCATCCCCGGCAAAACAGAAGCGGGCGTTCCGATAGGTAGGCGAACCAAGGTTCAGTCCATGGGGTCCCCATTGTTGCATGAAGGAAAGCAACCGCACCCATGCCTCCTCTCCCACGATCGCCTCTTTCCCGTCCCTGCTGAGCAGGCTTCCCCCCAGCTGTTCCACCATGGGTACCAGAAAATTCAGATAATAGGGATAGCGGAAATCGAATCCTCGACGCTTCAGCACCGACCCATCCCGCACCACCATCTTCCCGGAAAGCCGCACCACGTCCTCCCACGTGCGGGGATACTCCTTCTCCGCATCAAGTCCGACCTCCTTGAACCGTTGTTTGTTCAGGTACAGGCACCAGTTGGTATACTCCAGCGGCATGCCGTATATCGAGGAATCGATGGTGACCGGGTCGAACACCCCTTCCACGTAGGTGGAACGAAGTTCCTCAAGGGAAGGATAGCCTACTGCACCGGGATTCAGGGGCGCGACATAGCCCTTGGCAAGCAAAGGACCGATCGCTTCCAATGGCAGATTGAACATATCGGGACCTTTCCCTGCCGCAAAAGCCCGAGGAATCAGGTCGAGCATCTCGCTGGTGGACTTGACCACCCGCTCGATATGGACATTCGGATGCAGTTTCTCGAACTGCCCGATCAGCCGTTCCTCCAGAGCCGTCCTGGCATCATCCTCGTGGGTCCAATAGACCACAGTGACTGACTCCACGGCCTCACGAACATTGCTTGCCGCAAACCATACGGCAAAAACAAGGAGGAAAACCAGGATGGAAAAGGTAATCAGGATTTCACTGTGTCGTTTCATTGGGGCTATTGTACCCTGTTTTTGCTTTTGTGCAAACAAACCGATACATCATCAGTGCATCGCTTCTCATTTTTCCCAGCATTTTTTGCCATAGTCGGGTACAATGGAAGGCATGGAACGCTATTTTTCCCAAGTTGCAGACGCGCTGGCCTCCAAAGGCCATCTCGTGCGCAGGACGATTGTCTCAGGCCCGTACACCGGAAGCGAAGAGACCACCTCTGACGATGGGCTGAAGCTCACCCGGGGCGTCATGGAAGGCGACGCAATCGAAGAGGTCATCAGCGTCCGTCCCCACCTGTTCATCTATGGGGGCGGACATGTGGCGCTCGCCCTCTACCAGCTCGCCCGTCTAGGCAAGCTGGAGGTCGATGTCTTTGACGAACGCCCTGACTGGGGCAGCCCCGAGCGCTTCCCCGAGGCCACCGTCCACCAGGGAGGACCGAAGGAAGTCTTGAAAGAACCGATCTCCGTCCCGGGTGCCTATGCGGTGATCATGACCCACAACTACGACAAAGAATGCCTGGAGTATGCGATGACGCAACCTTTCAGCTACATTGGCATGATTGGGAGCGCCACCAAGACGAAGATCGCATTCAACTCCATGAAGAAACGAGGCTTCAGCGACTACGACCTGCGCAAAGTCCATGCCCCGATCGGGCTTCCCATCGGTGGCGACACCCCGAGCGAGATTGCTGTCAGCATCATGGCCGAAATCATCCTCCATTACACCGGAGGAAAAAAGCACCACATGGTCACCGACCCAGCGTTGCTCCGGGCTGCAAGCCAGGCAACAGACGCCGTTCTCGTCAGGGTGCTGGAGAACAAGGGTTCAAGTCCGGCCACGCCGGGAGCGATGATCCTGGTCCAGAGGGATGGATCCTTTATCGGCACCATCGGTGGCGGCATGATTGAAAAGACCGCCATCGACACCGCCAAGGTCCTTTCCTACGACAAGGTAGAAAGCTATGATATGTCCCGCCGCGGGAATCTCGATATGGTCTGCGGAGGAAAGGCCTCGTTGCTTTACACCTGCATCAACAGCACATCCGATGCCTCGCTTGCATAAAGCATCGGAACCGGAGCGTGCAGGGAAAGCGGAAGCTTGATGGTCTCGGCCTGATTGAGGACAAGAAATCGGGCATTTCCTTTCAACGCCCCCTCGGGCTGGTCGATCAACCATTGCAGGAAGGCTTCATCCACCACTCCTTCCTGCGTATGTCCAAAGCATGCCGAGGCAATGGGCTTGCCAAGAGACGAAAGCCCCATGACGGCAATCGGAAAGGAGCCGGAGGGCACCACCGGATCCCGAGCGGTATGGTATTTCAACGGAAGCCGGCGGGAACCATCAGCCTCGATCAAGAGATAGTCGTAGAACGGCAAGAGCAAAGGAAACGCGGAAAGCTCAGGGGAACACACCTTGCCATTGCCATAGTCCCGGGCATAGAAGACCCCCTCGCCTGTACGAGGCCGGTAGGAAAAGACACCATCATCCAGAAAAACCTTCTGCACAGGATAGGGATAGTGCAGAGGACTTGCAAGTTTGGTGGTCGTGGAGAGCAGGACAGAATGTCCTTCTCTTTGCATCTTCTCCGCCAACAGGCACATCAGCGTGGTCTTTCCGCCACTGCCTGTTAGAGAGATAATCCGTTGATTCCTGATTTGGTTCCATAGATACTCACTCAGTCGCATGAGAACAGTATACCTTCAGGCCAACACCTCTTCCTTCCAGTCCTGGACGGTGTGCCCCGTGGAACTGAAGGCGATGCCCAAGAGGTGGATCGTCTTCCCCTTCTCCAGACGGAACTTGTCGGCGTAGCGCTTCTCCTTGATCTGCCTCAAGGCAGCCTCCGCACTCTTGTCCGCCTTGAACTCCATCACGTACACATGCTCCCCCGCAACGATGGACAGGTCGATCCTCCCCTCGCTCGTCTGGTCCTCCGCCACGACCCGCACCGCCTTCCCGCACAGCAGCATCACCACGTCCACCACCTGCGCGAAATCCGGCTCCTTCTTCCCCGCTCGGTACGGCACCGACGCGAAGACCGCCGCCAGCGTCCCCATGTACCCCTGCGTGTCCCCCTTCCGCAGGGCGACCACCAGGTTCCGGATCACTACCCCGGATTCCCTCGAGCACCACCGGGTCAGAAGGTTCCGGTAGTAGGCCTCCTGCACTTCCTTGTTCGGGAAACGAAGGTAGTACACCCCAAGCTCTTCGTCGTAGCCGTCCATGGTCAGGTACCCCGTCTGCAACAGGAACGCCTGCACCTTCCCCATGTCTCCCATGGCATGGCTCAGCTCCGCCACGTCGAACGAGCTGAGCGCGTCGGCCCCCATGCCCTCCTCCAGGTCCTCCGTCACGTCCAGGTCCACCGACTGCGCCATGTCCATCACCAGCTTCGAGTTGCCTGTATCAATCCAGTAGTCGTTGAACCGTACCCCTCCGCCATCGCTCCCATCGAAGAAGCTTCCCACCGACACCGGGTTGTACACCGTCTCGCTCCCGGGTGCGAACCGGTAGCCGTCGTACATCTCCCTCACCTTGGCAAGGTACGCCTCGCAGCCCATCCCCGTGTCCTTGACCCCCTGTCCGATATAGCCGGCGAAGTTTTCTTCCAGCTCTTTCTGGGTATACCCCAGCATCGTCGCGTACACAGGCGACATGCTCAGGTCCTTCAGGTTGTTCATCTTCGAGAAGACGCTCAGACGGGCATATTTGGTCACACCCGTGATGAAGACGAACCGCAGCAGGGCCCCCTTCGTCTTGACCACCTGGTAGAAGTTCCCCAGCACCTGCCGCAACTTCTCTACCTCGGGGGAGAAGACGTTGTCCGACAGCACCTTGTCGTACTCGTCGACCAGCACCACGACCTTCCCTTCCCGGCTGGACAGAGCCTCAAGAAGATTGGC
>JAQYHB010000020.1 GCA_028722305.1 Spirochaetales bacterium
TTCCGACAACGACATCCTCCAAGCCATCGACTACGCATCGTTCGAAACCAGGCCGGAGGGCAACACGTTCAAGGAGATGATGGCGTCCAGGTCTTCCGGGCTGACCGGCAAGGAGAATGCGGTCAAGGCCGCGCTGGAGGATTTCCTCAATACCGAGGAAGGGCTGAGGTTCTACGACCTCTCCCACACGTGGGGCCAGCGTCCCCATTACGTCTATTCGGTCGAGCTTCCTGACGGCAAGTACCTGGACTGGAATGCTCCGATGCCGGAGGAAGACAGGCAGCTGATCCGGTCCCGCTTCCTGCAGGAGTCGGGGGAGAGCCTTCCGGACGAGATCGAGGGCGATCCCGAGCTGGACCGTCCGGACAACAAGTTCAAGACGGGCAGGGACTTCTACAGGGGGCTCCGCGAGATGCCCTATTTCCGAGGCGAGCCCCGTGACATCTCCGGATTCCTGCACCGGCTCGGCTATGCGGGAATCGTGTATGATGCCGGAAGCATCCAGGGAGGCGGGAACGGGGCGCGGAACCTTGTCGTCTTCGACGAGAACGACATCCGGATCACGGGCAAGACCCTCTTCCAGCGGGTCACCGCCGAGCAGGTGCAGAAGGCCCGCACCCGGGATATGGAGCGGATCGAGAAGGATGCCAGGGAAGCCCTGATCAGGACGGCCGGCGGCGGGACCCGGCTGATGGACATCGCCCGCGAGTGCCAGAGTTTCGAGGAGTTCAGGGACAAGGTGTCCGACGAGTTCGTGCGCGGACAGGAGCGCATCCCGCGCATGAGCCTGGACGACTTCGCGCGGACCACGTGGGACTACATGAGGATGCTCGACGGAGGGGACCTGTACGGAGACCACGAGCTGAGCGAGGCGGCGAGGGACGCGGGGTCCGCGGAAGCCTTCAGTCAGTGGCTCGCGGAGCATCGGCCCGACCTCGAGGAATCCCTGAAGGGCGGGAACGACATGACCCTCGAGGCATGGCTGAGGGCTCTCTACCAGGAGGCAAACGGCAGCACGGAAGGCGACGTGCAGGAGGCGACCAACGCCACCGCCATCCTCGACGAGGAGAGGCGCAAGCGCAGGGAGAAGAGCCTGGACAACCGGTTCAAGGAGCTGGTCGGCACCGACGACGGGCTCGACCAGGTCATCTCCGCGTTCTCCTCCGACGACACGCAGCTGCCTCCGGAGGCGAGGATCGTTGTCGATGCGGCAAGCCAGGAGGAGATCGATGCGGCGCGCGAGGCGCTGGAGCGCGATCCCAGGCTGTACCGCACGCTGTATGCTCAGAAGACCGGCAACAAGGCGTGGAGCTCCACGGATCTGCAGGGGGAGATGCCCATGATCGGCGACCCTGTGGGACGCATGCGCTACGTCATGGGCCAGAGCGAGCGCAAGCGGCGGCTGAGCGCCAGGGGACTGGCCAACAAGCAGCTCGCCGACGCGGTGCGCACCGGAGACATGAAGTATCTGGACGGCATCGCCGACGAGATCATGAGGAAGGCGCAGGACGAGATCGCCCGTCTGGAGGACCAGGTCAGGGAAGCCCGCAGGCAGGGCAGGCAAGACACCGACCAGGCGGTGAAGGACCTGAAGCGGCAGATCGCCGGGAAGGAGTCCGAGAAGCGCGAGGCTAGAAGGCAGAAGCAGTACATGCAGGGCCTTGCGGACTTCATCACCCGGCCGGTGCCCCAGAACGTCGACATCGACACCGCGCTGGAGATCCAGATGCTGGTGGAGAAGAGCGGGATCGACCCGCATTTCCGCAACGGCAGGGCGAAGTTCCAAGGGAAGCTCCAGAGCGTGGAGGAGATCAGGCAGTGGCTTGAGGAGCACGGGGGGATGGACGCCCACGGCGCCGAGATCTCCGCCAGCCTGTTCGACAAGCTTACCCGCAAACCACTTAACGAATGGACAGTGGGAGACCTCGAGGACATGGCCAGCTATGTCTGGGCGCTGGAGGAGCATGGCCGGCAAGTCTACCTGCAGAAGCAGACTGCATTGCAGCTCGAGCGCAGGGGGATCCAGGCGGGGCTCATCCGGACGCTAAAAGAAAGCGGCAGGACTCCTGACACCGGCCTTTCCATCACCAACGAGGCGAAGGCCGAAAAAAGGAAGAGGCGCGACCGGCAGGGGATGCTGCTGGAGACCGTCAACCCCGAGCATGCCATGAAGCTGCTCGACAACATGCAGGAGCACGGGGCGTTCTTCCGGGAGTTCGTGCGGAAGAAGCGAGACGCCCAGGATGTGGAGTGGGACAACAAGGCGAGGCGCATCACAGGCGTGCTGGACAAGCTGGAGGCCATCGGCTACAAGCTGGACGACCTGAACCGGACCGTCGCCTACGGGGACAAGCACGTCTCGGTCGCGGAGCTGGCGTTTGCCGAGCTTGCCCAGAGTAACGAGGAGACAAAGCAGGCCTATTCCTACGGACTTTTGGTCTCCAAGACAGAGAAGGACGCCATCAAGGCCCGGCACGAGGGCATGTACGAGACGGAAGGCGAGATGATGCAGGCCGTGAACGACGAGATCAAGAAGCTTGGCGACAAGCGATACCAGGACATCCTTCTGCTCGCGTACACCAACCTCACCGCCAAGGACCGGCAGGCCATGGAGGTCATCTCCGAGGACCTCGGGAGCCAGATCGGACGCATCAATGAGGTGGCGCACTCCGTCTACAACATGCACGTCGACGGCGTGCAGGCGTACCTGCCGCACTTCCGCATGGACGTGGGAGGCGTGGAGGCGAACGCGCACCAGCAGATGGCCGACATGATGAACGCCGAGGCGTCCATCGAGGCGGACACGGGAGTGTTCAAGGGCTTCACCCAGAAGCGCATCAGGATCAGCCCGTTCAACCAGACGCCGATCCAGAGCAACCTGGTCGACGTGTGGAGGAAGTCGCTCGACGCGACCGAGCACTTCATCGCGTTCAGCGCACTCAACCAGGAGTGGAACGCGGTGGCCAGAGGGTTCTCCGGCAGGAGCCTTGTCGGCGCCCTTCAGGGCTACCGCGGCAAGGCGTACGCCGACTACCTGTCGGACTACATGAACGAGGTCGTCACGCCGAAGCGGATGATGGATGGCGACAGCAGGCTGGTGAAGGCGCTGAGGGGCAACCTGCCTGCGGCGTATCTCGCGTTCAAGCCTAGCGGGGTCATACTGCAGATGATCACCTCTCCCGCGGCGTTCCTGAAGGAGCTCAATCCCGCCGAGTATCTTGCGGCGGTCGGCCAGTGGGTGACGGACATGAAGGGGATGGACGGGTTCATCATGGAGCGCTCGCCCTTCATGCGCCAGCGCCAGGGGGTCATCGAGCAGGCGGTCTCCGACGCGATCGCGAACGATCCGTCGATGCCTGCATGGCAGCGGAAGATGTCGCGCCTCACCAGCATCGGCATGGCGGGCATGGAGTTCGCCGACCACAGTGCGGTGCACCCCGGGTGGATCGCGCTCTACCGGAAGAAGCTGAGGGAGCTTGGCGGGATCGAGACGCAGGAGACCATGGCCGAGGCGGCCAGGTATGCGGACGACATCGTGCACACCACCCAGCCGGTGAGCGACCGGACCGAGATGGCGCCGCTGTTCAAGAAGGGCGGGGCCATGGGCGTGCTGACGCAGTTCACCGCGTCGATGAATGTCATCTGGAACAACGTCACGATCGATGCCGTGGGGCTGGCCAGGCAGGCGGGGAACAAGACGCTTCCGGCAGAGGTGCGGATGCAGGCGTTCCGCAGGCTTGCCGGGCAGACCATGGGCTACGCCCTCGCCGGCCTCGTCCTCGGGGCCGTCCAGCAGGGCTTCAAGGGGAAGGACGACGATGACGACAAGGGGAAGAAGGTCCGCAAGGGCCTGTACTATGCAACCACCCAGTTCAGCGGAGCCACGCCGCTTGTCGGGGATTTCGTGGACTGGACGATCGAGAAGGTGCTGACCGGAGAGGACGGTTACGTGGGAGGGGATTCCTTCTATCCGGCGCTGACTGCGATGCAGAGGGCGCTGAGCGCGAAGACCCCCGCCAAGCAGGCGGAGAACGCGCTGCGGGCGCTGGGGCTCGCCACCGGCATGCCGGTCTCCGGCATCCAGCAGGCCGTCCGTGCGGTGGAGGAGAAGAGCCTGCTGCCGTTCATAGGCAGGTGAGCGTTACCTCTGGGGTTTTCCGTGGAAGGATGAAGGCATGATCGAGGAGCGCAAGAGCTACGTATGCTACACGGTGACGGGGGAGAGCGTTTTCCCTGTCCCGTTCGAGCTCGCGTCCGGAAGCAGGCTGGCCGTGACCGTGCGTCACGACAGCGGCATGTCCGAGGACCTTGCGGAGGATACCGACTGGACCTACGACGCGCCGACCCGCCAGGTGGAGGTGAAGAGGGCTCTTGCCCAGGGCGACACGCTTGTCATCAGGCGGGTCACTCCGGCAAGCAACGCGACGGCCCTCTACAAGGGCAGGCCGATCAATCCGGACACCCTGAACCTGCAGAACGACAAGGCCATGGCGGCCATTCAGGAAGTGCGGGACGTTGCCGGCAGGGCCGTCGTGGCTCCGGAAGGGGACGGAGGGCAGGTCACGCTCCCGCCGGCTGGCAAGCGCGCAGGGCAGATCCTCCAGTGGGACGACACCGGCACCGGGTTCGAGCCCCTGACCAAGACGACACTGGTCGAGGACGCGAGGGCGGCGGCGCACAACGAGGTGCTGGAGTACACGCCAATCATGAGCACCTACATGGCCTACGGGGACTTCCCGCAGAAAGGTGCAGACGGCCGGCTCTACTGCGACGCCTCGACAGACTACGTCTACCGTTACAGCGCGGCGGACGGACGATACCATCAGATCACCACCGACATGACAAGGCTGGCTGAGAAAGTACCTACCATCACCTACAGCATTGCCGACTCCAGCCTTGTCATCGGATTGGGCGTAGACATCGAAGGAGATTGAGGGATGGCAGACATCAGCAGCATCACGCTACCGGACGGCACGGTAGTCTATCTGAAGGATTCCGAGGCGAGGGCGATGCTCTCGAAGCACCTGGAGCTGAAGGTTGTGGACACGCTGCCGGAGGCGTCGGCGGACACGCTGAACGCCATGTACCTTGTGCCGGAGGCATCCGGCGGCGAGGACACGAAGGCGGAGTACATCACCATCCGCGAGGGGACGAGCCCCGACTTCACCTACCGCTTCGAGAAGATCGGCAGCACCGGCGTGGTGCTCAGCGGCTACTCGAAGACCGGGCACACGCACGCCTATACGCGTGTGACGGGAGTGCCGGCGCACAGCTACACTCCGGCGGGCACCATCGGGGTGCAGACGTTCACGGGCACCGAGACGGACATCTCCGTGACCGGCACTCCGGAAGGCACCGTATCCAAGCCGGCGATCACCGTGACGCCCACGACCGTGACGAAGTACGTGGCCTCCAGCGCTGCCGCCGGCGGGTCGGTCACCGCAGGCTCCGCGGCGGCATGCACGCTGCCGAAGCTGACCATGTCCGTGAGCGGAGAGAGCCTGGTCATCAGCTGGAGCAACGGCTCCTTCACGGCCAACAGTCCGACGAAGGTCTCCCTGCCGTCTTTCACCGCGCAGACGATCGTCACGGGAGCGGCCGCAGCGCTGGCGAGCACGCCGACATTCACCGGCAAGAGTATGACGTCGACCGGCAAGACGACTCCCAGCGGCTCGATCAGCAAGGCGGTCTTCACCGGCGCCGCGGCGACGCTCGGGCACAGCCTGACGACCGGCTCGGCGACCACCGGAACGAACAACCAGTGAGGATAGGATAGATGGCCACGACATACGAGATCAGCCAGATCCAGCTCCCCGACGGGAGCGTATGCAGGTTCAAGAAGCCGGCAGTGGCTACGACAAGCGCAGCCGGGCTCATGAGCGCGATGGACAAGGCGAAGCTCGACACCATCGCGGCCAGCGCGGCGCCGGTCAACATCCGTGATACCGGCGAGACCATCACGATCACTGTCTGATACAGGAGGCAAACACAATGGCGGAACAGCAAGCGAAAGTCGTATATCTGGTGGACGGAAACAAGGAGAGCATCCTGATCCCGAAAGGCGACAGCCGGGCGGTACTGCACAAGCCCGACAACGAGTACGAGGGCGTTGAGCAGACGACCGTGAGCGCAGAGCTGGACAAGCTCATGGGTTTGCTGAAAGGCAAGAGCGTGGCAGACCTGCTCACTGCGCTGAGCAATGCCGACGGCGGATTGAGCCTGACGGTAGCGGATGTCGTCAAGACGATTGCCGCGCTGAACGCCCACACGGTCGACGGCTATCATGCTGGCGTCTCCGACGGCATGCTGTGCCCGATTGTGGCCAGCAATTTCGGCTCATCCAGCGGTTATGTAAAATGGGGTAACGGATTGATCGTTCAATGGGGAACTATTGCCGACGGAGCGAATGCAACGGGAACCGTTTCGTTTCCCATACAAGAACTCTTCACCGCAAAACCGTTTGTATTCACAACCGGATACAGCTTGCTCAGCGATTATGACGATATGAACATTATGTGCCGTGCTTCCAAGGTGACGACAAATGATTTTTATTACCACAAATGGTATAAAGGGGATCCTGTTAACACAAAACTCGGCTTCAGATGGCTAGCTATCGGCATCTGAACAACTTACGTTCCGATGCCGATGACAAAAGTTCTAGCGTCTCTTTCGTTCCAAGTGTCATTGCCGATCTTGATTCTGCTTACCTCTCTTGCCATCACGAATTCCTCTGGTAGCCGATCACCGGAGACTGCCCACGCTGCATCTACAACGATATAATCAGCCGAGGAGAATCCGACAGGCCAATTGATATAAAAATATTGCGCGTTGTTGTACTTGCTGGTCCACTGTATCAACAAACCGTTCGTTACATCTGGCTGCCATCGGATGATGATGTTTTTTGGAGGTATCTATATGGTATACGCAGGAACTAAAGATGGGATGACTTATGGATTCTATCTAGATGCAGACGGGCTCCAGAACGTATTCGAATTGACGAACGAGGAGCACATGGCTCTCATGGACGGGCAGTCGGCAGGCAAGATGATCACATTCCATGCCGATGGTAAGCCGACGCTCGAAGACCCTCCGGCCCCGACTACAGAGGAGCTGGCGGAATCGGCAAGATCGAAGCGGGACAGCCTGATTGAGGACGTGTCCTGGCGCATTGAGCGATACCAGACCCAGCGGGATCTCGGCATCCCTACGACCGACAGCGCGGAGACCTACACGCAGATTTTGCAATACGTACAAGACCTTCGTGACATTCCCTCGCAGAGTGGATTCCCGGCCAATATTGCCTGGCCGACAATCCCCGCTTGACGCATCGAGCAGGTCGTAAAGGCCTGCTCAAAATTTTATCGAACGGTTTGATCGTTCAGTAACCTATTGCAATAAAATCTGCGATGACTTTATCTGGGCCATGGTGTCCATACATACTTGATCCACTGGTCTTATCTACCTTGAAGATCTTGTTGTCATAATAATCGTATCCGAGCGTAACTATATATGTTGAAGCACTGGTAAAGGATAATGGGAAAACTATCGTCTGAGGGGCTGCCGCTTCGCTGTGGTTGCCAATTACTCCCCATTGTATCATCAAACCGTTCGTCATAATCGACATATGCGAATATTCGGATATGTCAGGGTCAGCACGGACCTTCAGACGAACAAGAACCAGAAGCTTGCAATCCGCCAGTACTGCAGGCAGCACCGGCTCTACCACGTCGAGTGGATAGAGGAGAAGATATCAGGAACCAAGGCTCCGTCGAAGCGGAAGCTAGGGACGCTCCTGAGCCGGACGGAGAAGGGCGACCTCATCATCGTCACCGAGATCAGCAGGCTCGGCCGGTCCATCGTCATGATCATGGACATCCTCCAGTACCTGCTTGACAAGGGAGTGAAGGTGGTCGCCATCAAGGAAGGATACGAGCTGGGGGACGACATCGTCTCCACGGTGCTGGCGTTCGCCTTCGGACTCTCCGCGCAGATAGAGAGGACTCTCATCAGCGAGCGCACCAAGCAGGGGCTGGAGAGGGCGCGGAGGGAAGGCAAGCAGATCGGCCGGAAGAAGGGCCAGAGGCCAAGCCGGTACAAGCTGACGGGCAAGGGCGCCTACATCGCCAGGGAGCTTGCCGCCGGCAGGAGCAAGCGGTCGCTGGCCATAGAGCTAGGAGTGACCTGGTCGACGCTGCAGCGGCATCTGAAACGCATCGGGTACATCCCTCATGTTACATCAGCTTGTTCCGGCGCTTAGACTTGCATCGGATATGACCCCGAAGGAACTGAAGGCCCTGGCAAGCTACATGGACGTCCTGCGGGTCCGTGACTCCCTGCATCTCACGGACCGGCAGCGTGCCGTCTTCAACCTTGTCTACATCCACGGACTTTCCCTCAGCCAGGTCTACTGGCGCTTCCAGACGGACAAGGACCTGCAACAGTTCGCCTGCTCGGAGTCGACTGTCGCGCATGAGTCGGCGGCCATCCGCAAGATGCTTGCCTTCGTCGGCTCCTCCCTCGCTCCGCCGTAGTTTGCAATAATCTTGCAATTCCCCATACGGAAGAAGCGCTACCTTTTCGACCGGAGGATGAGATGAAGAAGATCCTTACTAATTCCGCCGTAATCATCGGGACGATCCTTGTCGGCGCGGTCTACGCGCTCACCTGTGGGCTGGGCGTTTCCCAACTGCTCTGGCTTGCAACCCAGGTCGTGATCGTCATCGCCATCTACTCGACCATCAAGGACCTCGAGACCAAGCTGACCGACAAGGACATGAAGAAGCTGGTCAACTGGCAGGACCTGACGTGGTCCGCCGGAGTGCTGGCAGCCACGTGGTTCTTCGGCCGGTTCGCCTGCTCCACGAAGGCAAGCGCGCTTCGCGGATGGATCAGCGGGGGAGCTTCCCTCGCGCTGTACGTTGCGACCGCGGTCTTCTACCTGGAGTGCTACCGCCCGAGCGTGATGGGGACGGAGGCCTTCGACGAGTACCTTCGCCGCAGGTTTTCTGAACGCATTGCACGCGCTGTCAGACGCGGAGACCAGAAGAAGGTGGTTCGGTATCTTGGCATCGTATGCCGGTTCCACTGCGCTGACGATCGCTACGAGATGGGCTCTGACTACTCTAAGCCGTTCGATGATAGGCATCGGGGCTACCATGAGCTGAGGCGCAGCAAGGATGCAGCCGACAGGACTGCGGCGGAGCAGATGGTGAAGCCGTACATCGAGATGCTCGCAACCAAGCTGCAGGCATACGACGGCGAGGACGTCAAGGCGCTGGACGCCGCGGACAAGGCGAGGGCCTGAGGAGGATATAACATGAAGAGGATCACTGGAATCGTTTTGCTGGCCATGACGGCCATGGCTCCGCTGGCGGCATACCCGTGGGATGCCGTCGTGGGCGGGGCGAAGGGGGACGCGGCCAAGGTCGTGTCCAGGAACGAGGCCGACGCGGCGGTCTACCAGGCCGCGCAGAAGGTAAACGAGGCGCGCAAGGTCAGCGACGAGACCGCGCAGGAGTTGAACGCCACGCTAAAGTCCTACTCGGACACCAACGCATGGCATCCTGGCATCGGCATCGGCGGCAGCGTCAGCATGGGAGGCGAGTACGGGGCCGACCTGCTCATGAGCCTCCGGTACAAGGACGTCATGACGATCTTCTCGGTCGGCTATGGCGACATGGCGCACATCGGCGAGTTCGACCAGGACAAGCTGAAGCTCGGCATCGGCACCATCATCGAGTTCTGATTGACGAAGACGCCAGTGGCGGCTGGCGGAAACCTCCTTATCAGAAGAAGCAACACCTGGTCCGGGCCGCCACCCGGGCCGTCTTTGTACAGGAGGGAATCATATGCTCAAGCAGTTCAGGCGCAAGCTCATCGTCATGGCACTGACGTTTCTTGTCAGGGTGATTTTCTACCCGGACGGGGTGTTCGGCGCAGGACTGGTGAAGGTCGTCGCCGACCTGCCCCATGTCGTGGAGGTGGAGTAGATGGAGAGCCAGGATCCACGCGACATCCGCGACTACAGGGAAGAGAGGAGGCTGTACGGCAAGGGCCGCATGGCCGCCATCGTCGTCGTACTCGCGCTGCTCGTGATCGTGGTCGCTCTTCTGGTCCATCCGGACAAGATGGAGAAGGCGGCGGGCGTCGTGCAGGCTGTCTCCGCTCCATCGCAGCAGGCAGTCCCGGAACCCAAGACGGATCCGGAGCTGAAGCTCCAGAACTCCGAGCTCAAGAAGCAGGTCTCGACCCTGAGCGACACCGTCAAGGCGAAGGACGCCACGATCAAGGAGAAGGATGCGGCCATGGCCGTGAAGGAGAAGCAGGCGCAGGCCACCGAGAAGGTGCTGGCGGACGTGACGTCCGACCGGGACAAGTACCGCGACCTTTACAACAACGGCCCGCTCTACTGGGACCGGATGAACCGGGCCCAGGGATGGCACCTGCATTTCGGAGGCATCGTGTCCACACCGGTCGTCCCGGACTTCCGGCTCGACCCTACGGTGACGCTGCTTGCCGGGGTGGGGCCGGAACGCTGGCAGGTCCTGGTCGGGCTCGGAGGCAACATCGATGCCGGGTTGTCGGTCAGCATCGGCTTCCTCTGGACCAGCGGGGACATCGGGGAGGGGAAGAGGAAGTAGATAATTATTTTCTCTGATGCTTTGGGGAATTCACAAGCCGCTTGATGAACCGGGACAGGACAAGGAGGACAAGCAACATCATCCCCCCGTAGACGATTACGCCGATGATGATCCTTCCGAGGGGGCACAAGGGGTTTCCCAGAAGCCCAAAAAGCCCGCTGAGTCCTGATATCCCCCCGAAGAGTACGAATGCGGCGGCTGTGAAGATGGAGAGAATCGAGACCACTTGTGCGTTGTTGTCATGCCGGGCATTTTCAATATCGTTCTTTTCTTTCTCCATGTACTCATTTTGCATGTTGATGATTTCGGAAAACTTCTGGATCTGGAGGCTTGCGAGCTTGATATGGTCAAGCATCTTGTTCAAGATTTCCATTTGCTGGTGGCTTTTCGAATCGTCTTTCTGGAAGTCTTGTTTGATAGCCTGTATGCGATAGATTAGAGAATCAATCTTTTCCTGGTTTTCCTGATTCTGATAGACATATTCCGATATCGCATGATACGGAATCCTGGCCTTATTTGCTACGACAGAATTCACATAAGAAGAAACATAGTCCTTGTCAAATTTCTCAGCCAAAAGGAATTCGATAAGTTTGTCCCCGTCAGAAAGGGTTTCAGTCAGGATTCCATCACGCAAGTCGGATGTTGCGCCCGCCACGCTCCCCAAATTTTTTATTGAGTTTTCAATAGCCTGCTCTGCTTTCATTGTTTGTCTCCGAGCAGGCAGCGGAAGTACTCGTAAATCTCCTTTTTCGGTATCACGGAAGAAGAATATCCATCGTAATACTTTTTCCATGGGCCTTTTGGATCATGAGAAATGTCCACTAAAGCGCTGTCGTTGTAACGTCCAAGCAGGCTTACGAGCTTATCGATAAAAAGCTTGTCATTGTTTTCAATCATATTTGGTTCCCAAGGCGATGAATCGAACACAATTCTCTTGTTGGAATCGTCAAAGCGAGCAGTCACTTTGGTCGTATAGTCGTTCTCTGGAATCTTGTCGGCGCCATTGTTCACAAAAAGGGTATAGGCCTGCCTGACCACAGGCCCGTAAGTCCATGCGAGAAAATCTTCTCTAAACAAATCAGACTTTCCCTGGTGCATCGCCATGTAATATCCATCAATAAAGTAGAGTAGCTTCTGAAGCCTTAGATTGGATGCAGGATGGTTTGCCTTGTCGGATGCCAGCAACACGTACCTTGCGACATCCTCGACACCGTATTTCATCTGGACTGCCATGATGTCCTCTCCCGAGCCCCGCCATGGGAACCACGATTATATTGTCCTAACTTTTTCCCACAAAGTAAACAAATTTCCATAAAAGTAAACTTTTCAGCACAGCGTGGCAATAGCTTTTTTCCCTTGCAGGTTTTGTTTTCCTCCTTTTCAAGCATCTTGTACATCATCTCGTATCCTTGACGATTGCCGACGTGACGTCGAGCACCGGCGGCTTTTGCCCACATTTTGCCCACGGTTTCTTGCAAATTCTTATAAATCGCAATAATCTCAGAAATACCAAAAATGGCACATATCTGTTAATATCTTTATACGCATAAATGAGTTGTGTGTTCCATTAAAACCTTCAACTACCACAAAATCGAGCTAGTGTGCTATACTGGTCCTTCAATATATTTCATACTGTCACTTCCGAAATTGAATTTTTTTTAAAGTTTCGAACCCGTGTCCGCAGTTTCCTCTGAATTGCCCTGCTTGTCAATGTGAAACGGCTTTCCAAGTCCCTGCCGCTTGCGCTTGATCAGTCCCGCCTTTTTCTCCAGCTCGGACAGCAGATTCACTGCTTTCTGGTTGCCGCACTGCAGGTCACTCATGAGGTCTTCAACTGTATCAATGATGTATGTCCTGTTCTGCTCATCAAACCATCCGTTTTTCATTGGCAGGGACAGGCGATCCAGCATCAGTCCGTAAAAAGTTTTGCTTCAACGGAAACTTCGCGGAATTCTTCGCCGGTGATCAATGTCTTCGGGATCCGGTAGAACAGAAACTGCTCCGCATCTTCCTGTCCGTAGAAATAATCGAATGCCATCGTCTTTTCCTCCTTTCTGCCGATTTTCTGCAAAGAAAAAGGACGCCAATCTACTGAAAATGCCAGTACACTAACGTCCTCTTGTTAGGGACGGGATCAAAACGCCAACCGAGGACGACACGACAAACCAAATCCGAGCCGAAACCAAAAGCCAAAGGCAACCTAGAGAATGAAGAAGGTCATTTCTCTGGCCATCAATAAACCATAGACTTGAAAACGATCAGCCAACAAGTCGAAGGAGGAATGATGGACAAAGAGAATGACCTTGGAGAGATTCTAGCACAGGAGATGGAAAGGGTTAAGGAAGGCTCTGTACAGATTTTTGTGGGATGAAGCGAAAGCACAAGGCACCATAGGGGTAGAAAAAAAGGCTCTGTACAGATTTTTGTGGGATGAAGCGGAAACGCAAGGGATGGGGGGTATGAAAAAAGGGAATGAAGTCTCAAACTTGTAAGCATCCAAACTAGCAAGGAGAGACCACATTCCCTATGAGTGACATTATCATGGCAAGCCTTGGGCTGGCAAGCTTCGACGTGACCGTCCAGCCGCATCTGTGCACGAGCCGGAGCGGCAAGGAGGTGACCGTGACCGAGGGGGAGCTGAACACGCCGCTGCCAAGGG
>JAQYHB010000021.1 GCA_028722305.1 Spirochaetales bacterium
GGGAGACGGGGCGGTACATGGAGATCCTCGCCTCGTTCTTTGCCGGCATCCCGTACATGGACGGCAGGAGGAAGGAAGCTGACTACGCCCTGGTGGTTGCGGCGCTGGCGCGGCTGATGCGCAGGCAGGTGGGTGCGGTGGCCGTCGAGGAGCGTACGAGCGAGGGGCGGATTGACCTGTCGGTGGAAGCGGGGGAGCATGTGTACGTGATGGAGTTCAAGGCGGACAAGAGTGCGGAGACTGCCTTGAGGCAGATCAAGGACAAACACTATGCCGACAAGTTCCGCCTGGAGAGGGGGAAGACGATCCACCTCTTGGGCATCGCCTTCTCCTCCACGGGGCATACCGTTCAGGAGTGGAAGGAAGAGGTGCTGGATTGAGGGGAATGCCGAGTGGTGCCAGACAGACGAAAGAAAATAGAGGCAAGTCTTTCCCTGCCGGATAGCCAAGATTTCTTTATCCTCGTTTGTGTTCCTTATTCCGGGTCAAAAACCCCAGCATCGAACATGCGCAGGAGATTGTGCTCTTCCCGGATTTCCTTGCCGGCAATCTTGTCGAATGCCTGAATTCGGTTGTTTTTCAAAAAGAAATACGAATCATGCCTAAGAATTTCATTGTTGATCAACGTATCATTGTGGGTGGTCAGGATAACTTGACCACTGACCCTTTTCTGCAATATTTGCATGAGCTTTTTTGAGAGTTTGATGTGATAGAATGCATCAAACTCATCGATGACGACAAGAGACGGGCTTTGCTTATCCTCGATTTCCACCAACCAACAGAAGAACAACATGAGGGAACTTTCCCCATTGGACATGGTGGAACTTTGGTAGGGAAGTAAATGGTTGTTTCCAAAATCATAATATGGGAGTATCGTTCCATCAGGCATGCGTCTGGCAACGATGTGGCGGTCAATACCCATATCTTTGAGGAAATCATTGTAACGGTCGAGATGGTCTTCATTGCAGATGGCGGTGAATAGGTCGGCCCTTCCTGTTTCATATCCGACATAGGAGCGGTCTTGCAAACACCAGAAAAGCAACATTCTGTCAACAAATTGGCAGAAAGCCCAAAAGACCTGGTTGTCTTTGTTGCGGGGGTCGAGAGAAGCATTTGCCATGATGTATTTGTCAGCCGCCAGTGTGGGGTTGGCGATATGGGGGTCAAGGGATTCTGCTCCAGCGAAAGATTGTTGAAATTTCCCGGTTTGACGATGTAATACAAGCATGGTCTTGCCGTTGGTGGACAATGTTTCCGAAAGCGTGCTTTGCCAGTTTGCCTTCTGATAGGAATATACCAATTCATTGCCGCCAAACATGAAACAGTAAGAAAACTCGGCAGGCGTATTCTGGCGGTGGACATTCTGGTAATTCAGGTATTTGCTTGCATCGAACCATTTGTCCGCTACTGATGCGACGATATCGAACAAAGCCAGCGCAAGGTTTGACTTCCCGCAGGCGTTATACCCATAGATGATTGCATTTTTCAGGATTCCTTTATGGTCGTTCTCCTTGTTGAAGGTGCATCGTTCGGAATGCAAATCCAATGCAATCGTATCGGAGAAGTTCTTGAAATTTCTGACAGAGAACTGTTTCAGCATGGCGGGCCTCCCGCTCAAAACATACTGGTGCCCACCGAACAGAAACGGAAGGATAGTGCATTCCAATGCGATGGCAGTGTAGAATCAAACCATGCATACCCGTCGAATCTCCTCGTATCTGACCGTATTGGGGACCCTCTCCGTCTTGGTGCTTTTGGGATCCTTCCTTTTTTCTTGGAGAAGCTTGCGGCGCGAGGAAGCCGTGCAACTCTCCTTCGCCAGCAGGGTGAGTGACGACAGCCAGTTGCTCGTCATCCTCAGCGACATGCAGGAGGTGCTGGCGAGTTACCGGCACGAATGGAATCCGGAATATCTCGACCGATACCTTGCGCGCAGCAGGGACCTGGACGGGATGGTCGCGCGATGCGAGGCGCACGACGGGCTTGGACCCGACGGGGAAGGAACGCTTAGACGGCTTTCCTGGTTTAACGAGACACAGCGCGACACGCTCTCGGATACCGTTTCCAAGGCCTCGACTGCAGATTTGTTCCTTTTGACCGGCTATATCCTGAACGGCCTTGCTGCCCACGCAAGCAGTACCCAGCGGTTTATCCAGAGTGATATTGACAGCTCATCGCGAGACTCGTTTTCCCAGATGCGGGAGGCGGAGCGGCATCTCAGATGGATGCTCCTTTCGCTGGTGGCCGTCATCACGCTGATTGTCCTCGCCTTCATCCAGCTTGTACGGCATCTGGAACATTCGGTTTCCCGTTCCCTGCAAACGCTTTCCCGCCTGTCCCGCCATGACTGGTCGGTATCCGACCTGAAGGGCGCGCGATTTACGGAATTCGCCATGCTGTTTTCCGCTATCAACCACGTGAAGCAGGAGCTGCACGGATACGTGGACAGGCTCCGCCATCAAGCTGAGACCGAACGGGCCTTGGTGGACGCCCGCATGAGGGCCTTGCGGGCGCAAGTCAACCCGCATTTCCTTTTCAATGCCTTGCACCAGATTGGGGTTGCCAGCCTGGTGGAAGGAGCCAAGGTGGTGATGAACCTGGTGGAGGCGACCGGAGGCATTCTCCGGTATTCCCTGGATATGGGCGACGATATGGTCAGCCTGGACGACGAGATTGGCATCGTGCGGAAGTACCTCTACATCCAGCGTTCCTGCCACGAGCGGAAGATCGAGGCGGAGTTCGATATTGGATCCACCGGGGCGCTCCCGATCCTGCCCATGAGCATTCAGCCCTTGGTGGAGAACAGTATGAAGCACGGGTTTACCGAGCAAGGGGAAGGTCCATTCCGGATTGCCATCAAAGCCCGTGTCGAGGGCCATTCCCTCGTGGTCTCCATCCGGGACAACGGGGTAGGGTTCAAGGACGGCGCTCCCGGGAAAGGCAACGGAATCGGGCTCGACAATATCCGTCAGCGGCTCGGCCTTTTCTATGGGCGTGGCGACTTGCTCTCCATCTCCTCCATACCGAATCAATATACCGAAATTGTGGTAACATATCCCCAAGCATGAAACATGTACTTGTGGTTGAGGACGACAGTCTGGAAAGGAAGGCGTTGGAGCGGATGTTCGAGCTCTGTTATCATGACGCCTTCAGCGTGGTCAGCGCGGTTGACGGCCGTATGGCCCTCGACCGGTTCCAAAGCTATCCTTTCGAATTGGTCCTGCTGGACATCAACCTGCCGGACATGAGCGGACTCGAGCTACTAAGGCGGATGAAGGAAATCCGGGGTGATGTTTCGGTGATCATGGCGACCGCCTACTCGGATTACGAGCATCTCCGGGCGGCCATGAGGGACGGGTCATCCGACTATCTGGTCAAGCCCTATTCCATGGCGACCTTCAAGGAGGCTGTGGACCGCTACCTTTCCCGGGCTGTGGAGCAGAGGGACCTTTTCGGGGGCGTGAAGAGCGCCTCGATGGTGCGGCAGTATCTGGACGAGCACTATGCCGGGAACGTCACGCTGGACGAGCTGGCGCGCCTGGTCAACCGGGACCGCTCCTACGTCGGCAAATTGTTCAAGCGCGAGTATGGCTCGAGCATCTTCAGCTATCTGCTTTCCGTGCGCATCCGCCATGCGAAGGAACTGCTTGCCAGTGGTATGAATGTAGGCGAGGTGGCCACACAGGTGGGTTTTTCCGACCCTGCGTATTTCGGCAAGTGCTTCAAGCGGGAAGTGGGGACCAGCCCTGCCCAATTCGTCCGTTCCTAATGTCCGATATCTTCCAGATTCTTGACGATTTTTTTCCTAACTCCTTGTTCTCCGAGACGGTAAGGTTGTGATAAAGGAGTATCGCGCAATGAAGAAATTGTTGTTGGTTGTCTCTGCCCTGGCTCTTGCCGGTGGATGTCTGTTCGCGAATGGAAATTCCGAGGTTGCTTCCTCGACCCTGAACTCCAAGCCGGTGGTCTTGAAGTTCGCCCTGCAGAATGGGGAGAACCATCCGCTTTGCCAGGGAGTGGCGAAGTTCGCCGACCTCGTCAAGGAAAAGAGCGATGGCCGCATCAGCTTCCAGCTGTTCTACAGCGGAGCGCTCGGAAGCAAGACCGCCACGGTGCAGGGCATGCAGACAGGAACGATCGACGGTGGCATGCTGATGGGTGGCGTCATCGCCGACTATGGTCCGGACAAGCTGAAAGTCTTCACCTTGCCCTACCTGTTCGACTCGGTCGACCAGGCCCGTGCCTTCGAAAAGAGCGCCGATGGAAGGGCCCTGCTGGACACGGTCCAGTCCTCGGGAAGCAAGATGGTCTGTATCGGCGTCTACCAGGAGTCCGCCCGTAACTACTTCTTCACCAAGAAGGATGTGAAGAGCCCCGCCGACATGAAGAATCTGATGGTCCGTTGCCAGGAGGGTTCGGTCTACTATGATGCCGCCGAGGCTCTTGGAGCGAACGTCCAGTCCGTCGCCTTCAGCGAGTTGTACAGCGCCCTGCAGAGCGGTGTGGTCGACGGCGCGGAGCAGCCCCTGTCCGGCTTTGTCAACAACGCCTTCCAGGAGGTTGCCAAGTACTACGTCCTTGACCAGCACGAGATCAGCCCGAACCTGATCTTGATGAGCGAAATCACCTGGAACAAGCTTTCCGGCGAGGACCAGGCGCTGATCAAAGAGTGCTTTGACGAGTCGGTTCCCTACTTCGAGCAGATTTCTGACGCTAAGGACACTACGGATCTCCAGCAGATGAAGGACGCCGGGGTGAAGGTCAACAAGGTCGATGTCAGCGAGTGGCAGAAGGCGTGCGAGAGCGTCTACGCCAAGTATGACTCCCAGTATGGCGACCTGATCCGCCAGATCAAGGCTTCCAAATAAAGGTCTGTCTTCCGGAAGGGGGGGATTTTCCCCCCTTCCTGTTCCATTTGCACGAGGTTCTTATGACTTCTACCAAGGATACCCAGGAAACGACTGGGTTCGATATTTTCGCGGACCGCTTCAGCAGACTGATGATCGGTTTGTGCGTCTGTATTTTCGCCGTCATGGTATTCTCAGTCTCCTATGGAGTTCTCGGACGGTATCTTCCCTTCGTCCGCGCCCCCCGCTGGACGCAGGAACTCGCCATCCTCTGCATGGTCTGGCTTTGCTTCGTCGGCACCGGGGCGGCTGTCAAGGATGGCCGGCACGTGCGCATGACCGTCATCGAGTCGATTGTCCCCAAGAGTTGGATACACCCGCTACGCCTTTTCGCCTACGTGGTGCTTTTCGTTGTCAATCTGTTCTGGATCGTTTATGGAATCCAGACGACAGTCCTGAGCCAAGCCTCAAGGATGTCGGCTACCGGCTGGCCGCTGTCGATCACCTACCTCTCCCTGGTCATTGGTGGCGTCTACGGGGCGATAATGGCGGTATACCGCATATACAAGGGGGTCGACCAATGAACTTCATGGCCATCCTGATTCTGCTTGGAAGCTTCTTTCTCCTGATTTTCTTTGGGGCGCACATTTCCTACTCGATGATTGCCGCCTCGATTCTGACCTTCCTGTATCTGCATCTGTCTCCGGTCCAGATCATCAGCAGCCTGGTCGATGGCGTGGATGGGTTTACCTTCCTTGCCATTCCGTTCTTCATCCTTTCCGGCGACATCATGAGCGGTGGCGGCATCAGCGACCGCCTGATTCGCTTGGCTGACGCCTGCATCGGATGGATGCGTGGAGGGCTGGCGATGGTCAACATCCTTGCCAGCGTCTTCTTCGGCGGCATCAGCGGCAGCGCTACTGCCGACACGGCAAGCCTTGGAGCCATTCTGATTCCGATGATGGAGAAGCAGGGCTATGACGCCGAGTTCTCCACAGCGGTCACCATGACCAGCAGTGTCCAAGGTATGCTGATTCCTCCCAGCCACAACATGATCATCTACGCCATGGCGGCCGGAGGGATTTCTGTCTCCGCCCTGTTCATGGCAGGAATCGTCCCTGGCTTGGTGCTGGCGGCCGCGCTGATGGTCTACTCCTACTATCTTTCAGTGAAGCGCAACTATCCAAAGGGCTCTCCCTTCTCTTGGAAATACCTGCTGAAGAGCCTGAAGGAGTCAATCTGGGGGTTGGGCACCGTCCTGATCGTCGTCTTTGGCGTCGTCACTGGACGCTTCACCCCGACCGAAAGTGCCGCTATCGCCTGCTTGTACGCGGTCTTCGTTTCGATTTTCGTGTACCGGGAGATGAAGTGGAAGGATCTGGTGCCGGTTTGCGAGAAAAGCCTGAAGGTGCTGAGCACGGTGCTGGTGCTGATTGCCGCCAGCGGTCCGTTCGGCTTCTGCATCACCTATCTCGGCATTCCCCAGATGGTGGTGAAGGCGTTGCTCGGGCTGACCTCCAGCAAGTTCCTGATCCTGCTGTTGATCAACCTGATTATTCTTCTGCTTGGCATGATTCTCGGCATGGCCTCGATCATCATCATCGTCACCCCGATCCTGATGCCGGTGCTTGCCAGTATCGGTTACAGCCCGATCCAGTTCGGTACAGTGCTGATTCTGAACTGCGGTATCGGCCTGATCACCCCGCCGGTCGGTGGTGTGCTCTTTATCGGCAGCGGCCTGTCTGGAGTTCCGATCGAGCGGCTTGCCAAGCACTCCCTGCCGTTCCTGCTGGTGATGGTGGTCGTCCTTGTGATGATTACCTATATTCCCGCCCTGTCGCTTGCCCTGCCGCACGCGCTCGGCTTGCTGTGAGGTGAGCTATGGGCAAACCGAATGTGATGGTGGTATGCGTTGACGAATGGGCTGCCAACAAGATGGGCTGCTCTGGCAATCCGGATGTGATGACGCCGACTTTGGATTATCTGGCCAAGAATGGCATCAGGTTGGCCAACGCCTATAGTGAGTGTCCGGTCTGCATCCCCGCCCGGCGAAGCCTGATGACGGGGCTGACTCCCAGAACCCATGGCGACCGGGTCTACTCGGATCGGATGCCGATGCCCCTGGTACCGACGTTGGCCGAATGCTTCCACGATGCCGGATACCAGACGATGGCGGTTGGCAAGTTGCATGTCTATCCCCAGAGGAACCGCATCGGCTTCGATGATGTGATTCTGACCGAGGAGGGACGCTACGACTTCGGCGTGGTGGACGACTACCAGATTTGGCTGGGGGAGCAAGGCTATGTGGGGCAGGAGTTCATGCACGCGATGGGCAACAATGTCTATTACACCCGCCCCTGGCACCTTCCGGAGAACACCCACCCGACCAATTGGGTTACGTGGCAGATGGCCAAGCAGATCAAAAGGCGCGACCCGACCCGGCCGTTCTTCTTCTACTGTTCCTACCAGTTTCCCCATCCTCCTTTGGTGCCGACCCAGACCTACTGGGACATGTATAAGGACCAGAAGCTTGGCGGGGTGCTGACTGACGACTGGTACAAGGACCGCTTCATCGACAATGCCTTGGCCGACGCCGCCAATCTGTACAGCGACAGGGAGAAAGACCGGGCGCGCAAGGCCTATTACGCCCAGTGCACCCATATCGACTACTCGGTCCGGACGCTGATCGGGACGCTACGCGAGAGCGGGCTTTTGGACAACACGATCCTGGTGTTCGTCTCCGACCACGGGGACATGCTCTTCGACCATGGCTTTGTCGCCAAGCGCCTCTTCTACGAGAGCAGCGCCAACATCCCGGTGATTTTCAGCGGGAAACCGGTAGAGAAGTATATGGGCAAGGGGTACGAGCAAAGGCTGTTCTGCCTGGCTGACTTCATGCCGACCCTTCTCGATTTGGCCGGAATCCCCATTCCCGAGACGGTGGAGGGACGGAGCCTGTTCGGGGAGTCCGAGGCAAGGTTGCTTTTCGGGGAAATCAGCGAGGGCGACAAGGCGACCAGGATGATCCGCACCAAGGACTACAAGCTCATCTACTATCCTTGCGGCAATATCGTCCAGCTCTTTGATATGCACGCGGACCGTCAGGAAGCCCATGACCTTGCCGACAACCCAGAATACCGGAGGACGAGAGAGGTATTGGAAGCGGAACTGGTCAAGCGCATGTATGGTTGCGATATCGCTTGGATCAAGGATGGAAAGCTGGTCGGGTATCCCGACAAGCCCTATATCCCCAAGCGGGACTTCGCCCTGTACAACCAGCGTGGGTACCATTGGCCAACTCCGGCTGGCTATAGCAATGTAGGGGCGAATGCATGAACCTGTGACATGAGAAGACATGCCATGGCTGTATCGGAACCCAAGAATTTTTCCTTCTATAGGATGAATGGATACAATTTTTGGATTCTACAGTGGTGTTTCTTGTTTTGCTTGACGAAAAGCCGGAATGTATATATGTCAGAAGTATCAACCGGTTGCACCCGGTCAAACGAAAAGGAAACAGAGTATGAAAAAAGTTTTTGGTGTGTTTGCAGTCATGGCTATGAGTGCGGCTTTGTTCGCCGCCAACGGTCCCGAGAATTACGCCGACAATTCGGTGAAGGGCGCGGGTGTGGCGAGCAATATGTCGCTGGATTCGACAGCTACCGTCTATTTGACCTCCACCATCGAGTCTTTCCTGAAGTTCGGCTACACCTTGGAGAAGGTTGACACGGTCGCCACGTTCGAGGACGCCTCGATTTTCAAGGATGGCTCGAACATCGGCGTCGATACGGTTGCCGATAAGGGCTTGTTCTTCGCATGGGAGACCAATGTGGCCACTTCCAAGAACCCGCTCAAGGTCCGTATCGGGCTGACTCCGTTCTCCAACGCTGAGACGGGGGAGGAGGTTCCCTACTCGATGGATATCGTGGGAACGCAGGTGAAGATTCAATCGGGAAACGCGGTGAACAACTATACGATTGATGGTGACAAGACCGGTCTGCACGCGAGCAGCCTGCAGTTGAAGTTCGGCGATGCGCCGGATTTCTCGAAGGCTTCCGCAGGCAGCTACACGGCCAGCGTCGTCACCACGATCCTTGCGATTTGAACTTGCTTCCTGGCAAGTAACTGCTGATACTGCTCCCTTCCTTTTGGTGGGGAGCTTTTTTGTGTCTCCATGATCGAGGGTTGCCTCCTTGTCGGGAAGCAACCCTCGTCCGATTGTATTGTTTCCTGGGCTTATCTGATCACCCGCTCTTCGGCGTAGTGTCCGTCGCCCTTCGGGTCGTCGGCCATGCACAGGTGCACGCTGGCGCGCTTGAAGGTGAGTGGCAGGGCGAGGATGTTGGGGTTGGGCCCCACATACTTCTTCTCGGCGTCCGCCAGAGCCTCTTCGAAGGTCGCTCTCGTCTTCAGTCCCATGCCGCGGGCATAGCCTGGCTCTTGGGCGCCTACGATGTAGATCGCGCTGGTGTTCATCTCGGCAAGGTGTCCGCATGCCATCATCGAGAAGCCGTGGAAGGGATGGAAGGCGTTGCCATAGCGGTACTGGCGGATATACTCCTGGTCGGTGCCGAAGAGCTCCCCATAGCGGTTCATGTCGGGCAGCACGTTCATCTGGTCATGCTGGAACATGTCGTAGAGCTTGCGCAGGTACGGCCACAGCTCGTCATGGAAGTATCCGTTGCAGAGGGCGGAGCAGATGATCACGCAGTGGTCGCTCATTACCCTCTTGAAGCGGAGCACCTGCGCGCTGAGAGCCTGCATCATCATGATCGGGTTGGTGCCCATGCCATTGCCGTAATGGAAGTTCTGGGGCATGCCGAAAACCAGGACGTCGTATTTTTTCTTCGCCCAATGGACGTAGGTACGCTTGTCGGCGACCTCCCAGCTCTTGGGCATCATCTCCTTGGCATAGCCGCTGAAGATGGCGATCTGGCGGCTCTGCGAGTCAAGAACGGCATCGCAGCAGAAGAACTTCTTGCCCATCCGTTCCTCCATGTACATGGAGATGTGGTTGAACTTGTCCCGCATCAGGCTGTGTCCGGAGACCGGCATGAAGTCCGGCCGGTGCATGACCGCAGGGACATGGTGGCTGGCGATTGAGCGCCAGTGGGTGATGCCGGTGGCACTGTGCTTGTACCCGCCGCTGTAACCGCCGTAGGGGTTGCTCTGCACATGCCCGATCAGGATGGGGACGTCAGCCTCGAAGACATACTTGTTCATCAGAACCGGGTCGCCATCATGGTCGAGCCCGAGATCGACCAAGTGGTCGTAGTCCTCGCTGTCGTGGTTGATGATCTGGCCGGAGGGCCAGAACTCGTTGAACAGCTCGTCGCCCAGGATGCGTCTGATTTCGTCCTGCTTGTTCTTCGGGTGCAGGCCGTTGGAACAGATCAACAGGATATCCTTCTTCTCGACGCCAGCGGCGTAAAGCTCCTGGATGATCAGCTTGATCGAGACCTTGCGGTGACTGGTGGGCTGCTCGCCCCCCTTGACCTTGTCCGGGAAGATGATGACGCACTTGCTTCCCTTGTGGGCAAGCTGGGAAAGCGGCGGCATGCCGATGGGGTTGCGCAGGCTTTTCAGCGTCTCTTCCTCCAGTTTCTCCTGGGGGATGCAGGGAGGATCCTCGACGGTGATGCCGGGGATGAACTCATCGGTAGTGTCAGGGAGATTGGCTCCCATCGTTCCTGCTCCATACTCGAACTCAAAATGCTTCATTTCGTGACTCCTTTTCCCGTCAGATAGCGATGGACGATGTCCAGGTACTCGTCCGGATAGAACCCGATTTCGCCCGTGAACCTGGTAAGAGCGATCAACCCTCCATCGATCTCGTCAATCGAGGAGAGCATGGCGGCGTTGTCCTTCTTCAGGCCTCCGCCGTAGACGACATCGATGCCGGGGACCACCTGCTTGACCAGGCGGGCGACCTTGGTGATGTACTCCTTGCCGGCAGGAGTCTTGCCTGGCCCGATTGACCAGACCGGCTCATAGCCGATGACGACATCTCTGGTGTCGACGCCATCCAAGCCGATTTCCAGCTGCTCGGACAGCACCGCCTGCCAGTCGTCGACCTCCTCGGCCTTCTCTCCAATGCAGTAGAGGATCTTCATGCCCCGCTTCTGGGCCTGGCGCATCTCTTGGTTGAAAATCCGGTTGACCAGTTTCCTGTCCTGGTTGCCCCCCATTGCCAAGAGTTCGTTCTTGTCGTTCCGCTCCTCGCAGTGTCCGATGATGGTGATCGAGCACCCAAGCGCCGCCATCGCCGCCGCTGGGCGGCTGGTGGTGAAAGCCCCGAAATTCCCACCTACGGAAACATCTTTCCGGTAGACACCCTGGCACCCGACCTCGAGGACTTTGCTGTCCCCAAGGGCAGCGAGCGCTCCCGGAATCTGCGACTCAGGATAGAAGTGGGCGAATTCGACACCCTGATACCGCCCAAGAGCGGGAAGGACGGAAGAGACGACCGTCCTTCCATAATCGGATACCGGCGCGAGACGGTTGACGCCCCCCATCTCAGGGGGAACGTCAAAACGCTTGAAATTCACATAGATGTGCTGCATCAGATACCTTCCTGCTTGTAGAAGTCAGCCATTTCCTCGAGGCTCCGCACCTTGACCTTGCTGGCCTTGTCTACGGAACCGAACTGGACAATCAGGGTGCCGACCGCTTCCTTGACTCCGCGTTTGACCCGTTCCATCAGCTCGGCGACCGCCTCGGTGGGTAGGGTGCCGTACATCATGGTGTCCATAAGGGGAGTCATGTACTGGCGTGGATCGAAGAACTTGGGATTGGCGCAGAGCAGGTCCCAGACGCCTTTGATCGATGGCTCTTTCTGTCTCGTCGTATCCTCGAGGAAGAACTCCCGGATGTTGCGGGTCACCGCCAGACGGATGTCGGTGTCGACATTGATCTTGCCGATGCCGAGGTGCGATACCTCGACCAGCTGGTCGATGCTGATGCCGCCGGCGTTCTGGATGTCGCCGCCCAGCTTGTTGATCGCCTCCACCACGTTCTGCGGAACGGTGGAGGAGCCATGAGAGACAAGGACCCCCTGGATTCCCTCGTGGCGCATGCACTCTTTGATGGCGATGGCGATTTCCTTGCGGATTTTGGGGTTCTTCCCCTTGTTCGCCCCGTGCTGGGTGCCATAGCTGATTGCCAGCGCGTCGACCTTGGTCGCCTTGAGGAAGCGTATGGCGGTCAGCGGGTTGGTGTAGGTGCTGGTCTCGCTGAATACATGGTCCTCGACGCCGGCAAGCACGCCGAGCTCCCCCTCGACGGTGACCCCGAGAGGATGAGCGCATTTGACCACCTCGCGGGTCAGCGCGATATTGTCTTCCAACGGCATGGACGAGCCGTCGATCATGACGCTGGTGTAGCCACCATCGATCGCCGCCTTGACGCTGTCCAGGTTCCGTCCATGGTCAAGGTGCAACGCGACCGGAATGGGGACATCCTTGGCGAACTGCTTGACCGCGCGGGCGATATTCAGCGCCCCCAGCTTCTTATCCTCGACCGTGGCGTTCTGGAAGTCCTTGCGGCCTCCCATGAAGCCGTTTGCCAGGTCCGCCCCTTGCAGGATTGCAGGGGAACGGAAGAGGTTGTGGATCTCGATGACCGCCTGGGCTTGCGCGACCGCGTTGACGTTGAACGCGCCCTGGGCGTACGAATAGGTGTCTGTGGCGTCCAGGATGGGACGCATCGGAATAAGACTCATGTGTGCTCCTTGTAGACGATTCGGCCACCGACGATGGTGGTCTTGATGTTCGTGTCTCCATCCACCAGCAGCAGGTCGGCGTCCTTGCCTGGCGTGATGGAGCCTTTGGTATTCCATACCCCGATCAGCTTGGCGGGGTTTTCGGTAAGCAGGGGGATGACCTTTTCCATCGGGGAACTGGTGAATGCCGTGATGTTCCGTAGCGCCTGGATGGTGGTCAGCGTACTGCCGGCGCGTACCCCGTCCGGGGTCTTCGCGTCGCCGTCCTTGACAATCACTTCGTCCTGCCCGAGCTGGTACTCCCCGTCGGGAAGCCCGGTGGCCATGATGCAGTCGGTGATGGCGACCACCTTGTCCCAGCCCTTGGTCTTCAGGACCAAGGCGACCGTCGCCGGGTGCAGATGGCGTCCATCGCAGATGATCTCGACGTAGATGTCCGAGAGCAGTGCCGCTCCGCTGATCGCCGGCCGGTGCATGTGGAAGAGCCCCATGGCGTTGAACAGGTGGGTGGCGCTGACCGCCCCGGCCCGAATCGCCCGCATCGCGGTCTCGAAGTCGGCCCCGCTGTGGCCGATGGCAAAAGGAATCCGGTCATGGAACCGCTCGATCAGGGGAATGGCCCCCTCGACCTCCGGGGCAATAGTCACATACCGCACATTGCCCTTCGCCCGCTGGAGATACTCCTCCAGCAATCCCGCATCACCCTGTTTCAGGCAGCTCTCCGGCATGGCCCCCTTGTAGGCGGGGGAGAGGAAGGGACCCTCCAGATGGATGCCGAGCAATGTGGCTCCATCCCGAGGCTTTCCGCTCTCGTCTCCCAGCAAGTCGAGCAGCTGCAGGGTCTTTTCATGGGTATCGGTCATGACGCTGGCAAGGAACGAGGTGGTGCCCACGCTGGCGAAGAACCGGCAGAGGGTATCCAGTCTTTCCTGGGTGATATGGTTGACGTCGACATGCATGCCCCCGTGGGTATGGATGTCGATGAAACCAGGAAGCGCCCTCAGGCCATGGGCGTCGATGGCTTCGTCCCCCTCGAGACCCGGCGCGATCTCCACGATCTTCCCATCCTGCAGGCGGATGTCGCTGTCGATGAACTGGTGGTCCTGGTAGACCTTTGCTCCTTTGATGATCATCAGAACGGTCTCTCCGCGGCGACGTCGTTGGCCATGATCACACTGTTTGGGTGCTTCTGCAGCAGGGTTACCGGGAAGGCGGCGGAGACGGGACCGAAGATGGCCTCTCTGAGCACCGCGCGGTGCCAGGTGCGGAAGACCCCCAATACAATCCGCTTCGAGGCGAGGATCTGGCGCATGCCGATGGTCACCGCAAAGCGGGGCATCTGGTCGATGGCGCCGCCAAGGGAACCGATGGCGTTGGCGACGCGGGTCTCCGTCGTCATGGTGATGATGCGGGTTTCGCGCTTGGCAAAGACAGCGGCGCTGGTGTGCTCCTCGGCCTCGTTGAAGGCGACGTGGCCGTTGATGCCGATGCCGCCATAGGCGACGTCGACCCCGCCAACCTTGTCGATGGCCCTCTGCATCTTGCCCAGGTCCTTCGGGTCGGGGAAGATCCACTGGCTGGCGGGAATCCGCAGCTCCTCGTCGATTTTTTCGAAGACATCCCTCCTCATCGCTCCCCGGAAGGAAAGCGGATCGGATGCCGGAATCCATTCCTGGCTGTCGGTCAGGTACTCGTCCATGTTGAGGAAATGGCACTGCTTCAGGCTGATCCGTTCCTGATTCACCATGTCGACGAAATAAGGATACTGCCCGACCGGTCCGACCGGGAGGATGAAGGTGGTGGACAATCCCTTGGCGTTGTGTTCCTTGATGGTGTCGGCCATGTCCCGCGCCATCGCCTTGAAAATCGCCTCGCTGGAGGGAAAGAGCCTGACGGGGATTTTCCCCTTGGTAAGCGCTTCGCCTGTTGCCTGATAGTTGATCATAGATGACTCCTTGCTTATGAGTTGAGAAACGAAATGAAAGACCCGAGGTCGTCCCCTACCAGAGGCTTAAGCCATTTGGTGAAGGCGTCGCTCACGTCGTAATGCTCGCCATCGAGATAATCCTTGGGGAGCGTCTTCGCCTGCAGGACGGCGTCCTCGATGGGAATCAGGTCGATGCGTGACTGATAAGGTTCGGTGGAAAGCCTGGTGATCGTGCTCATCCACCCGCTTTTGCCCTCGAGAAGCGCCCCTACCGAAGCCCGGCCACAATCAATCGCCTCCTTGCGGTCGACATCGCTCGCCCATCGCACCGAGGCGCGGCCGAGGATGCCCGGTTTCTCGCTGCGGCTTTTGATGCCGAGCCGGCGGGTGACCAGCTGGGACAGGTGGGCTGAGACGTCCCCGAAATAGACGCTGCGTCCGGTCTGGAAGACCGGCTCGACAATCGGCTTGCCGTCTGCATATCGCAGTCCCTCGCTGGCGACGACAACCACACCCTTCTTCTCGTCATACAAGTCCTGCACGCGGCTGAGAAACCTTTCTTCCTCGAAGGGGGTCTCCGGACAGAGAATCATGTCGGGCCCGTCGCCCCTCTCCGTCCGCGCCAAAGCGCTGCTGGCAGTAATCCATCCCGCATCCCGGCCAAAGGCCTCGATGACGACGACATGGATGGCAAGCCCTTTCACATCCTGGTCGACCTCGCGGACCGAGCCGGCAAGGTAGCGCGCCGCCGAGCCATAACCGGGGGCGTGGTCGGTTCCCGAAAGGTCGTTGTCCATCGTTTTGGGGATGCCGTCCACCAGAATTCCGCAGGCCTTTCCGGCTTTTGCCAGCTTGCGCGTCGTATCCATCGTCCCGTTTCCTCCGGTCAGGAGGATGTCGGTCACCCCCATTTTCTGGAACGTGCCGGCAAGCTTCACGTAACCCTCCTCGTCAATCGGGGTCCTTCCCGTGCCGATTGCCGAGCCAGGGGTGTAGGGCAGCAGGGCCAGCTTGGTTTCCGGTACTTCGGTCAGGTCGATGAAGGAACCACTGGCGATTCCCCGCCGGCAGGCGAGAATCCGAGAGAAGGCCCCGCTTTCGCGGGCTTTCTCGATTGCCCCGTAGAGCGAGGCGTTGATGACGGCGGTCGGGCCTCCGCCATGGGCAATCAGAAGCGTGCGTTTCATTGGAAGACCTCCTTGGTGCTTTCCCTCTCGATTAGTCTGAAGGGTAGCGTGACGGTAATCGGCCAGGAGCGGTGATTCTCAATCGCGTCGAGCAAGAGACGCAACGCATACTGCCCGATTTCCCTCTTGGGCACATCCACCGTGCTCAAAGAAGGTGAAAGATAGGCCGAGTCGGGAATATTGTCATAACCGAACAGCGAAATGTCCTCGGGAACGGAGAGCCCCCGTTTGGCGAGCGCTCTGGTTACCCCGATTGCCAGGTTGTCGTTGCCGCAGATGATGGCGGTGGGTTTTGCGCCGGCATCAAGCAGCTGCATCGTCGCCCGGTATCCATCGCTTGCCTCCAGATAGGAATCGGCCACCAGCCGTTTGTCCAATGGGATTCCGTGGGATGCCAGAGCATCGACATAGGTCTGGTAGCGGTATTCGTTGACCAAGGTACCGTCCTGGTCGGTCGGGCCGACATAGGCGATCTTCCTGTGTCCTAACGCGACCAAGCGGTCGGTGACCGCCTTGACGCCGAAACGGATGTCGCTGACTACGTTGTCGATCCCATCAATCTGGTTCAGTCCGGCGTAGACGAGATGGGGAATCTGCTTTCTCAGGGTCTCGATGGTTTCCTTGGTGATGCGTCCCAACAGGATCACGCCATCCAGGGAAGGAGAAGAAAGGTCGGACTCCACTCCCGTCACGGTGAGGTTCAGCGTGACAAATGAGAGGTCATAGCGTCCTGCCAGTTTCTTCACCCCGTCGACCAGACCGTCATGCAGCTCCGAGAAGAAGGGGCTCGCGATGCTCTCATGGTCGGATGCGAAGACGCAGGCGAGGTGGTAGCTGGGGCGCTCGATGCTCTGATAGGTATTGATCTTCTGGGAAACATAGCCGAGGGAACGGGCACATTCGATGATCTTGCGCTGGGTCTCGGTGGGATGCACAAGATCCGGGCCCTGGTTCAGGACCCTGCTGACCGTGGAAATGGAGACGCCCGCTTGGCTTGCGATATCTTTCAGAGTGACATCCATAGAGACTCCTCGTCTGTAGTATACGCTTGTTTTTGGATTTGCAAAGAAAAATTTCTCACAAATATGCAAATAATTTCAAACCAAAGGGGCAAAATGCCGAATTTGTTGCAATAAATCCATAAGTACCCGGAATCAGTGGGCAAAGTTGGAAAATGGTATGCAAAAATTTTCTTGACAACCGACAGGAATGTCATAAAGATACGGCTGACGGAGGACGCCATGCGCAAGCGGATTTCATTCACGATTGTCGACCATTCTTCCACCCTCGGCGAGAACAAGGTGGCAAGGGAGTGCGAGAAGCAGCAGCTCCTGCTGGAACGTGTTCTTGCTGAAGAGAAGCGGTACGAGGGCGTGCTTGGCTGGTATCATCCCGAGGTGTTCGCCAGTGATGGCCGGATAGACCGGATCCTTCGTCTTGCCGGCGACCTGCGGGAAAAGGTGGATACGCTGGTGGTCATCGGCATCGGGGGTTCCAACCAAGGGGCCCGCGGTGCCATCGAGGCGCTCAAGCCTGAGGGCGGCATTCCCATCGTCTGGGCGGGAAATACCCTTTCTTCCTTCGAGAGCGCCCGCGTTCTCTCTTCTCTTGAGGGGCATACCTTCGCCATCGACGTGATTGCCAAGAACTTCGAGACCTTGGAGCCGGGACTTGCCTTCCGCCTGTTCCGGGGTGAACTGGAGCGCCGCTATGGCGCTGGCGCGAGCCGGTACATCTACGTGACCGGGACGCCTGGTTCCCATCTGGAGGACTTGGCCAGGACGCAGGGGTACACCTTTCTCGAGTTCCCCGCTTCTGTGGGAGGCCGGTATTCGATATTCACCGATGTCGGGCTGTTGCCGATGGCATCGAGCGGGATTGACGTGCGGACGATGGTGGAAGGGGCCAGGGATATGGCGGGTTGGCTGCAGAACGACCACAGCACGGACAACCTCGCCCTGCGCTACGCGGTGGCGCGCAACTTGCTTTCCCAGCAAGGCTTCGATCTGGAGATGCTTACCTTCTTCGAACCCCGTTTCGATTACTTCGCCCGGTGGTGGCGGCAGTTGCTTGCCGAGAGCGAGGGAAAGGAAGGGAAGGGCCTCTTTCCTGTCGCTTCCAGCGACTCAGAGGACCTGCACTCGATCGGACAGTACGTCCAGGAAGGAAAGAAGATTCTCTTCGAGACTTTCCTGCGCCTTGGGGCGTGTGGCGGTCCCGAGTTGCGATTGGTCCCGGACGGGGTGGATGACCGGTTCGGGTATTTGGATGGAAAGACCGTCAGCGAGGTGAACAAGGCGAGCGAGGCGGCGACGCTGAAAGCCCACAGCGCGAAATTCCCCTGTCTGGTCTTTGACGTGCCTGAGCTGGATTCCTACCAGTACGGGGCGCTTTCCTATTTCTTCCTTTTCGCCACCTATCTTTCCGGCTCGATACTCGGCATCAATCCCTTCGACCAGGAAGGAGTGGAAGCGTACAAGCGCTGGATGTTCCAGGCGCTTGGCAAGTACTAGAACAGGTTGCTGAGTCCGAGTTGCTCGATCAGGCGGACTACCTCGGCTGTCCGCTTGCATTGGAATTTGACCAGCAGGCTGTGGATCTGGGTCTTGATGGTGACCACCTCGACGTGGCGATCCTCGGCGATCTGCTTGATCTTGTAGCCGTCCAGCAGGTATCGGACCAGTTCCCGTTCGGTCGGGGTAAGGGTGCCGGTCTTGGTGATGAACCAGACCAGTCCCTGCTCGCTTTTGCGTAGCCGCTTGTACTCCCGCATGACAATCCCTTGGATTTTGGCGTCCAGGTTCTGCGTTCCGTTTCTTACCCCGCGTAGATGCTCGAGCATATGGGCGTCCGTGCACCCTTTGACCAGGTAGTCGACCGCCCCGGTCGCCATCGAGGTGATGATGGTCTGTTCGGTCTCGTGGGCTGTCAGGTAGACCACCTTGACCTGGGGGTGACGGGAGAGGATTGTCTCGGTGGCCCGGATGCCTGCGGTGGCGTCCTCCATCTCGATATCCATCAGGATGATGTCGACGGGAATCGCGTCGCAGATGGCCGTCGCCTCGGCTCCGCTGGAGACCTTTGCCGCAATGGTGAACGAAGGGTCGCTGGAAACGACGGCCGCATAGTGCTCCCTGAGGATTTCCATATCTTCAGCAATCAGGACGGCGCTTTTCTTACACACGGGCTTTCCTCCTCGCAATGGGCAGCAGGATCAGAAACGAGGTTCCCTTAGGGGAGGAGTCGAACCGGATGCTTCCCAGATGGTTCTTGATGACTTGATGGGTGAAGTACATGCCGAAACCCCAGTTGGTGGCGCTGTTCTTGCTGGTGTAGAAGGGTTCGTAGATGTGCTTGCCGACATTCTTGGTGATTCCGTTCCCGTTGTCGGAGATGGTCACCGATACCCACAGGCGTTCTTGGTTGAGCTTGACGGCCACCGGGGTGGTTCGCCCAGCCTGCAAGGTCGCCTCCCAGCCGTTTTCCATGATGTTGGCGAAGGCTTCGGAAAGGTATTCCTTGTCGGCCAGAATCTGGCCGGTCCGGCTGGCAAGATGCACGTCGACCAGTCCTTGGGGGTACTTCGCCAGGAATTTTTCCCTGGCCAGCCCGATGACCGGCTCAATCGACATGGGTACCAGGTGGATGGTGCTCTGGCGGCTGAAGGTGTAAAGCTTCTCGATGCGCTGCAGCATCAGCTGGTTGTTCGTCCTGAGCGAGGAGACCAGCCGTTTCTGCGAAGGGATGTTCTGCTCTGCGATCTTCTCGATGACGATCTGGTTCGCCAGAAGTTGGTTCTTCAGCCCATGGGTGAAGATGTTGATGCCGGGTTGCACCGCGTTGCCCTTCCGCTCGAGCAACGCCTGCTCGTGCTGCTCGTTCCAGGTGATGTGGGCGGTGCTTACCAGGCTCAGAAGGCTGATGACGCAGGAAAGGGCGGTGAAGACCCAGACGAGGCTGTAGAGCATCGGACGGAACCCCTTGTTCAGGTACCAGAGGCCGAGCATCCACATGTAGTCGTTGCGGTAGAACAGGTAGATCTGCGCAGGGTCCTGCTTGCAGTACATGGCGTACAGCAGGGTGGTGCTGGCATAGAAGGCGAGGTTCTGCAGGAAGCGGCTCCGGAAGAACCGGACGGTGATGGAGAAGGTTTCCTTCAGCAGGCATGCCCAGCCGATGAGCAGGTATGCGATGATCCAGGAATAGGAAAGGCTGACGCTGAGCCGCAAGCGGGCTTCACTTGGCTCGATGAACGTCTCGAAGATCGAAGGGACGTAGATGATTAGCGAAACAATGGGAAGGAGGGAAGCGGCGAGGTAGTACCACTTCAGGTGCTCCGTCGGGATGAAATTCGAGGCGTGCAGGGCGACCAGCATGAACAGGAAGGGAAAGAGGTACCTGCCGATGGCGACGGTGTAGCCCAGTTGCCCGAGGGTGAGCCTGAGATATTGGAGTTTTCTGTAGACGACGTTGCCTCCGTAAAGAATCGGGATGAACTCCTTGCCATAGCCGCCTTTTTTGGCGATGTAGGTCAGGATCCCGAACCAGAAGACGACGAGGGAAAGGGTGAAGAGCATGCGTAGCAGCTCCCCGCTATCGCGTTTGAGCGCATATAGCGAGATGGTGTAGATCGTTATCACCGCGAGTAGCGCGAGCAGCACGGTTCCGTTTCCTCCCTTTTCCCTTCCAGTATACGGCTTCCGTATGGGAAATGGGTATGAAGAAATTTCAGACTTTGCAGTTCACAATTCAATGAGAAAATGAGACCACAAGGATGGCTAACAAATGAAAAAAGGATTGTCGGCAAAGGCATCGAGACGGCTTTGGCTACTTCTTTCAGTGGCTTCCGCCATCGTGCTTTGGACCATATTGTCCGTGCTCCCAAGCACTTCCCGGAGCTTCCCGAACATCATCAAGACCTTCTCGCAGATCAAGGTGATGATTGCTCGCAAGGTGTTGTTCAAGGATATCGCTTCCTCTCTGATCAGTGTCGTCAGCGGATACGCGTTGGGCTTCGTCATCGCGCTTCCCATCGCCATACTGATGGCGTGGTACCGGCCTTTCCGCTACATCGTGGAACCATGGATCAACTTCATCCGGAACATTCCGCCTCTGGCCTATGTCCCGCTGATCGTGATCGCCGCGGGTGTCGGGCGGAAGCCGCAGATCATTGTCATCACCTTGGCGACCTTCCTGACCATGTGCATCACGATGTACCAGGGCATCATCAATATCGATGAGACGCTGATCAAGGCAGCCAAGATCCTTGGGGCCTCAGACCGGCAGATCTTCTTCAGGGTGCTTGCCCCCGCTTCGCTGCCCTTCATCATGACGGCCATCAGGCTCGGTTCCTCGGTCGCGCTCACCACGCTGATCGCCGCCGAATCGACCGGAGCGTTCGCCGGCCTGGGCATGAGGATCCGCTCGTTGAACAACAACTTCGAGACCGCCCCCATGTTGCTGTACATCATCATCATCGGTTGTATCGGTGTGATTGTCGAGAAAGTAATCAAGTTCACGGAACAGAGGCTGACAGGATGGCAGGAGAAACGCGAAATATAAAACTCTCGATCCAGAACGTGAAGAAGTCCTACATGGGGCGCAACGGCGAGGTCGTCGCTCTGAACGGGGTTTCGCTGGATATCGCTGAGAACGAATTCATTACGGTTGTCGGCCCTTCGGGGTGTGGCAAGTCGACTCTCCTGAACATCATCGCGGGCCTGCTTGACGCTACGAGCGGCAAGGTCCTGTGCGACGGGAAGGAGGTAAAGGGTACCGGTCCGGAACGTGGTGTCGTCTTCCAGCAGTACGCATTGTTCCCTTGGCTTACCGTGGAGAAAAACGTACGATTCCCGCTGGATATGAAGGGTGTCAAAGGAGCCGAGGCTGACGCGATTGTCGACAAGTATATCCATATGGTGGGCCTGGAGAACTTCAGGAACCACTATCCGAAAGAGTTGTCCGGTGGCATGAAGCAGCGGGTCGCCATAGCCAGGGCCTATGCGGGAAACCCCGAGGTGCTCTTGATGGACGAACCTTTCGGAGCTTTGGACGCACAGACCAGGACCCAGCTGCAGCAGGAGTTGCTGGACATGTGGGAAAAGGAACGCAAGACCTGCTTCTTCATCACCCATGATGTCGACGAGGCTTTGATCCTTGGTCAGCGGGTGGTGATCATGAGCGCCCGCCCCGGTCGCATCAAGAGCATCCTTCCGGTGGATATCCCTTATCCGCGCGACCAGAGGACCAAGATGAGCGAACGGTACCTGGAGTTGAAAAACCACATCTGGGAACAGGTGTATCAGGAATATCTTGAAGTACGAAAGTAATGAGAAATCGAAGGAGGATTCTAATGAAAAAAAGAGTATTGGTTGGATTGCTGGCATCCCTCGCGCTGGCTGCTGTTGGCGCCCAGGGCACGAAAGAGGGCGCTGCGTCCGGTTCTGCCGAGCAGAAGCTGCAGACCTTGAATGTCGCTTACATGCCCAACTACGCGTCGCTGTACAACGTGGTAGCCGCTGACCGTATGGGCTACTTCGCCGAAGAAGGCATCAAGGTCAATTTGGTGCAGTTCGCTGACGGCCCGACCGAGATTTCCGCCATGGAGAGCGGCTCGATCGATGTGGCTTATATAGGACCGGGAGCCCACAAGCTCTGCATCAATGGTCGCGCGAAGGTGTTCTTGTTCGACCACCTCGGCTCTGCCGATGAGGTCATCGTCCGCCCGAGCCGCGGTATCAAGACCGCGAAGGACCTGAAGGGCAAGACCGTCGGTTATGCTTCCGGCACGAGTAGCGAGATGGTGCTCCGCATGGCTCTCGGCGATGCCGGCCTGACCATGGATGACATCGTCGCCATGGAGATGGATGCCTCTGGCTTGGTTTCCGCCATGACCAGCGGTTCCTTGGACGCATGCGCCACCTGGTCTCCCAGCACCGCCACGATCAAGAGCGCGCTGGGCAGCGATGCCGTGATGCTCTGCAACAACGCCACCTTCAGCGACCGCAGTGCTGCCAACGCTTCCTGGATCTGCATGTCCAAGTATGCCGAGACGCACAAGGACACGCTGGTCAAGGTCGCCCGCGCCCTGATCAAGGGCATGGACTATCAGAAGACCCATCAGGAAGATGTCTGCAAGTGGGTTGCCGAGCTGATCGCCTCTGACTATGACACCATCTACAATCAGCGCTTTGACGGTGCATGGCTGACCGGAGCCGAGTTGAAGAAGCTGGTCGAGAACGGGGATGTCGAGAAATACTACGAAATCCAGAAGAAAGGATTCGGACAGCAGGTCAACCAGGATGCGAAAGTCTCCGATTACGTGCTCTTCGATATCATGAAGGAAGCGCTGAACTGACATCAGCCATATCTCCCTTAGGCGGGCCGGTCGTCCGGTCCGCCTTTTGTCATTCTGCGAAAGAAATGATTTGTCGCCGGGCTCCCCGGCCTGGATTATCCGTAGCGCCATGGTGATCCGGGTCTTGCCTGCACCTTTTCCAATCCCCCTGTTCTCAATCTTGCCCAACACCTCGCACCTGCTTGCATGGAACAGGAAGCCGCCCATGATGTCCTTTTCGTCCATCCTTCTTCCTCTGCGCCAAAGGTGCCGCACTTCCTTTGTCCTTCAGTTCCATCAAGAAGGAAAACAAGCCCCACGAGCGAGGGAATGGAATACATGCATGTTGGAAAACCAACATACTCTTCCCATCGCTTCATGGTATGCATTGGCTACAAAGCAACGAGAAGGAGACGCAATATGGCGATTACTGGAGATATTTTGGTTGGAAGATTGGTGGCGGAACACCCGGAAGTGGTGGATACACTGCTGGAGAGCGGCATGCATTGCCTTGGTTGCCCCTCGAGCCAAATGGAGTCGCTGGCAGATGCCTGCTACGTACATGGACTCAACCCGGAAGAGGTCGTTTCGAGGGTCAACGCCCAAATCAACCAGGGGGCGCGGGCATGAGCAAGTTCCTTGGCCCGATCCACTACTGGCTGTATGGCAAAATCCAACTGCAGGATGCCCTGGTCGCAGAGATTGCGGACTACGCATCCCGCAGAGGGTGGAGGTACGACCCTGAGCTTGTGACGAGCGATCTTCGCCCCTTGGAGAGCCTGATCGACACCGCCAACATCCATGGTTGGTTACAGGGTCGTATCGCTTCCAGCGAGAGCCGCTACGCCAAGCTGGTCTCTTGCCTCGTGGAAGAGGACGAGGGACGTTTAGCGGAATTGGAACAGGTGGCCTATTCCTTCGGGGAGCATCACAAGGTGCAGGCTGACGCCAACTGTAACGACGCCTACCACCAGTTCGACGAGGTGCTTCTGAACGGCATGCCCTGCGACCGGGTCAACCAGGTTGTCGAGGGGGATGTCGACCGGTTCGTCTGGAGGCAGACCCAGAACTTGCACGGCCATTTCTGGGTTGAGGCGGGCGGCAAGGGGCAGTGGTACGACCGGCTCCGCATGCGTGAGATGGAGGGAATGCTTTCCGGAACCAGCATGCAGCTCACCAAGGAAGACGATGATGTGTTCGTGATTGAGAAAAAGGTTGCCTGAGATGCACTGGACCACTGAATGCATGATGGAGGAGCATGCCAACATCAATCGCATGCTGGATGTCGTCGAGCGTGAGTGCGTCGCCGTCTTGGACGGAAAGGCGATCGATCCCTCGTTTTGGGAACAAGCGATTGCCTTCATCCGTTTATACAGCGACAAGCACCACCATGGAAAGGAGGAACAATTCCTGTTCCCCGTCATGGTGCGGAAGCTAGGTAGAGTGGGGGAGACGATGGTGACCCACGGCATGTTGGTTGAGCATGACTTGGGGCGAAGCCACGTGAAAGACCTTGAGGCATCACTGAACCAATGGAAGGAGAAGCCGACCACGCTGGCCAAGTTGGGGATTCTTGCCAATGCCATGGCCTACGTGAAGTTGCTCAGGCTGCATACCGCCAAGGAAAACAATGTAGTCTACACGTTCGCCGAACGAATGCTGGACGCGGAAAGCTGGAAGGAAATCGACGCTGCCGCCAAGGCGTTTGAGACGGACCCGAAGAACTTGCAAGTCAAGGAGACGTATCTCGCTTTGCTTGCCAGGTTCGAAGGCCAATAAAAAATAAAGGCGCCTGGTCTCTCTTGCGACCGGGTGCCTGGTTATTTGATGACCATGTAGGACTTCACGTAGAAGGAACCATCCTCCAGGTCTGTCTGCGGGTTTTGGCCTTTCTTTTGCTTTTTGCCTTTCAGTTTCAATGGCACCCCCTGCTGGTTGAACAACTCTTCCCGAAGAATGGTACCGGTGATGATGCCATATCGCTTTCCATCGCTGGTCTCGATGCCGAGCGAAGTCTTGGGTTCGGTGCCAAACACCTTGATGGTGCCCCTCAACGTTTTCGCGGAAAGGGGAAGAGCGATTGCAATGCCGATGAGAGAGACCAAAAGAAAACGCTTCATGGTTTGTATTGTACCGAACTATATCGTTTCGCTCAATAGAAAAATCCTCGCTGATTCAGGGGAAGCGGTACTATCATGGAAGCCGATGGGTCAACCGGCTACTACGAGCGCCGCCTCGTTGTCGAAGCGAAGCCTGACAGCATCTCCTTCTTTCCAAACCGTCTCTTCCGGTTTGGAAGGAACAGAGGCGTTGACCACTTTGTCGATTCCTTCAATGGCAAGTTCGTACTCGATATGGCTGCCGACGAAGATCGCGCTGACCACTTTGGCCGGGATTCCCTCCTCGCTTGCCGCGAGGACATCGATATTCTCCGGCCGGATGACCAGAATGGCCGGGTCTCCCGCATCGGGGGTTCCTGAAAAGCCCGAACCCTTGCGTGTGGTGAAGGGGTGACCCTTGGCTGGCTCGACCGTGACCGTATTCTCGTCCGCCTTTACGACCTGCAGGGGCAAGATGTTGGCTTGGCCGATAAAATCGGCAACGAACGCGTTCGCTGGGTTGTGGTAGATTTCCCTTGGGGAACCTACCTGCTGGACGACGCCTTTCCGGATAACGACAATCTTGTCCGCTACAGTCAGAGCTTCGCTCTGGTCATGGGTGACGTACAGGCAAGTAATGCCCAGCTTCTTCTGCAGGTGACGGATTTCCGTCCTCATGTGGATGCGTAGCTTCGCATCCAGATTGGAAAGCGGTTCGTCCATCAACAACAAGCTCGGCTCCATGACCAGGACACGGGCCAGCGCGACACGTTGCTGCTCGCCTCCGGATAACTCGCTCGGATACCGTTCGGCAACATTGGGAAGTCCGACCAGTTCGAGCGCCTCTTGTGTCTTCTTGGCGATAGTCACAGGGTCAAAGTGCCTGGTCTTCAGGCCATAGGCGATATTGTTCGCGACCGACATATGGGGGAACAGGGCATAGTTCTGGAAGACAAAGCCGATGCCTCGCTTGTTGACAGGGACGTTGGTCACGTTCTTGCCTTTGATGGTGATCATGCCGCTTGTGAGAGTCTCGAATCCCGCGACCATGCGGAGCGTAGTAGTCTTGCCACAACCGGAGGGCCCCAGGAAACAAACCATTTCTCCCTCCTCGATATCCAGATTGATGTTGTCGACGGCCCGGACCGTCTTTCCTCCCTTGGTAAACTCTTTGACGACGTTCCTCAACTGCAGGGCGATAGCGCGTTCTTTCATTTGGTTGCCTCCTTGGTTTTCAGGAAATGCACGGAATACATATGCAAGGCCCAGGTCATCAGACCGTCGGCGATGAACACGATGATGATCAGTATGATGGAGAAGGCGCAGGCCTGCGTGAACTGCAACTCGGTCATGCTCTCAAGGATCCTGCTGGTCAGGAGCGTCCAACGGACGCTGACTAAGAAGATGGTGGCACTGATGGCCGTCATCGAATGGATGAATAAGTACCGCAAACCGGTCAGTACCGCGGGAATGACCAACGGTACCGTGACATGCAGGAAGGTTCCTGCCGTGCTGGCTCCTAGACTCTCGGAAGCCTCTTCCAACGTTTTGTCAATTTGCTCCAGGCTTGCCATGACGCTACGTATCGAGGTGGCATAGTAGCGAAAGACATAGGCTGCCACCAGAATGGCCATGGTGCTGGTCAACAAGAATGGTTTCTTGTTGAAGGCGATGATGTAGGCGATGCCGACCACGGTGCCAGGCAACGCGTAGTTCAGCATGCTTCCTATTTCCAGAAGGCGATGGCCGATGAACTGCTTGCGCTGGAGGATGAAACCGATGACCACGCCAAGGATCGAGCCGAGAATTGTAGAGACAAAGGCTATCTTCAACGTATCGGTGATTGCCTTCTTGCCGAACTTGAATGCGTACTGGTAATTTGCCATGGTCGGGGTGTTGGTGACGCCCCAGGTCTTGACGAAAGACCCGACCAAAATGATCCCGTACAGGTAGAGCACGAAGGCCAACACCAAGGCACATACCATGGAGATGATTACTTTCGCGACAATCGGCAAGGGGCTGAAAGCGCTTTGCGCACCACTTTTGCCGGTGACGGTGACGTAGTTCTTGTCGCCGACGACCATGCGCTGCAACCAGAAGACAATCAGGGTCGGGACGAGCAGCATGAGGGACAGCGACGCGCCACTATGCAGGTCGAACATGCCGGTGATTTCCAGATATGCCTGGGTCGGCAGTACCGGAAACTGATGTCCTCCGAGAATCAGCGGAGTAGCGAAGTCGGCAAGACTCGACCCGAACAGCAACAGGAAGGAGTTGGCGATACCAGGCATGGACAGGGGAATTGTCACGGTTCGCAGGATTCTTCCCGAGGAGGCTCCCAGCGACATGGCCGCATCATCCAAATTGGCGCTCATTGTTTCCAGTACCGCGCTGATGACCATGTATGCGACGGGAAAGTAGGTGAGTGTCTCGCTCAGCCAGGTTCCGAGGAACCCATAGATTTGGAAATCCGGGATATGGAAAAGCCTGAGCAGGTATCCGTTCGGGCCTAACGCCAACGAGAGGCTGATCGAGCTGGTGAAGGGCGGGGAGATGAGCGGTAGCAACGTGACCGCGCTGAAGAGTGCCTTGCAGACCTTTGGCATCGCCGTACGGGTGACGAGCAGGGCGAAGAGGTACCCGAGAATCGTACCTGTGACCGACACGGCCAACGCCAGCCAGAGGCTGTTGCCGAGTGCCTTGACCGTGTAGGTGTCCTGAAATGCTTCTCTCAGGGAGACAATGGAAAAGTGTCCGTCGGGCATGAATGCCATACCGACCAACCGGACGACCGGATAGAGGATGAAAATGCCGAGGGCAATCCAGATGGCCAAAAGCGCCCAAAACAGGCCTGGATCCTTCTGAATCATCCGTGTTTTCTCCCTGCGAAGATCAGCCATACAAATCTCCTACAAAGCATCGTCCGAATCGGGAATCCGGACGATGCGCATGTGTCGAATGTCGGAAGGCAACGTCTTAGTTGCCTTCGATGACCTCTTTGACCCAACGGTCGATGAGTCTCTGGCGATTCTCACCCTTCCAGGTGCTCTCTGCCTCGACCAGTGGAATCTTGGAAAGATCCATGGCCGGGTTGGAAATCTGGATGTCCGGTCTCGTCGGGACATAGCAGATCTTGTTGTCGTTCATGACGGTGCCAAGCTTCGTGCTGGAAGCCCAATCCATCAACGCCTTGGCGGCTTCGGGGTGCTTGCAACCCTGCAAAATGCCGCTGCCCTCGACCCCATAGGTGACGCCCTCTTTCGGGTAGGTGATGGAAAGGGGATAGCCCTGCTGCTGGATGTCCAAGGCGTCGACCAGGTAGAAGATGCCTCCGGCTGCCTGTCCGGTTGCGGTCGGCATGGCTCCGCCGGCCCCGCTCTTGGTATACAGCTGGACGCTCTTGTTGAGTTTCTTCTGGTAGGCGAAGGCTTCGTCCTCGCCCATGACCTTGACCAGAGAGTAGATGCGTTCGGTGGCAGTGCCGCTGGTACGTGCGTCCGCCATCTGCAACTGTTTCTCGTACTTGGGGTCGAGCAGGTCCTGCCAGGAAGTCGGGGCTTTCAGCCCGTTCTTCTGCAGGAAGTTGTTGTTGGTCAGGAAGCAGAGCGGGATGATGCCGATGCCGGTCCAGTATCCGTCGGCAGAACGAAGGTTCGCCGGAATCTTGTCCGCCTCTTTCGGCACATACTGTGCGAAGACGCCTTCCTTGACGCCTGCGTCATAGGTGTCCGATGGACCGCCCCAAAGGGCGTCGACCTGCGGGTTGTCCTTTTCCGCGAGGATGCGGCTCAGCGCTTCTCCCGAGGAAAGCCGGACGAAATTGACCTTGATACCCGTGTCCTTGGTGAACGCGTCAAAAATAACGGTGGCGTATTTCTCCGGCATGATCGAGTAGACATCCAGCGTCTGCTCCTTTGCCGATGCGGCAGTGCCGCTTTCCTTTCCTCCCTGCGCGAGCACGGGAGCCACCAGCACAGCCGCCAGTGCGGCCAGAGCCAACAGTTTCTTCCTCATTGATAGTTACCTCCTTTAGGCTTGTTCTTGCGAACACCTGTATTGTGTGCACCAAATGAATCGATTGTCAAATTTTGGATAATTTTTACATTTATATAACAAAAAATTGATATTTTGGAATAAAAATGAAAAATTTGCCAAGCTATGATTGAAGATTGCTGGTATAGTCAGAGACATGGCAATCAAGTGCGTGATGTTCGATATGGGTGGCGTGTGTGTCACCCATGTGCAGATCGGGGGCGCGATCGCGCGTCGCTATGGCATCGATTCCCAGGCGCTCCTTGAGGATTACCTCGGATACGACAGGCCGATCATGGAAGGGCTCATCCAGCCGAAGGAGTGGTGGAGCCACGTGGCCGAGAAGTTCCACGTCGACCCGGATGCTGATCCGATTTGCGAGATGTTCCATCCGCAGGTCAACCAGCCGGTAATCGACCTCATCCGTGACCTGAAAGCCCGAGGCGATGTCCGTCTTCTGCTTGGTTCGAATACCTGTCGCTACCACTGGCAGGTCATCAACTCCATGGTTCCGCTTTCCTCGTTGATGGACCAATGCTACCTTTCCTGCGACATGCGCCTTTCCAAGCCCGATCCGGAATTTTTCCTCTCGATTACCGATAAGGAGCGCTTGGATCCGTCGGAATGCCTGTTCGTCGACGACCTGCAGGTGAACGTCGAGGGGGCGGCAAAAGCGGGGCTGAAGACCTTCCTTTTCCAAGACACGCCGCTGTGGCCCGCCGACTGGGCGCTATGCGACTTGCTTGGACTTCCATTGCGATGATTGCTGGAACTGTGATGTAATAGACCTGACCGATGAGGGAGGAACTATGACCGAGAACCAGAAACTGGCCGAAAAGATGGCTCTCTCGCTGATGGCGAGGGCTGACAAGGAATTGAACCAGTACAACTATCGCCTTGGCATCGCCATGGAGTTCATCTGGCGTACCAGCGCGACGCTGCGCCACCCTGAGTGGAAGGACTGGGTTTCCAAATGGATGGAGCAGTTCGTGATGCCCGACGGCACCGTGCCCGGGTATGACCAGAGCGCCTACAGCTGGGATCTGCTTGCTCCCGGCAAGAACTTCTTCGACCTGTACGACTATACCCATGACGAGCGCTACAAGAAGGCGATGGACTACATGTGGCAGGAATTCAAGGACCATCCCCGTACGCCCAGTGGCGGCTACTGGCACAAGAAGATCTACACCGACCAGGTCTGGCTTGACGGACTGTATATGTACGGCACCTTCCTGATCAAGTACGCCAAACGCTGGGGCGACCTGAAGGCGGCCGCGAAGGAGATGCTTTTCCAGTTCAACCTGACCTACGAGCACACCTTGGATCCTCGTAGCGGCTTGCTGTTCCACGCCTGGAACGAGACCAAGCGGATGGCGTGGGCGGACCAGACGACGGGTTGCTCCTCCTACATCTGGGGACGCGCCCTCGGCTGGTTCACCATGGCTCTCGTCGAGGTCTGCGACCTGCTTCCCTCCACTAAGGAGTTCTTCGCCTACCGCGCCCGTCTGATCGAGCTCTCCAACCACCTCGCCCAAGCGCTTGTCCGCGCCGCCGACAAAGAGACCGGCATGTGGTGGCAGATTGTCGACCAGCCTGGCCGCACATACAACTATCTGGAGACCAGCTGTACCAGCATGTACATCTATTTCCTCTCCCATATGGTCAGACAGGGCTATGCGTATGACCCGGCCCTCTACCGGAAAGTGACCAGGCGCGCCTTTGCCAGCATGGTGAGTCTCGACGTGTATGAGAGTGAGGACGGCCAGCTCCACCTGAAGGATATCTGCAAGAGCGCCGGTCTTGGGCAAGCCTCTGAGGACAGCCCGTACCGTGACGGCTCCTATGAGTACTACACTCGCCAGGAGCCTAGGCTGACCGACAATACCCACGGCACACCCGCTTTCCTGCTGGCGGCCGCGGAACTTTGACAAAAGGCAATTCCCCATAAAAATGCGGGAAATCAGGGGATGGTGCTCTTCACAAATGGAACGAGGGATGCCATCGTAACAATCGAAATGTTCCCCGTGAACGGGTAAGGCATTTCTTCTTTTCTGATATTGGTGCCACACACGCAGCGTACCCTCGTATGTGTGTGGCACCGTTTTCTTTCCTGCTTGCCAGATGAGAAACTCGCAATAAAGAGGGAAATCAAGGCTTCACAAACGGGAAAAGCTGGGAGATACTGGAGATGGAAGCGGATCGCGATACCCGCTCTCCTCTGATACTCTCCCTATGTGTTGCCATGTTGCCATAGAGAGAAACACTTTCTCCCCTCCAAGCATGTCTCCTTGGAGCTGCCTCCCGCAAGGGAGGCTGTTTTCTCTGCAACAAGGCGGCCCCGAAGGACCGCCTAACACCACAATCACCTGTGTTACAGCAAATCGCTGAACGCCTTGAGCACCGGATCGCCCGGGCAACCTGCGAGCACCTGCTTGGCAAGGACCTTGCCCAGTTGCACGCCTTCCTGGTCGAAGGAGTTCAGGTTCCAGAGGAAGCCCTGGAACATCACCTTGTTCTCGTAGTGGGCGAGAAGGGCTCCGAGCACCGCCGGCGTCAGCTCCTTGGCTACCAACAGGCTGCTGACCCTGTTTCCAGCAAACTGCTTGTTGGGGTTCTCGTCGTCCTTGCCGCGGGCAAAGGCGACAATCTGGGCCGCCAGGTTGGCGCAAAGCTTCTGCTGGCTGGTTGAGCCCTGGATCACGATATCCTTGCCACGCTGGTTCTGTTTGAAGCCGACGAACTGGAGCGGGATGATGTCGGTGCCTTGGTGGAGAAGCTGGTAGAAGGAATGCTGGCCGTTGGTTCCCGGCTCACCGAAGATTACCGGGCCGGTCGCGTAGGAGACCGGCTTCCCGTCGCGGTTGACGTGTTTTCCGTTGCTTTCCATGTCCAGTTGCTGGAGATGGGCAGGGAAACGGGAAAGAGCCTGCGAGTAGGGAAGGATTGCCGTGGATGGGTAGCCGAGCACATTGCGGTTGTAGACACCAATCAGCGCGTCGAGCAGGGAAGCGTTCTTCCGGATATTGGGTTCCAGAGCGGCGATATCCGCCTGATGGGCGCCGTCAAGCAACGCTTGGAAGACATCATAGCCGAAGGCCAGGGAAAGGACGACACCGCCCACCGCGCAGGAAGAGCTGTAGCGTCCGCCAATGTAATCGTCAAAGAAGAAGGCCTCTCTGACATCCTTGCTCTTGGCCAGAGGGCTGGTCTTGCTGGTCACGGCCACCATATGCTTGGCCGGATCGATACCCTTGATGCCGCTTTCCTTGATCGCGTCAATCACTAGGTCGCGGTTGGTCAGGGTCTCCAGTGTCGTGCCGCTCTTGCTGACCAGGACGAACAGCGTGCGTTCCATGTCGAGCGTGTCGATTACCTGGGCCGCGTCGTCCGGGTCGACGTTGCTGATGAACTTGCCCTCGAGCTGTTTGATGCCCTTGCCTTGGGCGTAACCCTGCAGGGCGAGATACAATGCGCGTGGACCGAGGTCGCTGCCGCCGATGCCTATCTGGCAGACGGTGGTGAAGCTCTTGCCCGTCGAGCCAATCAGTTTGCCGCTACGTACCTGCTCGCTGAATTCCTTGATTCTCTCCAGCTGGCTCTTGTAGAACTTGCCCTTGTCCTCGCCGTCGGCAATCACCGGGGTGGGGAGCACCTGGCCACGGGAGAGCTGGTGGAGCACCAGCCGCTTTTCGCCGGTGTTCATCACCCCGCCACCCAGCAGGGCCTTGTATTTGGCAATCAGCTCTTGCTCGTCGCTGAGCTTCTGCAGGTCGTCCAGGATCTGATCGTCGACCGGCATGGTCGCATAATGATAGGAGAGAAGCCCCCCGGCTTCCTGGGTCTGGTATTTCGCGACGCGTTCGGTCGTCAATGCCTCGCGCACGGATACTTTTTTGTCTTTCTGGAGGGCTGCAAGCGCCTTCGTTTGGTCAAGATTCTTGAATTCCATCAATCTGTCACCTCGGGGATACGTGTTTTGAAACTTTCGAGCAGGTCCTCTTTCGTCATCCCTTCACGAAGGATGATGAAGATCGTGTCATCTCCCGCCACAGTCCCGAGAATTTCCGGAAGCGCCAGGATATCCAGGGCGATGCCAACGCTGTTGGCGTGGCCTGGACGGGTCTTGACGACTCCGATATTTCCGGAGAACTCGATGGAAAGGATGCCACGACGGACATCCTGGATGTAGCTCTTCTCGCTTTCGCTGACCATGTCGTTTTCCGGCAGGGCGTAGTAATACCCGGACCAGCCATCGGAGATTTTCCCGACTTTGAGCATTTTCAGGTCACGGCTCAGCGTCGCCTGCGTCACGTGGTATCCTTCATGTTTCAACATGTCCAGCAGCGTGTCCTGGTTGTCGATGCGGTTGTTCTTGATCAGTTCCTTGACTACCGCAAGGCGGTTGCTTCTCTCGCGCATGATGTCTCCTCAAAACCGAATGCAAATATTTTTCCTTGCATAAATATACAATACTCTTCCATCAAACGCAAACATTGTGAGGGCGATATTGAATAATTCTGTAAAGAGAGTTTGACTCAGGATGGAAAGTAGGGAAGAATGGCAGTCAGGAGAAGAGTATGAGCGCATTGCTGATCCTTATTGCCGTAATCGTCTGTTTCGGTCTTTTTTACGCCAGTACCTACAACAAGCTGGTGCGCGCCAAGAACCAGATTGAAGAAGCGGGAGCCGCCATCGATACCGAGCTGAAGAAGCGCTACGACCTGGTTCCCAACCTGGTGGAGACGGTCAAGGGCTACGCGGCCCATGAGAAGGGGACGCTGGAAGCGGTCATCCAGGCCCGCAACAGCGCTGTCTCCGCCACCACGAGGGACGAGAAGGAGGAAGCCAGCAAGGGCTTCACCACCGCGCTGAGAAGCCTGTTCGCGCTGAGTGAAGCCTATCCAGACCTGAAGGCGAACACCTCGTTCATCGATTTGCAGCGGCAGTTGTCCTCGATCGAGGAGGACCTGAAACAGTCCCGCAAGTACTATAACGCCAACGTCAAGTTGATGAACAACCTTGTGCAGAGCTTCCCCACCAACATCGTTGCCGGCATGGCCCACTACGAAACCTACAAGTACCTTGCCATCGAGGAAGAGGCGAAGCAACGGGTCGAGGTGAAATTCTGACGATGAAGCGGTTGTTCGCGCTCCTAGGCGCGCTGTTCCTGGCGGGGCAGCTCTTCGCCGCGGATTTCCTGATCGACTCCTTCCATTTGGATGTCCAGGTCGACCGCGCCAACAGCTACCAGATCACCCAAGCCTTGGACATCGATTTCCTCCAGCCTCGCCATGGCTTCGTGCAGGATATCCCGCTCCGGTTCGGGCGCAAGCAGGCGCACATCACCGACATCCGTTCCTCCGAGCCGCTTCAGGTCGATCTTTCCGACCCGGCGTGGGCCGAGCTGCGCGTCGGTGACGCCTCCACGCTGGTTTCCGGGGAGAAGAGGTACCTTCTTTCCTATACATATACGGTGGGGAGCGATGGACATGACGACTACGACGAGGTCTATCTGAACCTGATTGGTACCGACTGGGACGCGCCGATTCTCCAAGGATCCTTCTCCTTGACCCTTCCCAAGGATCCGGGAGGCGAACCAAAGGCGTGGCTGACCTACGGCAGCTCAGGTTCCACCGCCCAGGCCCCGCTTTCCTATGACCCATCGAGCTACACGTTTACCGGCGCGGTCAAGAACCTCGGACAGGGCAGGGGCATGACGATCCGTATCGAGCTTCCCGAGGGATACTTCGACGAGGTTGTCCCGGATTCCGATACCGGCTCGAAGGTGCTTCTCGCCGCTTTCGTACTCGCCGTTCTCCTTTGCGGGCTCGCTTTCCTGCTTTGGGACCGGTACGGGAGGGACGATTTGACAGCTCCTGTCGTCGACTGGCATGCACCGGACGGGCTGAGCCCATTGGAAGTCGGCTATCTGTACGATGGCGTGGTTGACGGCAGGGACCTGACCGGCATGTTCTTTTACTGGGCGGACCAAGGGTGCTTGTCGATGAAAGAGCTGCACAAGGGCCTCTGGCAATTGACCAAGCTGAAGGAACCAGAGGGAGAGCGTGCCTTCGAGCGCGAGTTCTTCGGCGCCTTGTTCAAGGAAGGGGACGGGAGCACGGTCACCACGCGGGATATCCAGACCGAGAGCTTCGCCATGGCATGCCAGAAGGTAAGGCAGGAGACGAAACGCTACTTCCGCGGGGAACGGGCCTTGAAGGACCAAGTCGCGGAAGGAAAAAAGCTTTCCATCCAGCTCTTCCTGCTGGTCCCGATCTTTCTGGGCGCGGTCGGCGCTACCTGGGGATACCCCGATGCCTCGTTGGTTTTCCTGTTTGCCGTCGGACTGCTTGGCGAGCTGCTGGTCGCGAAAGTGGTCCATGGATACCTGCTCAAGGCGGACGAGGCGGGATTCGTCGGAAAGCTGGTGCGGCTGCTATGGGCTTTGGTCCTTGTCGGTCTCGGATCGGCAATCAACTTCGCCATCGCCACAGGCTACCAGTACCTATCGTCATGGCAAGGGATTCTGGTCGCCCTTTCCACGGTGGTGTTGCCATCGCTGATGAGCGCGATTGCCCAGGCGACGGAACGACGGAGTGCCTATGCGAGCCGGTTGCACTCCCGCGTCCTTGGGTTCCGTGACTTCATCGACAAGGTGGAAATGGACAAGCTTCGCATGCTGGTAGCCCAGACACCTGAGCTCTTTTTCCATATCCTCGGATACGCGATGGCCATGGACCTTGACGACAAGTGGGCCCGCACCTTCGAGCGCTTGGGCGAGCGGATGCTCAGCCCAGGATGGCTTGAGACCTCCAGTCCTATCGGTAGCTATCTGGTTTTCGCCGCGATTGGCCGGCAGATGATGTCGCCGGTGCGGGCCGGCATGGTCTACCGCGAGCCTCCCCATAGCAGTGGCCCTTCGGCTCCCGTGCACTCGTTTGGAGGATATAGCGGACACGTCGGAGGCGGCTTCGGGGGTGGTGGAGGAAGGTCTTGGTAGCTATGCCTTTTAGGCATAAAGTCTGGGTCTTTCTTTTCCTTGAATTTTCCTTCATGGTTGTCTCACCGTGAAGGAGTACATGAATGCGTACAATCTTGTTAATCGTCTCTTCCAGTGTAGGGCAGGGAAACACTGAGCGGCTTGCCGATGCGTTCGCAACCGGGGCTACTGAAGCGGGGCACACCCTGACCAAAGTCTTTATGGACGGCAAACGTCTTGAAGACTGCCGCGGATGCGGGTTCTGCCAGATGGACGGGCACAAGTGCGTGATCCAGGACTCCATGCAGGACATCTACGAGCTTTTCGCCGAATGCGATACTTTGATGTTCGCTTCTCCGCTCTACTTCGGTTCCGTCAACGGGAAGATGAAGAATATCATCGACCGGCTGTACGCCATCTCGGAAAATGACAAGTATCCGCACAAAGACGCGGGGTTGCTGATGACCGCGGATGCCGATGGGGAGGCTGTCTTCGACCAGGCCCGTTCCTATTTCGATTACCTGGTCAAGTCCCTGGGATGGACCAACCTCGGATTCTATGGGGCGGGGGGATGCCACGGGGGCGCGGGAACGCGCTCGATCAGCGAGGAGCATTTGATGGAAGCCTATCGCCGCGGACGGATGATGGAATAAACAGACAAAAAAGGGGGCCGCCTTTCGGCAGTCCCTTCCGTCACTGAATCATTTGAAATCTGAAAATATATTGGTTAGTTGAATCTGCGAGCCGGGCGCGGCTTGTTGATGGCTTCGTTCACGCGAAGGTTGCGGCCACCAAACTCCTTGCCGTCAAGCTGGGAAATCGCGGCGTCAGCGGCGGCATCCTCAGCCATCTCCACGAAACCAAACCCTTTGGGCCTGTGGGTTTCGTGATCGACAATGATGGTAGCGCTGTTCACGGTACCGAACTGTGCGAACAGTCCACGCAACTCCTCTTCGGTAGTCGCGTAGGACATGTTGCCTACATAAATCTTCTTTGCCATAAAAAAGCATCCTTTGCTGGCAACTGACCAGCATCTTACAATATCGCTTCTCTATTGGCGCAGTTACCTTTGTAACCTGATTCCGAAGATCGACCCAGTGACAGGCTCGGCAAATTCAAGATAACAGAATCGCTGCAACACAAAACAAGAAAGCAATTTGAAAGTAGCACTGCTAAACCTTGTTGTCAATGGGAAATGCGGCGAATTCCTCCGGCTTTCTCCACACCTTTGCGCCGTCTCTAGCCAGAGGAAAGAAAAACCGGTATCCTGCGAGAGAGGTGTTTGCATGCAGTATTGGGCGAGCGACTATCAGGAAGGATGCGCCCCGGAGATTCTCCGGAGACTGGAAAAAACCAATTTTGAACAACATCCGGGCTATGGCACGGATGCGGTTTGTGAACAGGCGAAGGCAAAAATCAGGAAGGCCTGCGGCCGCGAGGACGTGGATGTCTGGTTCCTTGTCGGCGGCACCCAGACCAACGCGACGGTCATCAGCGCGGCTCTGCCCCCTTGGCAGGGAGTCCTCTGCGCCACGAGCGGGCATATCAACTGCCACGAGGCGGGAGCCCCCGAGTACTGCGGGGTCAAGGTGCTTGTCGTGCCTGGCCATGATGGCGGCAAGATCAGTGCGGCGCAGGTGGAGGAAGCGATCCGGATCCACGACGACGATGAGTCTGCCGACCACATCATCGGACCCGGGATGGTCTACATCAGCCACCCGACCGAGTACGGCACGCTCTACTCTCTGGACGAGCTGAAGGCTTTGCACGAGGTCTGCCGGAACCATCGGATTCCTCTGTTCCTTGACGGAGCCCGCCTTGGGTACGCGCTGGCGGTGAAGGGCAGCCCCTCGTTGCAGGAGATTGCCGGCAACACCGATGTCTTTTACATCGGCGGGACGAAGGTCGGCGCGCTGTTCGGCGAGGCGGTTGTCGCCCGCAAGGGTCTGTTGCCCCATTTCTTCACCCAGATCAAGCAACATGGCGCGCTGCTCGCCAAGGGCTGGCTGCTCGGCATCCAGTTCGACGAGCTTTTCTCCAATGACTTGTATCTGCGCCTTGGCAGGAACGCCATCGAGATGAGCGACTTGTTGAAACAACGGTTCCAGGAGAAGGGCTATGCCATGCACCCTGCCACCCCGACCAACCAGACCTTCGTGGTGCTGGAGAACGGGAAGATGGAGGAGTTGCGCAAGGAAGGCGTGGTCTTCAGCAAATGGGAGAAGCTGGACGAGACCCATACGGTCTGCCGCTTCGCCACCAGCTGGTCGACGACGAAGGAACAGGTGGAGGCCTTGGTAAACCTTTTATGAAAGGAATTCTGTACAGTTATCTGCTGATTCTGGTGGTGCTGGCAATCGGCCTGGGGGCCCGGAAACTGCACGCCTCTCCGATGGTCAGCCGGAAAATCATCCACATGGGAGTGGGCAATTGGTGGTTCGTGGAGATGGCGATGCTTCCCACCCTGCAACTCGCCTTGGTTCCCCCGATTACCTTTATCTTCCTGAATACCTTGGCGGTGGTCCTGCACAAAGGCGAGAGCGAGGAGAAGCGAAACTATGGCCTGATCTATTATCCGGTCGCGCTGGTCGTCCTGGTCCTGCTCCAGTTCAAGGCAGGCGTTTCCAGCCGGGCATGCCTGTGGGGCGTGCTGGTCATGGCCTACGGCGACAGCTTTGCTGCGATTTTCGGCTCCTGGTATAAGGACTCCAGGCATTTGCCCGGTTACATGCGCGACAAGACGCTGGTGGGAAGCCTGGTGATGCTGGTGGTAAGCGTTGCGGTGGGCTTGGGTGTCACCCATAGCTTCCCGATGGCCCTTTTGGTCGGCTTGGTCGCCACGGTCGCCGAGGCCGCCACTCCGTTCGGCCTGGACAATCTGTCCGTGCCCATCCTGGCGACACTGGTCGCCGGGCAATTGGTATGAGCCGATTCGCAAACCTGGTCCCGCCCTGCGGTTCCTTCGCTTCCTGGCTTGACGGGCGCTTTTTCCCGTTGCCGTTTTCCTTTTGGATCTTGACCGCCCTCATGCTGGCCATCTGCCTGCTTTCCTACAAGAGCCATCAGTTGACCAGAAGCGGCATTGTCTTGGAGTTCCTGGTCGGCATGGGGATTACCTGGCCCCTCGGTTTCGGAGGGCTTTCTGTCATCCTCTATTTCTTCATCATGGCTGCGGTGACAGGACGTTACTCGAAGCGCATGCGCTCGGGGATCGCCGGTATGGAAAAGAAGGGAAGTTGCCGTGACGGGGCGCAGGTCTTCGCCAACGGGGGGCTCGCCTTGGTCTTCTCCCTTTGCTACGCCTGGCAGCAGAATCCCGCTTTCCTTGTGATGTTCGGCGCCTCGATCGCCGAGGCCTCTGCGGACACCACTGCCGGCGATATCGGCGTGCTCTCGGCCCAGACTCCCGTCTCGATCCTGACGGGGAAACCGATGCCCAAGGGGCAGAGTGGGGCGGTCACGTTGCAGGGGCTCCTCGCCTCGCTTTTCGCCTCGTTCCTTGTTGCTCTGGTCTGGCAGTCCTGTTTCCTGTTTCCAAGTGCCGACGAGCTGCGACAGCTTGCCATCGTCACCGCTTGCGGTTTCGTGGGCGCCGCGTTCGACTCCTTTCTCGGGGCTTCATGCCAGGTAATCTACTTCGACCCGGAAAAGGGAGCCTTGACCGAGCACGATCGGGACAGCCAGGGGCGTCCCCTGGAGCGTGTGCGGGGCATCCCGTGGATGGACAACGACATGGTCAATTTCCTTTCCGGGCTTTTCGCCTCGTTGCTGGCCGGATTGGTTTTTTCGCTTTTATAGCGCTTTCCCTTGCCGATGCAAAAAAATTTGAGTATGTTACTGAACGGTTGAGATTTTTGACCCTAAAATTTCGTTTGAAAACAATTGAGAGGTACTGATATGGCAAAACAATTGCAGTTCAATGAAGAAGCCCGCAAGTCGTTGGTCAATGGCGTCGAGAAGATTTCCCGTGCGGTCATGACCACTCTGGGACCGAAGGGCCGTTTGGTCGTGCTGGACAAGAAATACGGCGCGCCGACCGTGACCAAGGACGGTGTCTCCGTGGCTCGTGAGATCGATCTGGAGAATCCGTTCGAGAACATGGGCGCCCAGTTGCTGAAAGAAGTTGCCACCAAGACGAACGATGTCGCCGGTGATGGCACGACTACTGCTACCGTGCTTGCCTGGTCCATTATCAAGGAAGGCATGAAGAGCGTTTCTGCCGGTGTCAACCCGATGGGCATCCGCCGCGGTATCGACAAGGCTGTCGCAGACGCTGTCGCCGAAATCAAGAAGATTTCCACTCCGGTCCGCGAGAAAGAGGAGATCGCCCAGGTTGCTTCCGTTTCTGCCAACAACGACCGTGTCATCGGTGACGAAATCGCCGACGCCATGGAAAAGGTCGGCCTTGATGGCGTCATCACTGTCGAGGAATCCAAGACCATCGACACCACGACCGATTTCGTCGAGGGCATGCAGTTCGACCGCGGATATCTTTCCGCCTACTTCTGCAACAACCGCGACACCATGACCGCGGTGCTCGATAATCCGTACATCCTGATTTACGACAAGAAGATTTCCAACATGAAGGAGCTGCTCCCTGTCCTGGAGAAGGTCGCTCAGAGTGGCAAGCCGCTCTTGATCATCGCCGAGGATGTCGATGGCGAGGCTTTGGCTACGCTGGTTGTCAACGCCGTCCGTGGCACGCTGAATGTCGTCGCCGTCAAGGCTCCTGGCTTCGGTGACCGCCGCAAGGCCATGCTTGAGGATATCGCCATCCTGACCGGTGGCCAGGTTGTCAGCGAGGAGCTTGGCATGAAGCTCGAGAACACCGAGCTCGCCCAGCTCGGCAGAGCGAAGTCCGTGAAGGTCGAGAAGGAGAATACCACGATCATCAACGGAGCCGGCAAGAGCGAGGACATCAAGGACAGAATCGCCCAGATCAAGAAGCAGATTGGCGACACGACCAGCGATTACGACCGCGAGAAGCTTCAGGAGAGACTTGCCAAGCTGGCCGGTGGCGTTGCCGTCATGAACGTCGGTGCCGCGACCGAGGTCGAGCTGAAAGAGAAGAAGCACAGAGTCGAGGACGCTCTGAGCGCTACCCGCGCCGCTATCGAAGAGGGTGTCATCCCCGGTGGTGGTGTCGCGCTCTGCCAGGCTGCGAAGGCTCTGGAGTCTACCGATCTGAGTTCCTTCACCGATGAGGAGAAGACCGGCTACAAGATTGTCCGCCGTGCTCTGGAAGAGCCGATCAGACAGATTGCCGAGAACGCCGGTGTCGATGGCTCGATCATCGCCGACAAGTGCAAGAACGAGAAGAAGGGCGTCGGATACGATGCAGAGAAGATGGTGTGGTGCGATATGGTCAAGAGTGGTATTGTGGACCCTGTGAAGGTTACCCGCAGCGCTCTGCAGAACGCAGCCTCCATCGCCAGCCTGATCCTGACGACCGAGTGCGCCGTTACCGATATCCCGATTCCTCCGGCAGCCAATCCGGCTCCGCAGGGCGAGGGCGGCATGGGCGGTATGATGTGATCTGAGTCCTCCTCAGATGTATTCCCGGGGCCGGCTCCAGAAATGGGGCCGGTCTTTTCGTTTTTCGGGAACTTACCGTTGGGAACCTTGTCAAAAGCATGCAAACTTGACTGGAGTACTTTACTCGTGGTACTTTGTTCGTTACTTGGAAAATAGGGCGTAGTGGGCAAATTGTGTCCGTTTCGTCCATCTGAGAAAGAGGAAAAAATGCTGAACTTTATGATGAGTGCCGACGCGGCTGGTTCTTCCACTGGAAGCATGGCCACCACGATGATCACATTCGTGCTGATCATTCTGATTTTCTACTTCCTGATGATTCGTCCCCAGAGAAAGCGTGACAAAGAGACTCAGGCGATGCTGAGCGCCATGAAGAAGGGCGACAAGGTCGTCTCCATCGGGGGAATCCATGGAACCGTCGTCGCGGTCAAGGAATCCAGCGTCATCGTCAAGGTCGACGACAACACCCGCATCGAGTTCTCCAAGAATGCGATCAGCCAGGTCCTGAATAAGAAAGAGGTCGCTTCCAACCCGAAGGCCGAGAAGAAAGCCGGTCAGAAGGCTGAGGAGAAGAGCGAGCCGAAGACCGAAGAGTCCGCCGCTGAAGAGCCCAAGAAAGAAAACTAACTCGTCTGTTTTACAGACAATCGGAGAGTATCATGAAAAAACGGAATCGTCTGATCATCGTACTACTCGTGGTTGTCCTGTGCGGCATCTTCCTGTATCCCACTGTGAAGTGGTACGGGTTTGTGCCCCAGACAACCAACGATCTTGCAACAGGATCCAACGTACAGATCAGAGAGTATGCACGCGGCCAGGCTTCCCGCGACGCGCGCGCGTTGTTGGACCTCGTGAAGGGCAATCCGGATGCGGATGTTCCGAGCGAGTTCGGATATCTGAAGGGCGCCGCGAAGGCGAACTACAAGGCAAGCAAGGAGAGCGTGCCGTCGAAGTGGACCGTTTCCGCGCTGCTGCGTGGCTTCTACACCGAGAAGAACCTGCTGAATGCCATCGAGGACCACTACCGCAGCGAACTGACCGGCCTGAAGAAGCTCAGCGGCAAGGCGCTCCAGCTTGGCCTGGACCTCCAGGGTGGCATGAGCGTCCTGCTTGACGCCGACATCGAGGGGTATACCGAGAGGACCGGCATCACTCCTTCGTCCTCCCAGGTGACCAGCCTGGTCAACGAGGATATCGAGATCCTGAAAACCCGTATCGACCAGTTCGGTGTCAGCGAGCCGGAAATCCGGTTGCAGGGTAGCGACCAGATCGCGATTGAGGTCCCCGGAGCTTCCGATCCGGAGCGTATCAATTCCTTCCTCCGTGGAAAGGGTTCCTTGACCTTCCAGATGGTGGATACCGACCTGACCACCCAGCTGCAGCAGTATTACGCCGAGCATCCGACCGAAGCCTTCAACGATGATGGTTCGATTCGTCAGCCCAGTTTCCTGCCTGCCGGCAAGGTGGCCACCGGTTACTATGTCAATGACGAGTATGGCATCGACGAGTTGCAGCGCTTCGTCGTGCTGAACGCGGAAGTGGCGTTGGATGGCGAGCACCTTGAGAGCGCGACCACCAGCACCGACGGCATCACCGGTCGCCCGGTGGTCAACTTCCAGCTTGACAGCACGGGCGGCGACCTGTTCTACAAGCTCACCAGCGCCAACGTCGGCAACACCTTGGCGGTCGTCATGGACGGCAACGTCAAGGCTATGGCGACAATCAACGAGGCCATCCGGTCGTCCGTCCAGATCAGCGGTTTCAGCCAGAAAGAGGCTGACGACCTGGCCATCGTCCTGAAGACTGCCGCGCTTCCGATCAACCTGACCGTAGCAAGCCAGCAGAGCGTGGGCGCCACTCTTGGCGACGACGCGGTCCATGCGGCCATGTACGCCCTGCTCATCGGCATCGGCCTGATCATTCTATTCATGATTGTCGAGTACAAGGTTTCCGGTTTGGTCGCCGATCTTGCTCTGGTCTTCAACCTAGTGATCATGTTCGCCCTGCTTACCTCGTTCGGATTCACTGTGACGCTCTCCAGCGTCGCCGGTCTGGTCCTGACCCTCGGCATGGCGGTTGACTCGAACGTCATCATCAACGAGCGTATCAAGGAAGAGCTTCGCGCCGGAAAGAGCGACAAAGCCGCTGTGAATGCCGGTTATGGAAAGGCATTCTGGACCATCATGGACGCGAACGTCACCACGATTATCGCAGGTCTCGTTCTTTCCTTCCTCGGTTCTTCTGCCGTGAAGGGATTCGCCAACACGCTTTGCGTCGGTATCATCAGCAGTGTATTCACCTCGTTGTTCGTGACACACCTGATCATGGACGCCGCCGTGACGGATAACCCGAAGGGCAAGCTGAACATCAGCTGGAGGAAGATCAAATGAAGACTATTCAGGTGTATAAGAATCGCAAGCGGAGCTGTGCTCTGGCCTGCGTCTGTCTTGCCATCGGCATCATCAGCATGGTCGTCTTCCATGGTTTCAACCGCGGTATCGACTTCGAGAGTGGTCTTGGACTTCGTGTCCAGGTTGCCCCGAGCGGACTGGCTGTCGCTTACACTGGTGGCAAGACCGCACGGCTTTCCGTCGTTGGCGGGAACCTCTCGCTCGAGTTGCGGGGGGATGATGGCGTGAAAACCATTACGTACCCTGCCACCCAGTATCCGACCGTGCAGGACCTCGCCGCCGCGATGAACCAGACCGAGGGTGTCTCCACCCAGGTGTTCGATGGTTCGCTGGCGACTGCCGCCGTCCTTTCCGGGTACGGATTCCCTGCTACCCTGACCGAGGAGCCGACTGTCGTCAACTTCGCCAAGGGGAGCAACATCACCATCGAGCAGGTTCGTCAGGCTCTGAACGGGATGCCTGGTGTGAGAATCCAGACCGTTGGCGCCGCCGCCGACCAGGTCTTCCAGATTCGCACGGCTTTGAGCGGTGACGAGACCCAGCAGAGCAAGACGGGCGAGATCAGCGATGCGCTCGATGCCGCGTTCGGCAAGAACAATGTCGTTGTGTTGCAGAGCGATTTCGTCGGACCGAAGTATTCCTCTTCTTTGATTCGCGGCTCTGTGCTTTCCGTGCTTGCCGCATTGGTCTTGATTCTCTGCTATATTTGGATCCGGTTCCGTTTCGCCTATGCGCTCAGTTCCATCCTGGCCCTGTGCCACGACGTGCTGTTGATGCTAAGCTTCATCGCGCTGATGCGCTTTGAGGTTTCCAGCACCACAGTCGCCGCGGTCCTGACCCTGATTGGATATTCTCTGAACAACACGATCGTTATTTTCGACCGTGTCCGTGAGAATGTGAATCTGTATCCGGAGAATTCGCTTGAGGTCCAGATCGACAATTCCGTGACGCAGAGTTGGACTCGTACATTGTTCAGCACGGTCACGACCCTGATTGCCATCGCCCCTCTCGCCATCTTGGCGACGGGAGACATCAAGCTTTTCGCCATCGAGATGATCTTCGGCCTGGTTGTCGGTACTTTCAGCAGCAACATGCTGGCACCGGTCTTCCTGGTCTGGATCACCAGAGCACAGGAGAAGAAAGCCGCCAAGAAGGCTGCTTCCGCCCAGTAAGCTTCTGTATTCGCACGTGCCGCCCGGATGTGTTCCGGGCGGTTTTTGTGTGCCAAGCCGGCAGTCCTTGTTTGTCGATACTGAAGATTTATGCCATTTATGTCGGAAGTTTGCAATGAATGGAACCAAGCAAAACGTCGAGCCGATATTACAGGATTTCCAGCCAGCGTTTGTCCAACAGAAAGTCCAGAATGCCGACCACCAGAATGCCTTCTTCGGTCCTCCAGGGTTTTGTCTGGCCCTCTACGACAATCAGTTTGGGAAAGTTATCCACGATACGGGAGTAGGGACGGGATTCCTGCAACGTTTTTTCCCGGGTCTCAGGGCGTAGGGCGGATTGGATATACAGTCTGTCATTTCCCTTGTTGCAGACAAAATCAACTTCGGTCTGCATCCGTTTTTTCATCCCGAACCTCTACAATCCCCACATCAACCTGGTATCCCCTGATCCGAAGTTCGTTATAGAGGATGTTCTCCATCAAATGAGTTGGTTCCAGTTGTCGGAAATGAAGAAAGGCATTTCTCAGACCGACGTCCATGAAGTAGTATTTTTGGTGACTGGCGAGGTATCTTCTGCCATTGATGTCATATCGCTGGGTTTTCTCGGCAAGGAAAGCATCCTCCAGATAAGAGAGATAGGCATGGATGGTATTCATCGACAGTTTTTTCTCTCCATTGCTCCGGAATGTGTCATAGATGCGCTTTGCATTGGTCAACGACCCGACAGAGGAGGCAAGCAGACAGGTTATTTCCTCCAGTTGGTGAGTGTAGACGACATGGTTTCGATCGACGATATCCCGCAGATAGGTTTGCGCGCACAGGTTTTGCAAGTATTCGTCTTTGTCTTCCTTCTGTTGGGAGAAGAGAGAGGGCATGCCCCCGTGGGTGATGTGTTCCTGCCATCCATTGGCAGGAGTCCCGCCATACGCAGACATGAATTCTGCAAAGGACAAAGGCCATACGTGGATTTGGTCTCCGCGGCCTCTGAATTCAGTCACAATGTCGGACGAGAGGAATTTCGAATTGCTGCCGGTGACGTAAATGTCCAGGTTTTTCTCATAAAGAAGCTCTGTCTTCGAAAAATGACTTTGTGTTCCGACCGTATCTCCAATCTATAGTGGTTCTTCCCGCTGATTCCCGGTAGAATGAACACATGCAAATCATCCTTTCTTCTGTGCTTGAGTATTGTGGAGGGGTAAAGCGCGCCCTGAGGATGGCAGATGAACAGCTGGACTCTGTCCACGACCGCCCAGTCTATAGCCTCGGCCAGTTGATCCACAACAGGATTGTGACTGACGAGTTCGAGAGGCGTGGCCTTGTCGCCATCAATGCTCCCTCTGAAGGGGAAGGGGGCGTGCTGGTTGTCCGAGCCCATGGCATGACCGACGCGGAGAAAAGGGACTTCCTTTCGGCGGGATATTCCCTGGTAGACGCTACCTGTCCGGTGGTGACCCACAACCTTGCCATGATCCGGAAATATGCGTCAGACCACCAGATCCTTGTCATCGGAGAGAAGGGACACGCCGAGGTCAATTCGATGATGGGAATCGACGGTTCTTGCCCGACTCTGCTTTCCTCGCCAGCAGACGTGGCTTTGCTTGCAAGGGATGGTTCCTATGCCGCCTTTGTCCAGACGACTTTCGAGGAGGAGAAGTGGCAGGAAATCCGGAAGGCGTTGCAACCTTTCCGGGTGGTGTTCGTCAACCATATCTGCCCCGCTTCGACAGCCCGCCGGAAGGCGGTGGTGGAGCTGGCGGAAAAGTGTGACGCCCTGATAGTCATCGGCGGCCGCAACTCGGCAAACACCCAAGCGCTCGCTTCCTTGGCCAAACAGACAAAACCCTCTCTGGTTGTCTACTCCATCGAGAGCGAGAAGGACGTGACTGACGAGATGCGCCGTTTCCCGAGGGTGGGGCTTGCTACCGGAGCAAGCACCGCTCATGAAACCTTGCTCGCCGTACGTGATGCCCTGTCGCATTCTTGAATCTTTCCTGTTCTGGCGAATGGTCTCTTCGGGTACGGTAATGAGAACTTTGGGCAGTTTATGTCCCTATGGAAATCAATAAAATACTACGAAACATATTAACAGTAGGCCTGTGAGTTTTTATTGCCGCTCAATGTGCAGGACGATGGAATAATTCCTTCATATAATTTGACTTGTCTCGCCGCGAGGTGTATCTTATTCCATACAAAAGGAAGGAATATGGATAAGATTAAGGTAGAGCTCTGCATGGGAAGTTCTTGCTTCGCAAGGGGGAACTCGCAGGCTCTGATGAACTTGGAGTCATATATTCAGGAACACCACCTGGAGGATGAGGTGGAGTTCGAGGGCCATTTGTGCCTGAACGCTTGCTCGGACGGGCCGAACTTGTCGATTGACGGCGTGCGGTATCAGCATGTCGACAGCAACGTGGTCACCGACCTGCTTGAGAAGGCGCTTGCCAAGAGGAGAGGGGAGGCGTGATTTACCCAATCTATACGGAGCTGACCGAGTGCAGGGATTGCTACAAGTGTGTACGTGGCTGCCCGGTCAAGGCGATCCAGGTGAACGAAGGCTCCGCGGTCGTGCTGAAGGACCGTTGCATTTTCTGCGGCAAGTGCGTGGGCGTGTGTCCTTCCCATGCGAAGAAGGTCCGCAATGACGTCGCTCGCGTCAAACAGTTCATGAAGGACAAGAGCCGCGTGATTGTCGCGCTTGCCCCTTCGTTTGTCTCCGAGTTTCCTGGCAAGGGAGACCAGCTGCTGTGCGCGTTGATGCAGCTGGGGTTCTGCGGGGTCAGCGAGACCGCCATCGGGGCGGCGTTGGTCAACGCTTCTGTCGAGGAAATCACCAAGGCTCATGGTGGCAGTTGCCCCTATATCTCCACCGCTTGTCCATCGGTGGTCCAGCTTGTGCACAAGTACTTTCCCAATGACGTGAAACGCCTTCTTCCGATTCCCTCGCCACTTCAGTGCCAGAGTGCCTACCTGAGGCATCTGTATGGGAACGACATCGGCATCGTCTTCATCGGTCCCTGCATCGCCAAGAAGGTCGAGGCCGACCAGAGCCCGGGGTATCCGGACTTTGCCTTGACCTTCGGCGAGCTTCGCCAGTGGCTGGGCGAGGAGGGCATCAGCCTGGACAAGGTCGAGGTGAAGGACGTGCCTCCCTTCATGCCCTGCAAGGCAGGGGCGAGTACCTTCTATCCGGTCGAAGGCGGCATGATCGCCAGTCTTTCCTGGGGCAGGGACCCGATGCAGACAAAGGGCGTGGCTCTTTCCGGAGCCGACCAGGTCCTTGGCGCCCTGCGCCATCTGGATGAGGGAGGGCCGGGAAGCAAGACCTTCCTTGAATTGCTGACCTGCGAAGGGGGTTGCGTCAACGGACCGGGGGCACGCAAGGATTGCTCGCCCGCCGACCGCAAGGGTGCGATGCAGCAGTTCAGCGCGGGACGGGTCGCCGATGGCAAGACCTTCGTCCCGCCCGAGGATTTCGTCCAGCTGCTGCTCAAGCAGGGCTATGGCGCTTTGGATTCAGTCGGCCGTGTCCATGAGGAAGAGATGGTCGACGTCGCGCCGGTCTACGAGACCCACAGCGAGGAGGAGATTCTCCGCGCGCTGAAGGAACTGGGCAAGAAGAGCAAGGCTGACGAGTTGAACTGTGGAGGTTGCGGCTACAACAGCTGCAGGGAGATGGCGATTGCCTACTTGAACGGGATGGCCGAGCCGGAAATGTGCGTGACCAACATGCGCAAGGCGGCCCAGAGCAAGATGGACGTGTTGCTCCGTACCATTCCCATGGGTGTTGTCATCGTCGACGACTCGCTGAAGATCCACGACTGCAATGCCGGTTTCCTCGACTTGTTCGGCGAGCTTGGCTTCGAGCCGGACGAACAGGCGCTGAATATGATGAAGGGGCTTCCGTTGGAGCAGTTCGTCCCGTTCCATGAGAAGTTTGTCGAGCAGTTCGACGCGGAAGGGAAGACCAACCAATACCGCCTGCACTACAAGGACAAGTTCCTTCGGGTGACCTTCTTCACGGTCAGCAGCCAGCAGCTGGTTGGCGCGCTGTTCGAGGATGTGACGAGCCCAACCGTGCGCAGGGAGACGGTGGTCAAGAAGGCGGAGGACGTCATCCAGAAAAGCCTGAACACCGTCCAGCAGATCGCCAGCTTGCTTGGTGAGAACGCCGCGGACACCGAGATCATGCTCAACAGCCTGATTGACGCGTTCAAGGTCCCTTCCACGCAGAATGATGACGCCAACGGTTTCTCGAAGGATGACGGACAGGACCTGACATGAACGATATCTTCATTGATGTTGACTATTATCAGATCTACAAGCACGACCAGAAGATTGGTGGCGACGTCTTCCTGCTTTCCAAAAATCCCGCGAGCCACCAGATTGTCGCTACGTTGAGCGATGGCCTGGGCAGCGGGGTGAAGGCCAACGTGCTCGCATCCTTGACCGCCCATATGGCCCACAAGCTTTCCTTTAGCGGCATGGACCTGAACAACAGTGCCAAGATCATCATGAACACGCTGCCGGTCTGCAAGGAACGGAAGATCAGCTATTCGACCTTTACGATCGCCGACATCCATTTCCCGTCCATGAAGGACATCCAGGTCTCTCTCGTCGAGTACGACAACCCCAGCGCCTTGCGCTTTCACGGAAGCGAGGAGATAGCCTGGGACCGGGAGAACATCGACTTGAAGCGGCCGGGTGCTTTCAAGCAGGAGATTGTCAAGCGGTCCTCGTTCTCGATGGACTTTGGGGACCGTCTGATCATGTTCAGCGACGGGGTGACGCAGAGCGGCATGGGCAGTGCCCTTCCGCTAGGCTGGAGGCTGTCGGGAGTGCGGGCCTTCGCCAAGGAGCAGATTGCCAAGGATCCCGATATCGCCAGCCATGACTTGGCGAAATCGATTGTGCAGCACGCCTACAACCTTGACGGACTGTCGTCAAAGGATGATATAACGTGCGCGGTGGTCTACGTGCGCAAGCCGAGACGGACCCTGGTGGTGACCGGACCCCCGTTCAGCAAGGAGAGCGACGAGATCCTGGGAGAGAAGATCCGTTCCTTCCAAGGAAAGAAGATCGTCAGTGGCGGTACCACCGCCCTGATTGTCAGCCGGCTTTTCCACGCGCCGCTGAAAGTTGACATGACTCACTGGAGCAAGGATGTCCCCCCTATGAGTTCGATGGAGGGTGTTGACTTGGTGACTGAAGGTATGTTGACTTTGAGCAAGGTGGCGAAGGTGTTGGAACAGCGGACGCCGAGGGACCAGCTTCCCGACGACGCCGTCAAGCGGTTCGTACGCCTGTTGCTGGACAGCGACCAGGTTTCGTTCATCGTCGGCACGAAGATCAACGAGGCCCACCAGGACCCGAACATTCCGGCGGAAATCGGAATCAGGCGGACGATGGTTGCCAGAATCCGCAAGGATTTGGAAGATATGTATTTGAAGGAAACCTCGTTGGAGTATATCTGATGGGGAAAGGAAAGATGGCTATGCAGAAAAAGAAAGTGGACGTGAGGATTTGCGTCGGGACTGCCTGTTTCGTGCAGGGGGGAGCGGATTTGTTGTTGTACAATGACTTCCTCGACCCTGAGATTGTCGAGCACTGTGAGATTGAGGGTTCTTCCTGTCTGGACGTGTGCAAGCACGCCGCCGAAGGCGAGAACAACAAGCCCCCGTATGTTTCCATTGACGGCAAGGTATACGGCAACGTGACGCAAGAACGTTTCATCAAGTTGCTGTCGGAGGCCGTGAATGCTTGAAATCAACAACCAGTTCACGTTCATGAAACGCAGGCTTGAGACCGAGGTCATCAAGTCGTTCTTCAAGGGTACGCTTGCCGAGGATGTCGACAAGATTCCCATTGTCATCATTCCCAAGGACCGCGTTCCGAACCGCTGTTGCATCTACAAGGAACGGGCCATGCTCCGCTACCGCATCATGGCGATGATGGGCATCGACATCGAGCGCTTCGATGACGAGATGAAACCCCTTTCCGCCTATGTGAAGGAGGTGATGGAGAAGGACCAGCCCGCCGCCCCGATGTTGACCACCATCAGCACCGGTTGCTACGGATGCCCTCCGGAACAGTACCGGGTCACCGACCAGTGTCGTGGCTGTTTCGCCCGTCCCTGCACTGCCAACTGCCCGCGTGACGCGATTGATTTCACCACCGGCAAAGCCCACATCAACACGGACCGGTGCGTCCGTTGCGGCAAGTGCAAGGAAGTCTGCCCGTATACCGCAATCATCCATATCCCTGTCCCCTGCGAGGCTGCCTGTCCCGTCGGTTGCGTGAAGAAAAACGAGAAAGGGTACGTGGAGATCGACCACAAGCACTGCATTTCCTGCGGTCGTTGCGCCACTTCCTGCCCGTTCGGCGCCATCGTCGAGCGCAGTGGCTTGTTCCCTGTCCTGAAGAAGCTTGCCAGCGACCAGCCGGTTGTCGCCATGATCGCTCCCGCGATCGAGGGACAGTTCCCGGGTACATTGGCCCAGATTGTCGCCGCCTTGCTGAAGGTCGGGTTCTCCCGTGTCGTCGAGGTTTCCCGCGGGGCGGAGGTGACCAGTATCAACGAGGCCAAGGAGCTTGAGGAACGGAAGGCGAAGGGCGAGTGGATGACCACCAGCTGTTGTTCCGCCTACCTGGAAATCGGCAACAAGCTGCTGCCCTACATGCGTGGCAGACGGAGTGACGCGAAGACTCCGATGGCATACACCGGTGAAATCGTCCGCAAGGAGAATCCCGGTGCCTTCTCGGTCTTCATCGGTCCCTGCTTCGCCAAGAAGATCGAGGCAGCTAGGGATCCAAACGTTGACGGCGTGATCACCTTCAGCGAGCTTGCGGCCATCTTCATGGCTAAGGACATCGATGTCCGCGAGATGCAGCCGGCAGATTTGGGCGACGACAAGACGTTCAGCGACTGTCGAGGATTCGCCGTTTCCAATGGTGTCATCTCCAGCGTCATGCGCCGGTACCATGGCCCCGAGCCGAAGGTGATGGACCTCAACGGTGTGGACAAGAAGGTCTACACATTGATGAAGGTCTGGGAAAAGCGCAAGCCGGATGCCGACATCATCGAGGTGATGTGCTGCGAGGGCGGCTGTATCGGTGGTCCTGGCTGTATCGTCAAGCCGCAGGTCGCCCTTAGGCTGCGTGGCGGCAACAAGGCCGCGACTCCGGTCAAGTCGATGACGAAATGACCGATCGTGACTCGTTTATCGCAGGTCTCTCTTCCTTGCTTTCGGGCGGGGAGGGAGACCCGTTTCGTATGATGACGGTGCTGGCCAACGCCAGCGCCTACCTTTTCGAGAGGTTGCCAGACGTCAGTTGGGCAGGCTTCTACCTGCGCAGGGGAGGATACCTCTATCTGGGTCCGTTTCAAGGCAAGGTCGCCTGCACGAAAATCGCCTTGGGCAAGGGTGTCTGCGGAACAGCGGCCATCCAGGAGCGGACGATCGTGGTGCCTGACGTACACCAGTTTCCCGGCCACATCGCCTGCGACTCGGCCAGCCGGAGCGAGATTGTCGTCCCCCTGCTGGTGGATGGAACCCTGATCGGGGTCCTGGATCTGGACTCGACCAGCCTTGGCCGCTTCACTGGAGAGGATGCCTCTCTGCTGGAAAAGGCGGCCCAGGTGGTCACCGCCCATCTTTCCTGAAGCTTTTTGCTTGTGATGCAAGGACCTGGTAGTCCCCCTTGACTTATTCGGGAAACAAGTGCATTGTTCAGACAACGACTGCGACGAAGACGAGTAATCGGATGTGCCACCACAGAGAGGAGCCCCACTGGCTGAGAGGGCTTCGGCGGGTATCCGGTGAAAACCCCTTCCGAGTCATCCTTCGAACGGAAACCAGTAGTTGGATCGAGACGACCTGCGCAGTGGCCAGACATGAGTGCTCTCCCAGAGAGAAGCAGGGTGGAACCGCGGAAGCCTTGATGCTTTCGTCCTTGCAATAAGGCTGAGGCCTGTTGCAGAGGCGCAGGCATGAAGGCTTTTTTGATGCATGAAGGAGACGCAAAATGGATAAAGAAGCGTATTTGCAGGTATACCGCCATTCATTGTCCCACGTGATGGCGAAGGCCGTGATGGAGCTTTTCGGACGCGATCACGTCCAAATTGCCATCGGACCCCAGATTGATGATGGATTCTACTATGATTTCCAGCTACCCCGTCCTGTGACCACCGATGACTTCAAGGCCATCGAGGACAAGATGCACGAGATTCTCAAGCGCAAGGAGAACTGGACGCGCAAGGTCGTCACCAAGGATGAGGCGCTGAAGATTTTCGCCGACCAGAAATACAAGGTCGAGCTGATCAAGGACCTTCCTGCGGACGAGACGATTTCCGTCTACTATACGGGGGACGATTTCGTCGACCTTTGCAGGGGACCGCATGTCTCCAACAGCCAGGAACTGCTCGGTGCCGCTTTCAAGATCAAGAGCGTTGCCGGCGCCTACTGGAGGGGCGATGAGAAGAACGACCAGTTGCAGAGGATCTACTGCTACGCCTTCCCTGACCAGAAACAGCTGAAGGACCATCTGAACCTTATCCGCGAGGCTATGGAGCGCGACCACAAGAAGATCGGGCCCGAGCTCGGCATCTTCATGTTTGACGAGACCGCTCCGGGCATGCCCTATTTCCTGCCCCGCGGCCTGAAGAGCTACAACGCCCTGCTGGACTTCTGGAGACGCATCCACGAGCAGCACGGATATAACGAGATTTCCGCTCCAATCCTCAACTCCAAGCAGCTGTGGGAGACCAGCGGCCACTGGGCTCACTACAAGGACAACATGTTCCTGGTCGAGGAGGACAAGAACAACATCTACGGCCTGAAGCCGATGAACTGCCCCAACGCGATCAAGGTCTACATGCGCTCGCTGCGCTCGTACAAGGAGTTGCCGCTTCGGATCAGCCAGGTCGACCCGGTGCATCGAAAGGAGAAGAGCGGTACCCTCAACGGCCTGTTCCGCGTGCAGATGTTCCATCAGGACGATGCCCACATCCTGCTGACCGAGGAGCAGATTGGTGACGAGATCAGCGACATCATGGATATCGCCGAGCAGATCTACGGCACGTTCGGCCTGACCTACAAGGCGGAGCTTTCCACCAGACCTGCCGACTACATGGGCGACATCAAGGTCTGGGACCAGGCGGAGAAGGACCTGAAGGCGATTCTCGCCAAGAAGTACGGCGAGGGCAACTTCGAGATCAACGAGGGTGATGGCGCCTTCTATGGGCCGAAGATCGATTTGAAGATGCGCGACTGCCTCGGCCGCGAGTGGCAGATGGGCACGATCCAGCTGGACTTCCAGCTTCCGCTGAACTTCAACATGAAGTACGTGGCCAAGGATGGAAGCCAGAAGATGCCGGTCATGATCCACCGCGCCATCTTCGGGTCCCTGGAGCGTTTCATCGGCATCCTGATCGAGAACTTCAAGGGAGATTTCCCCTTCTGGCTCAACCCGCTGCAGGTTGGCCTGGTGCCGATCCGTCCGGAGCACAACGCCTACGCCAAGGAGGTCTATGACCTGCTGTGGAAGAACCGCATCCGTGTCGAGGCCGATTACACCGACCGCAACATGAAGGAGAAGATCAAGCAGTTCAAGACGATGAAGGACCCGTATACGGTCGTCATCGGCGACCAGGAGGTGCAGAACCGCACCGTCAGCGTCAACATCCGTGGTTCGCAGAAGCGCATGCAGAACCTGCCGCTGGATACCTTCCTCAAGATCTGCAAGAAGATGAACGAGGAGTATTCGCTCAACCTGATCGACGAGGTTCCTGCGGACTTGCAGTAACCTGCTCCATAAGCGAGTGAAGCAGCCACCCTGTGCCTCACGGCATGGGGTGGTTTTTCTTTAGGACTTCGCTTGGATACTTTTGCTCTAGGGGTATTCCTCCGGCACGTAACCGCCTACAATGGGGGATATGCGGAAAGAAGATGCGTACAGACAGATTGAGGCGGTTGATCGGGAGATAACCCTGCTCGGCCATATCTGCGCCATATTGGAATGGGACCAGGAGCTCTATGCTCCGGCCAAGGCGAGTGACGAGCGTGGCCGGCAGATGGGATACATCGAGAGCCGGATGCACGAGCTGGCAACCTCGCCCTTGATGGGGGAGATGCTGGAGACGGTGGGGGCGAGCGAGGCCAATCCTGGGGGAGATGCTTCGGATTCGTTTCTGCGTGCGCTCGTCCGCCTGCGAGGCCGGGAGTACCGCAAGGCCCATGTAGTCCCTTCCTCCCTCATCGCTGCCATCAGCGAGGAGACCACCAGGGGGTATACGGTTTGGCTTGAGGCCCGCAGCAAGAAGGATTGGAAGCTTTTCGCTCCGACGTTCCAGCGTATCCTCGACTTGGAGAAGGAACGCGCCTCCTGCTGCCGGAAACCGGGACAGGGGTTGTACGACGTTCTTCTGGACGACTATGAGGAGGGAGCGAGTGAGGCTTGGGTCGACTCCCTGTTCGCTCCGTTGCTGGAGCCTGTCCGCAGTATCATCGCCCATGCTCCAGCCATTGATGATTCCTTTCTTCGAAAGTCCTATCCCGTCGAGGCGCAGAAGGCCCTGCAGCAGGAGGTGATGGAGAGAATGGGGTTCGACTTCAGCCGTGGCTTGGTGGGGACGAGCGCCCATCCCTTTACCTCGACCCTCGGGGAGGAGGATGTGCGCATCACCACCCGGTATACGGATCCCAGTGTCATGGACTCCTTCTACAGCACGGTCCACGAAAGCGGTCATGCGCTGTATGAACAGTGGGCTTCGAACGGCAGGCAGAAGGGAACCACCATCGCCGGTGGTGCCAGCTACGCGCTACACGAAAGCCAGTCCCGGCTTTGGGAGAACATCATCGGACGTAGCCGTCCCTTCCTTCTTGCCGTGTGGCCCTTGTTCCAGAAGCGGTTCGTCTCGCAACTCGAGGGAATCAGTTTCGACCAGTTCTACCGTGCGGTCAACAAGGTGCAGCCGGGCTGTATCCGCACCAACAGCGACGAGGTCTGCTATGTGCTGCATATCATGCTGCGCTACGAAATCGAAAAGCAGCTGGTGAAGGGGAGCCTTGTCGTGGACGACGTGCCAGAGGCCTGGAACACGCTCAGCGAGCAGCTGCTCGGCATTCGTCCCGATGACGACGCCCTGGGGTGTTTGCAGGATGTCCATTGGGCAGGTGGTTCCATCGGCTATTTTCCCTCTTACGCTCTGGGCAACCTGTATGGCGCGCAGATCTGGGATGTGCTCCGGGGGGAACTCGACACCGACCGTATCCTGGAAAGCGGACAGTGGCTGCCGATTGTCCAGTGGCTGGGCGAGCATGTATGGCAGTACGGCATGAGCTTCGACCCCGCCACGCTGATCAAGAGGGTGAGTGGAAAAGCGCTTGACGCTACCAGCTTCACCCGATACCTTGAAACCAAGTACAAGGAGATGTGATTATGACGCTCCCCAATAAACTGACGGTAGGCCGCCTGGTCATGGCGCCCCTGTTCTTCATCATGTTCAACCTGCGCTATTGGGTGGGGTCTCAGGTCACAATGCTCTCCAGCATCGTCTGTCTCGTCCTGTTCGTGGCGATTGAGATGACCGACCTGCTGGACGGGAAGATCGCCAGGCACTATCACCTGGTCACCGACCTGGGAAAGGTGATGGATCCGTTTGGGGACACCCTTTCCCACCTGACCTATTTCGTCTGTTTCATGATCAGCGGCATCATGCCCAGCTGGGTTTTCGTCGTAATCATGTACCGCGAGTTCGCGATTCTCTTCATCCGGCTGCTGATGGTCAGCCAGGGCCATGTGATGCCGGCCAACATGTGGGGCAAAAGCAAGACGGTCACCTACGCGGTGGGCGGTGTGCTCGGCATTTTCTACCTGCTTCTGGCGAGCATGATGGAGGCGGGCCAGCTCTCGGCCTTCTACACCTGCATGCAGGTGGTGTTCGCGCTCTCCGCCATCGCCAGCGTTGTTTCTTTCCTGAACTATATCCGTCTCATTATCCGTGACGGGAGTCTTTCTCAGATGACGAGGTGAAATTACTACAATGAAATATACGGTTTCTTTTGGCGAAATCATGGTCCGCATCACAACCCCCGGAGTTCAGAAAATCCGCCAGTCATGGCCGGGTGACGCTACAATCACGTTCGCGGGAAGCGAAAGCAACGTTGCCGAGTCTCTCGCCCTGCAGGGTTGCCCGTCGAAATTTGTCACGAAGCTTCCGAAGAACGACGTGGCGGAGTGCTGCCTGTCCATGCTGCGCGGCATTGGTGTCGACGACAGCGAGGTCGTCCGTTCGGAACGTGGCCGTATGGGCGCGTACTACGTCGAGGGTGGCGCCGACCAGCGCGCCAGCAAGGTGATTTATGACCGCGAGGACTCGGTGTTCAGCCACTCCAAGCCCAGCGACTACGACTGGGAGGAAATCCTGAAGGACGCCGACTGGTTCCATTGTTCCGGCATCTCCCCGGCTATCACGCAGGATACCGCCGAGGTGACCATTGACGCCGTCAAGCGGGCCAAGAGGATGGGACTGACCGTTTCCTTCGACATGAACTACCGCCAGAAACTCTGGCTATGGGATCCCTCAAAGAGCCAGAAGCAACTTGCCCAGGAGGTCTGTGCCCAGATCCTGCCCTATACCGATGTGCTGATCGGCAATATCGAGGACTCGGATACCGTCGGTGTCTACACCAACGACTCGATCGAGCACAACCCCGATTTCTGCAAGACGATGGTCGGACGGTACCCGAACCTGAAGCTGATCGCCACGATCCTTCGTGACATGCCGTCGGCCAACATCGATACCTGGGGAGGCATCCTGTACGACGTCAAGAACGACAAGCAATATGTCGGACCGCTGGTGGACGGCACATACGCGCCTTGGCACATCAACGACATCGTCGATCCGATTGGTGTCGGGGACGCGTTCAGCGCTGGCCTTGTCTATGCGCTGAAGGACCCGGAGATCAAGGATGACCTGCAATACGTGCTTGAGTACACGCTCGCCTGCTCCTGCCTTGCCCACACCATCAAAGGCGACTGCAACTACACGACCAAGGACGAAGTGCTCGCTTTGCTGAAGAAGGGGCCGCGCGGAAGCGGACGGGTTCTGCGCTAAGAGGCGAGTCCTCTGCTCCCAACCAATCCATCGTTTTCCTTTTATGCCTCCTGGGGTGCTGTTGCCCTCATAGGCCTCCTTCCCAGGGGGGTATTGATGCCTGTCTGATGGACTTGTTTGTGGCGACTGCGGGCAGGTTCCATCCATTTTGGGGAAAACGATGCCTTGCAGAGGCAGATGCTGTGTGGAACGGGGTTTCCCTGTCTTTTGGGCTTAACCTGTATTCTTGTTTTTGAATTTCTGACTTTATAAGATTCATTTTTTTGCTATATCCATCTTCATGGAGGTAACCCCATGAACGAGTATATCATGCGGTATGTGGATATCGACCGGATCCTTGGAAGAAAGTCGGTTTTCCTTATCGGACCGAGAATGTGTGGAAAGACCATGTTTGCAAAGAAAGAGGTAAGAAATCCGGTGCTTTACTGGAATCTTCTTTCAAACACCTTATACTACCGCATTGTCCGAAATCCTGCCTTGTTGGAGGAAACTCTTAAGGCACAAGGCCTTACAGAAGGTCTTGTCGTCATTGACGAGATTCAGCGCGCTCCCCAGCTTCTTTATACCGTTCATCAATTCATAGAGGATACCAATCTCGTGTTCCTGATGACAGGGTCAAGTGTAAGAAAGCTGAAATCTGGAGGAGTGAATCTTCTTGGGGGCCGAGCTCTTGAGAAAAAACTCCATCCTCTCTGCTATCCGGAAATAAAAACGAGAAAGGACTTTACGCTTGAGCATGTATTCGCTACAGGTCTTCTCCCGGAAATGTATCTTCATCCCGAGGATGCTGATGAAGCACTTGAAGCCTATGAAGGCCTCTATCTTGAATCGGAAATACAGCTGGAGAATGAATTGCATGATCTTCCCGGATTCATACATTTTCTTGAGAAAACGCTCTTTCAAATGGACAGCAGATAACTTTTCATCATTTGCATCCGATGTAGGGGTAAGCCGCCAAGCTGTAAAGGCTTGGTACAAAATCCTTCTTGATATATTGATGGTGAAGGAAATCAGGCCTTATGGAAAGACGAAGAAAAGGAAAGAGACGTCTTTCTCCCGTTTCTACTTCTTTGACGTGGGTGTTGTGAGGAGCGTTGCCCGCATGACTGTTCCTACCGAAACGATGGCTGAGTTTGGTGTTCTGTTTGAGACCTATATTGTAATGGAGTTGACTGCGTATATCGACTATTGTAGGCATTCTGACACAGAGATCACGTATTATCGGACTAGCGATGGGAAAAGAGGGGTCGATTTCATACTTGGAGATGATGTCGCCATAGAGGTGAAAAGCACCAAATCTATCACCGATAAACACCTCGCCAATCTTCGGGAACTCAGGGAAGAAGGAATCTTCTCGAGCTATATTGTCGTGTCAAGGGAAGAAAGTCTACGCATGGTTGATGATGGAATCCTGATTCTTCTTTGGAAAGAATTTCTCGGAAGGCTTTGGGATGGCAGAATCATCAAGAAGCAGTAAAGATAACCTTATCAGAAGTGAAAATCTTTTCATTAACCCCATTTATTTGTAGTTATTGACAAGTTTTGGGAGCACGGTCTGAGCACAGATTATGGCGTAGTGTAGGAGGGTGTAACCCTTGTCGGATCAGGTTCACTCAAATCTCCAGAGAAATAAGTTGACATCTGAGTTCAAAGTGGTATCCTTTTTACAAGATTAAACGTTTAACTTGCAAAAATCAAAGGAGCCTTAAAATGGAAAAACGGAACTTCGGATGTTTCATTGCTGTGCTGTTAACATGTGTCGTTTGTGTTTTCGCTGCTGGCAATCAAGAAAAAAGCCAGACGATTTCTAACGCTCCGGCTACCACTTCATCCAAAGTCAAACTTGGCATGGTATCGCAGGTTTTCGGCACTCAGAGTTTCCAAGATGATGTGCTTGATGGCATCAGACAAGCCGCGAGTAAGTACGATTTGGAATATGTATCTCTTGAAGTTCCTGACATTGGAGACACGGCAAATGGCTTGAGGACATTGATTGCACAAGGAGCTAATTTTATCATTATTAGCAATTCGGCTTACCTTGATGCAATGGAAGAAGTAGCCAGTGAATATCCGGATGTGAAGTTCTTCTACACCGAAGGAAACCACACAGGAACACCAAACATCATGGGAAGTCAGTATGCAGAGAATGAGGGCGCCTATCTTTTGGGTGCTCTTGCCGCAATGCTTTCCAAGAGTGGCAATGTGGGGACTGTTGCAGCTGTCAAAGGAGAAAAGGTTCAGGAAAGGTTTACGTGGGGATTTGCTGCAGGAGCCAAAACTATCAATCCCAATATAGTGGTGCAAAGAGCATATACTAACAGCTATGCTGACGTGAACAAAGGCAATGAAGTCGCTTCTGTCATGTACCAAAAAGGAGCAGATATCGTTTCAACGTATGCGGGAGCTTGCAACCTTGGCGTTTTCAATGCTGCTAAACTGGCTGGAGATGGAAAATACTGCTTCGGTGCCGCGAAAGGGCAGTTCGACAAGATGCCAGACAAGATTATTGCTTCGCTCGTGAAGCCGATAGATCTTACAATCCTTTCTGTCATTTCCGACTATATCGATACAAGTGTATTTGACTCTGAAATTAGCCTTACTCTGGGAGTCGGCAATAATGGCGTCATCTGCCGGTATACAGACATGAATGATTCGCTCAGGGCTATGGTGTTGCCCGAACATGATGCGAAGATTCAGGAACTGAAAGAAAAAATCATTTCAGGTGAGATTGTTCCTCCTTCCACGGAAGGTGAATATAATTCCTTTACTTTCTGAGTCTTGTATGAATGCGATTGAATTCAAGAATGTGACCAAGCGCTTTGGCCACGTGGTAGCCAATGACCACATTTCTTTTGGAATAGAAGAAGGCGAGATTCATGCGTTGGCCGGTGAAAACGGGGCGGGGAAGTCAACGTTGATGAACATGCTCTTTGGCCTTTTGACACCAGATGAAGGGTCCATCCTTGTTCGAGAGAAAGAAATGCATTTTGCCAGTCCTCGCGAAGCGAATAGGAACGGTATCGGCATGGTTCATCAACATTTCATGTTAATTCCCAAAATGCCGGTATATGAGAATGTCATCGTGGGTGTGGAACCTTGCAGAAGGAATTTGATAAATCGAAAGGAAGCCATAGATAAAGTCCAACAGATTTCTGACCAATATCAGCTTTCGATTGATTGTTCGCGTCCCGTTGGAGACCTTACGGTTCCGGAACAACAACGGGTGGAAATTATCAAGATTCTTTACAGGAAAGCGAACATCCTGATTTTCGACGAACCGACAGCAGTTCTTGGACCTCAGCAAATCGATGAATTCTGTGAGATTCTGTTAAATCTAAAAAGACTGGGAAAAACCATCATATTCATCAGTCACAAATTGCCAGAAGTCATGCGCGTAGCCGATCGAGTCACCGTCATCCGACGTGGCAAGGTGGTAGGAACAAGACCAATCAGGGACATAAACACTGAAATCTTGACTACGATGATGGTCGGGCACAAGGTGAATACGGGAAGGAAACCAAGGAAACCCGTAAACCTAGGTGGGAATGCGCTTGAATTGAACAATTTATGGATGAAAGACCACTATGGCATTGAAAAGCTGAAAGGCCTTTCTTTGGTAGTCAGAAATGGCGAAATTCTGGGAATCGCCGGTGTAGATGGCAACGGACAGGACGAATTGGACAAATGTATCTTAGGTGTCTACACACCTGATTCTGGGACTATTTGCATGAATGGAATGGATGTGACACATACTTCCATCAAGCAACGAAGAGACATGGGGCTTGGATATGTAGCAAGCGATCGACAGAAAGAGAGTCTTATTCTCTCTTACTCGGTGGCTGACAACCTGATTCTGGGTCAACAACGAAAATCCCGTTTTATTCGAGACAAATTTCTTATGGATAGAGAGGCCATTTGGAAAAATGCCGAAACAATTAGAAAGCGCTATGACATACGTTGTGCATCTGTTTCTGTTGCAGCCAGGACGTTATCCGGCGGCAACCAGCAAAAAATAGTTGTTGCCCGAGAGGCGGAAAGCAATCCGAACATCTATGTGGCAATACAACCAACAAGGGGATTGGATATAGGGGCGGCTGATGACGTGCTGAACACATTGATGGATATGCGCAATGCAGGTAAAGGTGTCCTTTTCGTTTCCATGGAACTTGATGAGTTGCTTTCGGTTTCCGATCGGATTGCTGTCATATTCGAGGGACACATCGTCGATATCGTCAATCCGGAAGAGGTGAGTCGAGAAGATATTGGAAAACTCATGCTGGGAGTAAAAGGAAGGATTTGATATGAAAAAAAATCTCACTGGCGTCTGGGAAGAGGTTTCGCTTTCCTTTCTTTCCGTAGCACTCTCGCTTCTCGTTGGTGCAATCATTATTTCCGTACTTGGTTATAGCCCAATTGCAGCGTATGGTGCATTGCTTCGTGGAGCTATGGGTTCTCCGGTTGCCTTCACTGCAATGATCAAAAAGGCGGTACCTCTCATCTTATCAGGCTTGGCGGTTGCGGTTGGATTCCGTTGTTCTGCATTCAATATTGGTGTGGAAGGCCAGTTAATGGTGGGAGCGCTTTGTGCCGCCCTAGCAGGCATCTACCTCAGCCTTCCTCCCGTTATCCACCTTGTTGTGGTTCTCCTAGCAGGTATTGTAGGAGGTATGCTCTTTGCCTTTGTTCCCGCATTGCTCAAGTTGAAGTGCAACGTGAATGTGACAATCAGTACAATCATACTTAATTATGTTGCCCAGTTTTTCGTGCAATTCTGCGTGATGGGACCATTCCATGGATATTCAGCCATGGAAGCGACGGACAAACTTGCTCCGTCCGCCCAAATGCCGTCTTTGCTTCCGAAGCCATATCAACTCAACCTCGGTGTTGTCATCATGATACTGACAGTGTTTTTCGTTTACTATCTGTTCAATAAAACAGTGCAGGGATACGAAATGACAGCTGTTGGTCTTAATCAGACAGCATCACAATTTCAAGGAATTTCCGTTGATAAAATGGCTTTTCTTGCGCTGTTGATTTCAGGGGGAATAGCAGGCCTTTCGGGTTCAATTGAAGTAAGTGGGACCCTGAACCGATACGTCAATGGGTTCTCAACGGGGTATGGTTTTTCTGGTATTCCGATTGCACTTATGGCACAGAACAATCCTTTCGCCATCATTCTTACCGGATTATTCTTTGGACTTATGAAAAGCGGATCGTTCATGATGCAATCCACCGTAGGTGTATCAGCTGATCTCGTAAACATTATTCAAGGACTTGTAGTTGTATTTCTCTGCTTTGAAAATTTTTTCCGCTACTACCTCGCCAAATGGAAGGTGCAACATGTTTGATTTTCTTGCATATATCATTCCCACTACGTTACGTATGGGCACCCCGATTGCCTTCACCGCGCTTGGTGGTGTCATGTCAGAGCGATCAGGCGTCAACAACATTGGAATGGAAGGCATTATGGTCGCTGGAGCCTTCATGGCAGTCGTCGGCTCTTACTTCACAGGATCTCCAATAATGGGAATTCTGCTTGCCATGCTGGTCGGCATATTGATTTCAGCCATCCACTCGCTTTTGACCATTACCTTTGGAGCAAAACAGGCAGTGTCTTCCATGGCATTGGTGCTCCTTGCTGACGGGCTGGCAGGTGTTGGAGTCCAAGCTTTTTTCAAGACCAAAGGAACAACACCTACTGTCATGAATCTGCCAGGTTCTCCACTGTTTGCACATATACCAGTCATTGGTAATTTCATGGCAGGACTTTCTCCTTTCGTCTATATTGGCTTTGGGGTACTCATTGGTGAAATTTTTCTCTTCAAATATACGAAATTTGGATTCCATATCTCTGTCGTGGGAGAGAATCCAACAATGGCAGAATCTGCTGGACTCAACGTGCATGCAATCCGTTGGATTTCCGTCCTCTCCTCTGGCATGTTAGGTGGACTTGGAGGAGCCATGCTTTCTATTGGTCAGATGAATTTGTATCAGGATGGCATGATTGCCGGACGAGGATATCTTGCATTGGGAGCAGTTTCGATGGGCCGCTGGAATCCTTTGTATGTATATGGTTCGTCCATGCTTTTTGGCCTTTTTGACGCTCTTCAGCTCTGGCTTCAAACGATTCCTTCCAATCCGATACCTGCAGAATTCATTCAGATGCTTCCATATGTTGCGATTGTCTGTATCCTTGCCATCTCATCGAGGAACATCAAATACTTTGGCATCACATCAGCTGGTGTTCCCTTCACTAAATACGTTTCCGAGAGGTGAATCATGCAGAAGATACCAATACTTATTGATTGTGACACGGGGATTGATGATGCGATGGCTCTGGTACTTGGACTTTCCGATCCAACGCTTGATATTAAGGCAATTACAACGGTTGCTGGTAATGTTGCATGTGAACAGACAACCCGTAACACACTCAATGTCGTTCACTTTTTGGGAAGATCGGATATTCCAGTAGCCAGAGGTGCAGAAAAACCCTTGGAAAGGAAGTTGATGAAAGCCAGTGGAGTGCATGGTGTAAGTGGACTCAGAGGATGGAATTTTCCAGTTAATTATAAGGAAAATCTCTCATCTCTTACTGCATGGGATCTGTTGAGAAACATACTTATGGATTCTTCTGAACCGCTTACCATCGTATCGCTTGGACCAATGACCAATATTGCAATCCTCTTGGAGAAATATCCTGAAGTGAAGACCCACATAAAAAAGGTTGTATTCATGGGAACCAGCTATCATTGTGGCAATCCTACAGCGCTAGCAACATTCAATGTGCTGGTTGATCCTGAAGCTTTCCGCAAAGTGCTTTTCAGTGGCATTTCGTTCATGGCCTGTCCTCTTGAAGTGACAAGGACAATGACCATCACTTCCGCAGAAATGGAGCAAATCAATAATATGAATTCCGAAGTGTCAAGATTTGTTATAGCGATTCTTAGCCATTATGGTTTGAGCGCTATGGGGAAGGAGGAGATCATCCAGCATGATGCATCTGAGGAAACCATCAGTGTTAATCGCATAACCAAATCAAAAGAGGAAGGGGTGACCTTGCACGACCCTGCAACTCTCTTTTCTGTAATCGATCCAACAGCCATATCTACTAAGAAATATTACTGTGATGTCGAGACAAAAGGGGAACTAACCACTGGTTTCACATTGATTGATAAGAATGATTATTACAAAAAATCGGATTCGGAAAAGAATCTCACGCTTATTGAACACCTTGATCGTTCTCGGTTTGCAAGTCGGTTGATAGCTAATATCCAAAGGTATTGATATGCGTACTTGGAAGATTGCGCCTTCTCTGGCTTGCGGAAATCCATTGGATATGCGGAAGGATATAGAGGTCTTGGATTCATATCATGTTGATTTTTTTCATGCGGATATCATGGATGGGCATTTCGTTCCAAATTATTGCTTGTCATTCGAACATGTGAAGGCGATCAAAGAGATTTCGAAGACCCCAATTGATGTGCATTTGATGACCACTCATGTGGAGCGGGATGTAGATAGGTCCATACAGGCTGGAGCGAGCCAGATTTCCTTTCATGTGGAAATACCCGGTAATCACATGAAACTCCTGGAACGTATACGTGATAAGGGAGCAAAGGCTGCTCTATCCATCAACCCAGAGACCCCTGTGCAGGTTTTGGAAGCTTATTTTGATGTTCTTGATTGTATCAACGTCATGGCTGTAAAACCAGGTTTTGCAGGTCAGGCATTTCTTGAGCAAACATATAGAAAAGTTTATAAGCTTGCCAAGATGAAAGAAACAAAGAATGCATCCTTTCTAATCTGTGTTGATGGCGGTATTGATTTTGGAAACGGGGTTTCCTGTTTGAAGGCGGGAGCTGACATGCTTGTAGCAGGGAAGTTATGCGTTTATCGCGGAAATCTTAATAAAGACTTGCCAGCATTCCTCGAGGAAATGGAACGAAATGGTTTCAATTAAGGATATTGCCAAAGAAGTTGGGGTAACGCCTGCAACCGTTTCCATGGCTTTGAATGGCAAGGGAAGTATTTCTTTAAGGACGGTGGAGCAAATTAAAGAAGTTGCTCAACGAATGCATTATGTTCCTCATAAGGCTGCCAAGGCATTGAAAACACACAAATCCTATACAATCGGCATGATTGTCGGTTCTATTCGAAATCCCTATTTTCAACCTGTTATCGCAGCGGTTGGGGAAGTTGCTACCGAACATGGATATGCACTGGTTCTCAGTGACGCTAGAGCTGACAAGGATATGGCTTACAATGCTCTCCAGAACCTTCAGTCCATGGGTGTCGACGGTATTGTCATTTCCCTTGGCTTCTATGTGGATCAGAGATTCAGCGACAAAATATTGGAACTGATAGCATCAGGAATAAAAGTCGTTTCCTTTACTCTTTCTGTCAAAGGTTCAGGATGGCCCCTTGTCGAGCAGGTAGAGGATGCATGTATTGAAGAAATCGTGCAGGCAATCAGTAATTCGAACCACCATCGCGTCACATTGATATCTTCAAGAATCGGTACGTGGCTTGATGAGCAAAGAGGGGAGAAAATGCGAGAAGCTTTGATACGTAATGGGATTGATCCCATCATTCTCCATTCCGGAATCACAATTCATGAAGCCGAAGAGACTGCATATGCTTTTCTTTCCGAACATAAAGAAACGGAAATGATTATGGCAATCAATGATGAGGTTGCAATGGGGGTCATGTTTGCGGCTAGGAAACTGGGCATTCGTATTCCACAGGAACTTTCCTTGGCAGGTTTTGATGGAAGCTCTTTTACAAGGTTAACAACACCAACCATAACGACTGTTTTGGTTCCACTTAGAGAGATTGGAACAAAAGGTACAGAACTTTTAATTCACAACATCATAAACAATACGAATTCCCAAGAGCAGATTTTCATTCCCTGTTCATTGCAAGAAGGAGAATCTTTTAGGATGACAATTGAAGGAGACAAGAAGCGATGCATGTGTTGATTGCCAGTGATTTGGCCGGTTACCAGTTCAAATGTAAATTGCTGGAAGCGCTCACAAAGGAAGGTTATGACATTACCGATATTGGGTGTCATTCTTCAACAGAAGGGGAATATCCAGTCTATGGAAAACATGCTGGAGAAAAGGTCGTGAGTGGTGAATATGAACGTGGCATCGTTATTTGTGGCAGTGGCAACGGAATCACCATGGCTGCCAACAAGGTCAATGGCGTACGCGCTGCACTTTGTGACAATGTATATTCTGCCTTTCTTAGTCGTGAACACAATGATGCCAACATACTTGGCCTCAGCGCATGGGGTTTGAAAGTGGAAGATGCCGTGAAAATTGTGGAAGTTTGGCTTTTCGCAAAATTCGCGGGTGGCAAGCACGAAAAGAGGGTGGAAATGTTGAAAAAGATTGAAGATGAGCAACGACAAAAAAGTACCAGCAGTCCAGCTCATCATTAATACGACGAGAGTCACGCTTGTGCCTATTTCAGACACGATAAGGGTACGTCATGCCTGACTTTGACCATCTTGCCAAGGAGGTGTGGCGGCCACATGTCACCAATGGGGTCTTGTGGACAGGGTACCTGCTCGAATACAAGAGCACTGGTGGCAAACCCTACTAGATCAGCCAGTCCAACGAGCTGTTCAGGGAGTACCAGCGGAGGGATGATATCCGGCTCCGCTAGGACCATGAGCCGGGAGAGGTCCTGGAGCTTGACTGGTCAGGCAGCGCGGTCAACCTCTGGGGCAAACTGACCGGTGTCGCGAGCCCCTGCCACCTTTTCGTCGCGGCCATGACCTTCAGCGGCTGCCTCTATGTGGAGGCGTTTGCCGACGAGACCGTGCAGAGCTGGATACAGGGCATCGCCCATTCCCTCCCGTCTTTCGGGGGATACCCTAGATCCTTCGTCCGGACAACACCCGTACGGCTACAATCGAGGCGGACAAGTATGAGCCCGAGCTACATGACGCCATGGTCGAGTTCTCTGAGCATTACCATACCATCTGCCTACCCGCACGGGAGAGGAAGCCACGTGACAAGCATGTCGTCGAGGCGTCTGTGGGTCTTGCGGAGCGGCACATACTGGCCGTGCTGCGAGACCAGAGGTTCTCCTCTCTCGAGGATATGAACACCTGCATCCGGGAACGCATGGACTGTCTCAACAAGGCCGGTTTCAAGAAGAAGCAGGGAAGCCGCCTCCAATTGTTCAATGAACTGGAAAAGCCAGCATCGCCGCCCCTTCCAGACAGTGGGTTCGAGCTACTGGAGCGTGCGGCTGCCACCGTCTCTCCTGATTACCACATCCAGTTCGGCCACTGCTTCTACAGCGTACCATCCGGGCTTATCGGGGACAAGGTGGGCACTGCCAGAGCTTATCCCTCCAATCCACCAGGACTACCTCCAGTGGACAGGAACCTATTTCCGTAGCAGGACAAGGAGTATCGGGCCATTTATCGGGACCCTCATGGAAAAGATCCTCGCCAGCAGGCAGTTCGAGGTGCAGAGCTTCAGGACCTGCCAGGGTGTGCTCATGGTTGGCAAGCGGTTGGGCATATCCATCCTATCGAGCTGTAAAGTGCGCTGTCGAAGCTGGCGTCATCACTTATCGTGGGGTCAGCAACGTAGCGAACACCCTTGTGGAAAGGCCGTCAGCACCTCCACCGGAAGAGCAGGAGGATCCATCGGGCATATCGGCTCTCTATTGTATCCACAGGAGGTTGCCGCATGAGAGATAACGAGAAAAAGCTGGTCCTGAACCTGCGCTCCCTCGGGCTTCGCTATGCGGCCCAGGGCGTCTCTGATTCCATCGACAACCCGCAGTTCCAGGGAGAGGGCCCTGTCGATATGGCTGTGCGGGCGACATCTACCGAGCTCGACAAGCGAGCCTGCGACAGGGCCGTCCGCCCGCTCAAGCAATCACGGCTTTACCACGCATATGCTGACGTCTCCCTTCTTGAGTACGGCCCTCACCGCACACTGGACAAGGTCTTGTTGGAAAGGTTGGCAAAGTACACCTTCATCGAGGACCACATGAACGTCCGCACATTCGGTCCATCCGGTACTGGCAAGACCTTCATCACCAAAGCGATTGCTGTCGAGGCCTGCCGGAAAGGGTATCGGACCAAATGGTCCATTGCCTGTCCTTCATCAGCGAGTTGCTGACGCTGTACAGGACTGACAGGACCCGATACGGGAAGAAGCAGAAGTACTATTCCCGCATACCTGTCTTGCTCATAGACGACTGGTTTGCAAGCATGCCCAAGGTCGACGAGACCACAATTCTTTTCGGCTTGGTCGAGCGCCGATACGGCAACACTTCTACTATCATCAGCTTCCAGATGCCTCCTACCAACTGGGCGAAAGCTTGTGGAAACGAGGCAATGGGCAAATCTGTTGTCGGGCGGCTGATAAACGCTTCCTTCCCAACCGATCTCACCCGTTCGGCGGATATGAGGAATACTCATTCTCAACGGCCTTAGAGAGGCCTGGTTTTCATCGTTTCAGCTGGCCGGTTTTCGCCGGTCAGCTGGCCTTGTTCCATCGTCGAACTCAGTATCTGAACAAGATCTCGCGAGTTTGCATGAAATTTTTTACTAGAAACTCGCTCTTCCCTGATTATCTGCCTCTGCGTTTCGGAGTGAGACATATGCCGATGCACAGCCTTCGGGAATCTCGAAACCGAATGCATCCCAGATACTGACCTAGCTTCCGACAAACGGTGTGATTCTCTTGGCTCTGGCAGTGTGCTCAATGATTCTGATGGTGAGTAGCCCAGTAGAACTGAGGAGCTAAATCCATTGGAAACTGAGGAAGCAGGGAGAAGCGATGGTTGCCATTCCTGCCACGGAGTCGGCACATTAGCACTTCTTGAAATATATCGATGATGCAGGCACCTTCGGTGAGGGTGGAAAGAAGGAAGTTGTCAAGTTCCTTGTTGTCTAGGCTGATTATTTTCCTCCACAGCCCCGGCTGGGTGTGGAAGATTAGGTTGATGGCCCCATAGCGGGGCCGGTAATCGAAGATCTCCTTTATGACAGTTCCCTCGTTCTGGGAAATGGGCTTGTCGAGCCAACCATCGACGGTGAGGCAGGAACAGGTCCCGTATACCTGTTGCCGTTCTGTGTAGGATTCGTCACGGGTAGCTGTGCAAGCCCTTCGACAGCGGATCTAAGTGTCTTGTGACCGAGTGTGCAGCAGGTTGCGCCGATTGCAAGCCAAGATAGGAGATGGTACTCTTGGCTTGGCCTGCGGTGATGGTGTGTTTCCGTGTCCCTCCACGAAGGATCACTTGGAAAGGAAGCTCACCTGTGATGGCGTTCTGCCGCTCGAGATGGCCGAGCGACGCATCCGAATACCAGAGGTGCGCGTTATGGATGTACCTGTGAAGATTTCGGGCTATTTTGAGCCACCTGTCTGGACATTGAGAGCCGCCGTTCCGTTTGAAATTGCGCCATGATTCCAGACGGATCTGAGCCACTACAGGAAACCTTCCTATACTTTTGTCACGCACATTTCCCGTGCAAATACAATATAAGGAGGATCTGTCATGACCAACAACCGAGAGATCCTGAGACTTAAAGGTCTCGGAATCAGTGAGCGGAACATCACAGCGAGTCTGCGCGTTTAGCGCAACATCGTCTCCAAAGTCTGCAAGAAAGCTGAAGAGATGGATATCCACTGGTCACTTGATAATGCGGTGACCGACAAGATCGGATAATTACCATTTCGGACCTGCTTTCCATTTCCGACCAACTGTGCAAGGTGATTTCCGTTGGTTTGTCTGCATGTTGTCTTTCTGCATTCCATTAGGGTCATGGAACTTGATGGTTGGGCCGGGGGAACGGAAAGTCTTGTTCTCGTCGGTCTCTTTGGATCGGAAGGTACGAATGCCTACACACCGAAAATACGCAGAGCATGCGTGTCATAGGAAGGAATGCGGGAAATTGGACAGGAGTCTGCTTGATGCTACGTCTTGGTATTCTCTCTCTTGGTTTTGTACGATACTGTTGCAAAAATGTAAACTCGTACGTTATTATTTTGCACTAAAGCGTTAATTTTTTCTATGTAAAGATATATCACCCATTCCTGTGAGCAAAAAGTTCTGGAAATCCTCCAGCGGTATCCTGCATGTATGGTCCTCGCCAGGCGGGAAAGACCACCATGGTCAGACATGTGTGCCCGTCGTTCACTTATCCTTGGTCTGTTCAGTGGAATGCGGTTTGTGAACTGGAAGAAGTGTGACGCGCTGTTTACGCCTCGTACGGCACTTTACAAGTTCAATCCTCAAGAGCATATGGGGTGCTAGGGACACAAAACGGGGCCGAAGCCCCGTTGTCAATCAAGAATCCATCCCTTCAGCACGACCGCGTTGTTGTGCTCCTCGTCCTTTGCCGCGAAGAGCAGCGTCACATCGCTTTTGTGCAGAACCTCCCTGACCTTGAGCTTGAACGCTTGGGCCGTATCGCTGGCTTCCAGTTCCTTGACCATCTTCTCCTTGAATTGCTCGAAGGAGAGGGTTCCGTCATGGAACTGTTTTCTCAGTTCGGACGAGGGCGCCACGCTCTTGATCCAGGCATCCATGCGGTCCTTGGAAATTCCCCGGGGCCACATGCGGTCCACCAGGATCCGGATGCCGTCAGCGGCATCCGATTCCTGATACACCCGTTTCACCTTGAGCTCACGCATGCAGGCACTCCCTGAGATCGGCCTCGGGGGTGGTAATCGGGGCGATCTGATAGTTCTTCACCAGATAGTCCAGCACGTTCTTCGAAAGGAAGGCGGGAAGACTGGGTCCGAGCTTGATGTTCTTGATGCCCAGGTGGAGGAGGGTAAGCAACACACAGACCGCCTTCTGCTCGTACCAGGAGATGATGAAGGAGAGTGGCAGCTCGTTGACACTGCAACCGAAGGCCTTGCTCAATGCGACGGCAACCTGCACGGCGCCATAGGCATCGTTGCACTGGCCCATGTCCATCAAGCGAGGAAGTCCGGCGACAGTACCCAGATCCAGATCGTTGAACCGGTATTTGCCACAGGCTAGGGTCAGGACGATCGAATCCTTCGGGGTCTGCTTGACGAACTCGGTGTAGTAGTTGCGTCCCGGCTTCGCGCCGTCGCAACCGGCGACAAGGAAGAAGTGGCTGATCTTGCCGGCTTTGACAGCCTCGACGACCGCAGGGGCGTTCTGGAGGATGAAGCTATGGCTGAATCCCGTCATCACGCTGCTACCGCCGTTGATTCCCGTCATCTTGTGGTCCTCAGGATAACCACCCAGTTCCAGAGCTTTCCGGATCACCGGGGTGAAGTCCTTCTCGGGTCCGATATGGACCTCGCCGGGGAAACCGACCACTTCCGTGGTGAAAACGCGGTCGCTGTAGCTTGCTTTTGGCGGCATCAGGCAGTTGGTGGTGAAAAGGATCGGGGCGGGAATGTTGTCGAATTCCTTCTGCTGGTTCTGCCAAGCAGTTCCGAAGTTGCCTTTCAGGTGGGGGTATTTCTTCAAGAGCGGATAACCGTGGGCCGGCAGCATTTCTCCATGGGTATAGATGTTGATACCCTTGCCCTCAGTCTGCTTCAGAAGCAGCTCCAGGTCCTTCAGGTCATGGCCGGTGACCACGATGAAGGGACCCTTCTCGATGGTCAGGGGCACGGTGACAGGAACCGGATTCCCGTAGGTAGAGGTGTTTGCCTTGTCCAGCAAGGCCATGCACTTCAGGTTGACCTCGCCGACCTTCAGCACGAGGGGAAGCAGGGTGTCCTGGCCATAGTCCTCTCCGATGGCGAAGAGCGCCTCGGCAAAGAACTTGTTGACCTCCTGGTCCTCGAGTCCCAGCATCAGCGCGTGGTAGGCGTAGGCTGCCATGCCCTTGATGCCGAACAGGATCAGGCTCTTCAAGGAGCGGATGTCCTCGTTGTCGTCCCAGAGTTTCTCCAGATTGTAGTCGTCCATTCTGCCACAGTTGGTGCCGCAACTACTGCAGTCCTCGCCCCCGACGCGGGCTTTGTCCTGGTGGACCAGCTCGATCATCTTCTCGATCGCCTCGCCGTCGAAGTTGGCGTTGGTGATGGTCATGAACAAGCCTTCAAGCATCAGCTTGCTGGTGGTCTTGTCCGGGGAGTTGCCGCTCAGGGCTCTGGAGAGTCCGACGAGGGCTCCAATCAGTTTGTCCTGCAGGCCTGCGACCTCCGGCTTCTTGCCGCATACGCCGCTTTTCGTGCAACCCTTGCAAAGGGCCGTCTGCTCACACTGGTAACAAAACATCGCTGTGTCCATTTTGTAGTTCTCCTTGTTTTGGTTTTCGTTATTGCTCGTCCGAAAGCACCTTGCCTTCGGTGGAAATCGTGATGACTCTGAGAGAAAGAGGCTTGCCGCTCAGGGCGATCGCCTTCTGGAGGAAATAGGCCATGCCCCCACAGCAGGGAACCTCCATGCGCACCAGAGAGATGCTTTTGATGTCATTCGCCTTGAGGATGGCGCCCAGTTTCAGGCTGTAATCCTCGTCGTCCAGCTTCGGACATCCGACCAGGACTGCATGGCCCTTGATGAAGTCCTGATGGAACGTAGGATAGGCAAAGGGGGTGCAGGTGGCGGCGACAAGAAGGTCAGCCCCCTGCAGGGCCGGATTGTTCGGCTGCATCAGCTTTATCTGCACCGGCCACTGGGCGAGTTCGCTTGTTGCCGGAACCATCTGGCGCTTGTGCGCCTTGACCGCCTCTTCGTCATAGGCTTCCGCCTCGCGGACAGTGATGGCGATGGCGCCAGTGGGGCAGGCAGGGAGGCAATCGCCCATGCCGTCGCAGTAGTGGTCGCTCGTCAGATGCGCCTTGCCGTCTGAACCCATCTCGATGGCGTTTTCGTGGCAGGCGCTGGCGCAGGCGCCGCAACCATTGCAAAGTTCCTGATTGATGGAGACAATCGTTCTTCTCATATCATGGCTCCCTCTTTACGTACACCGCCGAGTCTACTATCCTTGGGACTGAAATGCTGTTGGAAAACCAACAAAGGACAAAAATGGCAGATTTTCTTTCCATATTGGCGCGCGCTCCGCTCTTCATGGGATTCGACGAGCAGACCATTTCCCTCATCCTGGAAGCCCAAGGCGCCCAGCTGGCACGCTATGCGAGAGGCGAGGTGTTGCTGCGGGAAGGGGAGCGGACCGACAAGTTCGGTGTTGCCGTCGATGGTACCATTTTCATAGAGCAGAACGATTTCTGGGGAAACCGGAATTTGATGGGACGTATCTCCGCAGGGCTGATTTTTGCCGAGTCGTTCGCCTGTAGTCGACCCCAACGGCCGCTCGCAGTTAACGTAGTTGCGGACAGCGACTGTGTCGTCTATTGGTTGGATTGCCACCGCCTGCTCCAGCAAGGTTCGCTGGACGAGAAGGTGTGGCGCACTTTGGTCGCCAACCTGATCCATGTGCTTTCCAACAAGAACATCCGTTTCAATGAGAAGGTGACCCACATGGGCCAGCGTACCACCCGGGACAAATTGCTCTCCTACCTTTCGATGGAATCAAGGAAGGCCCATAGCGCGGTCTTTGACATTCCCTTCAACCGGCAGGAACTTGCCGACTATCTTGGAGTGGAGCGAAGCGCCATGAGCGCCTGTCTGGGAAAACTGCGTGACGAGGGGATGCTGACGTTCGACAAGCAGCACTTCCATCTGCTGGAGGTGGAGTGATGTTCACGATACGGTTGGCGCGGGCCGGAGACCTTGATTCGGTGGTCCGTTTGTACCAGACGGTAGAAAAAGACAGCCATCTGCTGCTCTGTAAACCGGAATGCCTGATGGAGCCAGTGCAGACTGCGTTTCTGGAGCATTCGATTGCCCACGGACAGTTGTTCGTCGGCTTCTGGAATGACGAGCTGGTCGGTTCGGTAGTCATCAACCACGAGCCTCACCCGGAGTTCAGACAGGTCCATTGGTCGTTGGAGATGGATGACGCGCATGTCGGCATCATCCATTGTCTGGCCATCCTTCCCAAGTACCAATCGTTGGGGCAGGGACGGGAACTCTTGGTCCAAGCAGCCCGCCGGGTCCATCGGCAGGGAATCAAGGTGCTGCGCTACGACGTCCTGAAAAGCGACATCCCCCTGCAGCATCTGGTAGCCCAGAGCGGGTTCCGCTTCTGCGAGACGGTGATGCGCCGTCTGTGTGACCGCAAGAGCTACCCGTATGGCATGTACGAGCTGGTGCTTGTTCCGAGTAGGGGTTGAGCAATTTCCTTCAGAGGAGATTCTTCATTTTTTCGGGAAAAAGCATGATATAGTAGCGAATATGGCAACAATCAAGGATATCGCAAAACTTGCTGGAGTCTCTCAAGGGACTGTTTCCAACGTGTTGAACGGAAAGGGAAATGTCAGTAGCAGCAAGATTTTGCTTGTCCAAGATGCCGCACGGCAACTCGGCTATGCCATCAACGAGAATGCGAAGCTCCTTCGCAAGGGACAGAGCAAGACAATTGCCGTGATTGTCCCCAACAATACTGATATCCAGTACATCGACTTTGTCACCTCGTTCTCCAACCAGGCGAGGGTGATGGGGTATGAGGCGTTTGTTGCCTATTCGCAGGACAATCCAGATCTCGAGAGAGAACTCATCCGACAGTTCCGTTCTCTGGTTGTTGTAGGAATTGTGTCCTTCACCTCCCTCGGACAGAAGGCGGGCATCATCTATCGGAATCTCGGGTTCGACACCCACAACGTCCTTTTCGTCGAGCGGAGGGGTGGATCGGGGTTTATCGGATTCGACTATGAGAAAGCTGGTGCCGACATGGGCTTGCAGCTACGTGGCAGTGGAGCGAAGCGTGTGGCGCTTGTGGTTGAGGAACTGGCGACCAATGACACGGAATTTGCGCATTGAGCCTTATCGTGTTGTACATGCACCCGATATGCAGTGCTACGGGTACTGGTTTCGGAATTTTGGCTTCTATATAAGTGGCGACGCCGCCGATATCCCGGATGCTGTGTTGGCGGCCTTTCTGAAGGGCGAGATTAAGAGAATGTATCAGGATACCACGACCAAAGCCTCTTCTGCCCATGGGTATCTTGGACGGATGGAAGAGAAGATTCCTTTTGAAGAGCGGAAGCGGTATTACGCCATCCATCTTCCCAGTAGGGAGGCTGTCGGCCTTTTGCACGCGAAAGGATTCTCGGTAGCTTCTTGCTAGGACCCGCTTTTCTGTCGGAGGAACGTCATGGATTCTTCCAACGGATACAACAACGGGACTGCCCGGATGCAGGCAGTCCCGTCATAGGTTTTTCACGCTCCGTCATCTCTTCAGGTGGGCGATATAGTAGTCGCGGACTTCAATGTAGTGCTCGTAGATGTAGTTGTAGTCCGGGGTGTAGTATTTGGAGAGCGCTTCATCGAGCGGAGCGTTGCCCTTTGAGGGCGGACACTCGGGTCTGACAGACCAGGTGCCGGTAGTGCCGAAGCGGGTGTATCCCTTGCCTTTGCCGTCGTCGCCACCCATCAGATAGCGGATGAACATCTTCGCGATGTTGGGATGTTTGCATCCATTGACGATGCCGAAGAAGTTCAGCACGTACATGCCGCTGGAAGGCTCGACGTCCTGGTTGTAGGCGAGGGCCCAGTTGTTCTCTTCTCCCTTGCGGACTTTGACGGAAGAGGCATAGCCGACCGGAGGGTCTGCCTGGCCCTTGGTCCCGACCAGCTGGACCACCTCGTCGCTGCGGTCCGCGTTGATCGGGCTGTTGGCCTCCATGCGCTTGATGAAGGCGAATCCTGCGTTGGGCTCGTCCTTGTCCAGGACGATATCCTTGCCGTAGTAGTCCTTGTAGGCCTTGGCCATGTCTTCAGGGTGCTGGGTGAACAGCGTGTAGACCGCGAGGTACGCGGTGTTGTCGGCGGCGTCCTGCAGGACAAACTTTCCTTTGTTCTTCGGGTCGGTCAGCTCCCACCAGTTCTTCAACGGCTTGCCGCTTTCCGTGTTGTAGAACCAGGTCAGGGCCTCGATGATGAACGGGGTCATCGTCTTGAAGCGCTTGTCCACGTTCCCGTAGATAGAATCGGGCATGTAGTTGTGGAGAATGCCGGTATCGAAGAAATCCACCTTGTAGTCTCCGAGCACTTCCTTGGAATGGATCAGGTCGGCTCCCGCGATACCCGCCTCGTACTCTCGCTGGAACTTCTCCTTCAGCTCGTCGCTGGAGATGTTGTAGACGGTGACGTCCAAGCCGGGATATTCGTCCATGAACTCCTTGGCCGCCTTTTCGGTGCGGCTGGAGATGGTGTAGACCACCATGCTTCCGGTCTCTTTCTTGGCCTTCTCGTACAGGGCATCCATCGTCTCGTTCTCGTACAGTCCGTTGTCGATGGCCCATTGCTCTTCGGCAGAGACCGTGTTGGTTTCCGTCTCGGCGGTAGCCGGGGCGGCTTCTTTGGCTCCGCCCGCGAACAGGCCCATGGCCAGTGCGAGCAGGACAGTCAGCGCAAGCAATCGTTTTTTCATGCAATCCTCCTCCAAGATATCTCTGGCGGTCAGCGTAGCGCCGCCGCGGAATGCTTGATCAGGACACCTTCTTTGGTGTCGTAGACATTGACAAAGTCGGGATCTACGGAAAGTCGGACCGTCTCGCCTTGGTTGTAGGTCGCCAGCCCGATGCACTTGACCAATAGCACCTGCCCTCGCACTTGGACCTGGATGAGGCTTTCGCTTCCCGCCGGATGGCTGGAGAGGACGGTACCCTCAATCTGGCCGGTGGAATCTATGCGGAGCATTTCCGGGCGGATGCCAAGGGTGCAGTCGACGTGTCCCTGCGGGCCATGGTAGAGTTTTCCGAATACCAGCCTTCCCAAGGGGCTGTCGGTCACCAGACTCTGCCCTTGGGCCTCTCCATCCGCCTTGATGAAATTGATCTTCGGGTTGCCGATGAAGTCCGCCACCTCCATGGTCGCCGGGTTCTGATACAGGTCGACCGGGGTGTCCACCTGGGTCAGCACTCCCTTGAAGAAGACCGCGATCCGGGTCGACATGGTAAGCGCCTCGACCTGGTCGTGGGTGACATACACCACCGTGGTGCCCAGGTCTTTGTGCAGTCTCTTCAGCTCGCCACGCATGTCGATGCGCAGCTTCGCGTCCAGGTTGGACAGTGGCTCATCCAGCAGAAGCAGCCTCGGACGGTTGACGATCGAGCGGGCAATCGCCACCCGCTGTTGCTGTCCACCGGAAAGCTCGCTGGGATAGCGTTTCGCGAACTCGCCGATCTGCATCTTCTCCAGAGCTTCCTGGACCATGCCGGGAATCTTCTCCTTCGGGGTTTTCGCCACAGAGAGGACGAAGGCGATGTTGTCGTAGACCGTCATGTGTGGCCACAGAGCGTAGGACTGGAAGACCAGATTCAGGCCCCGCTTCGAGGGGGGAAGAAAGAAGGCTTCGCTGGCGTCGACCACCTTCTCGCCATCGATCGAGATGGTGCCCCCTTGTGGCTTCTCGAGTCCCGCCAGGATGCGGAGCATGGTGGTCTTGCCACAGCCCGAGGGCCCGAGCAAGGTAAGGAAATCTCCGTCGTGGACAGCCAGGCTGACATCTTTCAGCACGTGGTTGTTCCCGTAATACTTGTCGATATGATTCAGTAGAATCTCACTCATGGCGCTCAACCTCCCAGTCCGCCAGCCAGATCGGTCTTGAACAACTTATTCGAGAGCCAGTGCGTGAGGAAGACCAGGATGAACATCACGATGGCGATACAGTTGGATGGCTGGGTCCAACCCTCGGTGGAATACCAATAAGCCAGATAGGAAAGGGTGCCCTGCTTGGGGCTCATCAACAGGACAATCAGGTCCAGCTCCTTCATGATGCTGATGAAAATCAGCATGAATCCGCTCATGAAGCCATTTTTTGCGAGTGGGAAGACGATATGGGAAAAACGCTTCACGAACGAGGCGCCGGCAATCTGGCCTGCCTCCTCGAGGTCTGTGCCGATCTGCAGCATGCACGCCGTGCCGCTACGGCTGGCGAAGGGCAGGTGCTTGACGACGCTGACCAGAACCAGCAGGGCGAAGGAGCCGTACAGGGGCGGGACGATCGTGACAGGTCCGATCCTCACACCCTTGGAGAACATGGACAGATACATGGCCCCAAAGGCAATCGAGGGAATCAGATAGGGAATGAACGCGACCTGCTCGACGAACTGTCCGCTTTTCAGTTTGCGGCCACGGGCGTTGATGTAGCCGATCAGCTGTCCGATGATGCTGGCGAAGATGCTGGTCAGGAAGACCAGTTTCAGCGTGTTCCACAGGAAACTGAGGAACTTGCGGTCCCTGAGGACCCCGTCGAGGCCCTCGTAGATGTCCCCACGTCCCTTGCCTACCCAGTAGTGGAGGGTCAGGTTCTTCAGGGAATAATCTCCCACCTTCAGCATCAAGGTCTGGTAGCACATCAGCACCACCGGGAAGACCACCATGAGCGCGACAAAGAGATAGAGCAGGACCAGGATGGGGCCTCGCGCCTTTCCCAGCGGAATGGGGTTGCTGCGGGTTCCTTTGCCGTTCATGGTGACGTAGCTCTTGCGATGGCCGATCACCTTCTGGTTGACGAAGATGAAGATGGCGCTGATGGAGATCAGCATCAGGCTGATGGAGAAGCCCAGACCTGCCTGCGCGCTGTTGACCGTACTGTGGATCATCGTGCTGATCGTGTAGTAGTTGACTTTCAGCCCGAGCATGGAGGGAACGCTGTAGGTGCCGATCGCCTTGCTGAAGGTCAGGATCAGGGCTGAAAGGATGGCGGGAAGCACGAGCGGCAGGGTGATTTTCCTGACAATCTGCCACTTGCTCGCGCCGATGATCTCGCCCATCTCCTCGACCTCGCTGTTGATGGACTTCAGCGCGGCGGAGACAAGAAGGTAGGAATATGAATAATAGTGGAGCGAGAGCACCAGGATGATGGGGACCGCGCCATAGCTCAGCCAGTCGGGGATAGGGACTCCCAGGTAGGCGAAGAAGCCCGGGGTGCCGCCGACACGCGTATTGCGGAAGATGGTGTTCCAGGAAAGGGCGATGGCCCATGAGGGGAGCATGTAGGGGACGATCAGCATCAAGCCGAAAAATTTCTTATGCGGAATGTCGCTGCGCACAATCAGCCAGGCAAAGGCACTGCCAAGGGCGATGCACAGGACGCTGGTGCAGCTCGCGATGACCAGCGAATGGGCCAGCGGGATGTAGAACATGTTCTTGGCGATCATGCTGTGGAAGATGCGTTGCCAATAGTAGAACGTGAACTGCCCCGCATGGCTGCCTTTTATCGCCTTCACGTCCACCTTCGCCAGCGTAAACGAACTGGCGATCATCTCGACCAGCGGGAACAAGATCAGATAGGACAACAGGACGATCGCCACCAACGTCATGATGTTGTAGGGTGTGGTGAAAGCCTCGTGCAGTTCATTCTTCAGGCGCTTGGACGAAAACCGGGCTGTTTTTGACATATTACGACAAGTGTACCATTCCGCGGAGGGGTTTTCCATAGGAAAATCACACTTTCAACATGGTTTTCTCGTACTTTTCTCGCAAATGTCCGAAAGAAGGTTTTCCCTTGATGTGGTACATAATGATGGTTTTTTGGAGCCGATTGATGTCCAGATAGCAAGAAATGGACGGTATTCTGGGAGGAAAACCTGACAGGAGGCGACTGGACCGCCGCCTAAGGATCTTTGTGGTATGGAAAGGAAGCGCTCATCGAATACCGCAAGGCCTTGGAAAAGGGAGAGGAAGCGAAGTAGGGGAAGAACCTACGTCCTTTTCTTGGACACACTGCGTGCATGGTGGAGGACAGGAAGCGCCGCAAGCGAAGCCCAGCCCGCCATGATGGCAAGCGTGGTGCCGGCGGCCATGCAAAAATGGGCGAAGGAAAAAACCTGCGCCATCCCCTTTTGCGGGTTCCCGGCACCATGGGTGTGGATTGCAGCCCGGACAAAGGGACCGCTGATCCATGTCTTGAAGGAACTTGTGGCCATGACGAAGATGGCAAGGACAACCAATGCGACCAACAGGAAGCAAAGGCCACGCCACGTTCTTTCGGAAAGCCTGGCGGGCTTGCAGATGCGCCCGCTGCGCAAGCCGAGGTGCAGGCCGACCAGAATCAGGAAAAGCGCCGCGGCAAAGAAATGGACCGGAATCATGAACTCACCGCCACTATGGGGAAAGAGCTTCTTGCTGGCCATCAGTCCGGAAACCAAAAGGAGGATGGTCGTGAGCACGAGGGCGGCATCGACAAAGGCCATGCACCGGATCTGCGCGCCCATCTTCCTCTGAAACAGGCGGGAAAAGACGGAACGGATCCAGGAGGCGTGCATGGCAAGGTGGACCAGACAGAGGACGAGCAGGCACAGCCCCGCCACTTCGTGGTACATCAACGATATGGCGTTCTTGCTGAACACTGTCAGGAAGCCGAGAACCAGAACCAGGTCAATCCCATAGGAACATGCTTTTTCCATGCGTCCATCGTATCGTGTTCCTGAAAGTACGAGTAAGAGAACTTCACTGTTTTTCACGAATCGACGCTGTTGCACACAAGGAAAAGCCATGATAGGATAGGGCGAAAAGTAGATTCGCCCGAGAGAAAAGAGAACAGGGCACGCGTATCCAGAGGGATAGGTGTGTCTTGTTCTTTTTGTTTGTCCCCAGGAAAGAGGAGGATTCCGAAAGATGGATTATGATGTACTGGTCATCGGCGGAGGCGTGACAGGGTGTTCGGTTGCCCGTAGCTTGTCCCGTTACGACCTGAGGATCGCCCTGTTGGAGAAGGACGAGGATGTGTGCAGCGGAACGAGCAAGGCAAACAGCGCCATCGTCCACGCGGGCTATGACCCGGTTCCCGGCACGTTGAAGGCAAAGTTGAACATCGAGGGGTCGCGGATGATGCCCCAGCTCGCCAAGGACCTTGACATCGACTTCAAGCAGAATGGGTCGTTGATCGTCTGCTTCGACGAGGCCGACAAACCTAAGCTTCAGGAACTGTACGACCGGGGTGTCGCCAATGGCGTTCCCGGCATGAGGATCCTCACCGGTGACGAGGTCCGCACCTTGGAGCCGAACCTTTCCCGGAATATCGTCGCCGCGCTGTTCTGTCCGACTGGCGGAATCGTCTGTCCCTTCGGCCTTACCATCGCCTTGGCGGAGAACGCCTACGAGAACGGAGTGGAGTTCCGCTTCAACAGCGAGGTGGAGCGTGTCGGTCGGATTGACGGTGGCTGGAAAGTCGAGCTGAAGGGCGGAAAGAGCCTGAGCGCGACCTACGTGGTCAACGCCGCGGGCATCTACGCCGACAAGCTGCACAACATGGTCAGCGGGAAGCCGATCAAAATCGTCGCCCGCCGTGGCAACTACATGCTGCTGGACAAGGAAGTCGGCGACTTCGTCAGCCATACCATCTTCCAGTTGCCGACCAAGGCAGGCAAAGGAGTCCTGGTCACCCCGACCATCCACGGAAACCTGCTGATTGGACCGACCTCGGTCGAAGATGCCGATAAGGAAGACACCCGTACCTACGCCATCGATCTGGATGACGTGGTGGAAAAGGCCGCTCTTTCCGTCAAGGACGGCAAGCTCCCGTTGAGAAAAGTGATTACCAGCTTCAGCGGGCTGAGAGCCCACGAAGCCGGTGATGACTTCATCATCGGCGAGGCTGCCGGAGCCCCCGGTTTCTTCGACGTCGCCGGTATCGAGAGCCCGGGACTTTCCTGCAGTCCTGCCATTGGCGATTATGTTGCCCGGATGATTGAGGAAAAGGCCAAGGCGCCGAAAAAGGAGCGCTGGATTGGCACCCGCAAGGGAATCGTCAAAACCCGCGACATGAAACCCGCGGAAAGAACCAAGCTGATCAAGGAACATCCGGAGTATGGCACGATCGTCTGCCGGTGCGAGCAGATCAGCGAGGGTGAGATCATCGATGCCATTACGCGTCCTCTCGGCGCGGTCAGCATGGACGGCGTCAAGAGGCGCTGCCGTGCCGGCATGGGCCGTTGCCAGGCGGGCTTCTGCACGCCGCGCACCATGGAATTGCTCTGCAAGTACAGGAAGCTGCGGATGGAAGATGTCTGCAAGAACCAGAAGGGAAGCGAGCTGATCAAGGGGGCGAACAAATGAGACATGACATCGTGATTATCGGCGGTGGTCCCGCCGGACTGGCGGCCGCTGTTTCCGCGCGCAAGCAGGGTGTCGAGGATATCCTGATCCTGGAGCGTTCCGAGTCCCTTGGGGGCATCCTGAACCAATGCATCCACAACGGTTTCGGCCTGCATACCTTCAAGGAGGAACTCACTGGACCGGAGTATGCCCAGCGGTTCATCGACCAGGTGCTGGAGCTTGGCATCCCCTACAAGACCAACAGCATGGTCTTGGACGTCCAGCCTCATAAGGTCACCTACATCAACCGTGCGGAGGGCATGGTCACCGTCGAGGCGGGCGCCATCGTCCTCGCCATGGGTTGCCGCGAACGTCCCCGCGGCGCCCTGAACATCCCAGGCTACCGCCCGGCTGGCATCTACTCCGCCGGCACGGCCCAGAGACTGATGAACATCGAGGGATACAAGGTCGGCAACAAGGTGGTCATCCTCGGAAGCGGGGACATCGGCCTGATCATGGCCCGCCGCATGACGCTGGAAGGCGCCAAGGTCGAAGTGGTCGCAGAGCTGATGCCCTATTCCGGTGGCTTGAAGCGCAATATCGTCCAGTGCCTGAACGACTATGGCATTCCTTTGAAGCTGAGCCATACTGTGGTCGACATCGAGGGCAAGGAGCGGGTGACCGGCATCACGATCGCCGAGGTTGGTCCGGATCACAAGCCGGTCAGGGGAACCGAGGAGCACTACGAGTGCGATACTTTGCTCCTTTCCGTCGGGTTGCTGCCGGAGAACGAACTCTCCCGCGCCGCCGGGGTCTCGATCAGCCCGGTGACCAATGGCCCGGTCGTCGACGACACGCTGGAAACGAGCCAGGAGGGTATTTTCGCCTGTGGCAACGTGCTGCATGTCCATGACCTGGTCGACTACGTCTCCGAGGAGGCGACACTTGCCGGTAAGAACGCCGCGCTGTATGTGCAAAACGGCGCCAAGCCCAAGCACGAGATTCCGTTGGTTGCCCAGGATGGCGTCCGCTACACTGTTCCCCAGACCATCGACATCGCCACCATGGCCGACATGGTCACGGTCCGCTTCCGCGTCACCGGAGTATTCCAGGGCCGCTCGGTCTGTGTCTATTATGACGACCAGTGCGTGACCCGCCTGAAGAAGAAGGTGATGGCTCCTGGAGAGATGCAGCAGGTGTTGCTGACCAAAAAGAGCTTTGTCGGACACGAAGGGGTCAAGACCATCACGGTCAAGACCGAGGAGAACTGAAGATGAGTACGAAAGAATTGACCTGTATTGGCTGCCCGCTCGGCTGCCAGATTACGGTGGAATTTGACGACGAGAAGAAACAAGTCGTCTCCGTCACGGGCAACTCCTGCAAGACGGGTGACATCTACGCCCGCAGGGAGGTGACCAACCCGACCCGTATCGTCACCAGTTCGATTCCGGTCACCGGAGGCGATGCCGTACGGGTTTCCTGCAAGACGCAGCGCGACATCCCCAAGTCGATGATTTTCGAAATCATGCAGGAGATCCACAAGGCAAGCGCGAAGGCGCCGCTGAAGATCGGCGACGTCCTGATCCACGATGTTTGTGGAACAGGAGTAGACGTGGTCGCGACAAGGAACGTCCATGCGGCAAGATAAGCAATCCCTCATCGCCAGGTGCCGCCATTTCGTCCTTGATATGGACGGTACCTTCTACCTTGGAGACCGGCTCTTGCTTGGAAGCATGGGGTTCCTGCGGAAGGTGGAGGAGACGGGGCGCGACTTCATCTTCTTCACCAACAACTCCTCCCGCAGCCCGAAGGTCTACATCGACCGGCTTGCTGGCATGGGTTGTCCCATCACGCCCCGCCAGATCATGACCAGCGGGGATGTGATGATCGAGTTTCTGCATGCGAACTATCCTCTGGCGAGGGTCTATCTGCTAGGGACTCCTGCCTTGGAGGAAAGCTTCCGCGAGGCTGACATCCACCTGGTGGAAGACGATGCCGAGGTTGTGGTGGTGGGATTCGACCAGACCCTGACCTACCAGAAGCTGGTCAAGGCCTGCGATTTCATCCGGCACGGGGCTGTCTATCTTGCCACCCATCTGGATATCAACTGTCCGGTCGAGGGCGGCTTCATTCCCGATGTGGGCTCCTTCTGCGCCTTGATTGACACCTCCGTCGGGGGAGGGGTGCACCCGCGGGTGACCGGGAAACCGCACCGCGAGACGGTCGACATGGTGGTCCGCAGGACGGGATGGAAGCGTGAGGAAATCGCTTTTGTCGGGGACCGCATCTATACCGATGTGGCGACCGGAGTGAACAACGGGGCCATCGGCCTCCTTGTCCTTTCTGGCGAGGCGACGATGCAGACAGTGGCCGAGAGCCCGACAAAACCGGATGGAATCTTCCAGGACTTGGGGGAAATCGCCGGCTACCTTTCCTGAAACGCCCACCTGATGAAATCCCGGCTTGCCTCGGTACGGATCGAGTTGCGGGGAATGAAGAGGTAATAGGGTTTTTCCGGATGCCGGCCTTGGACGAACCGGCTTTGGCTCATCTCCAAGGCCACTGCTTTCTGTGTGCCGTCGCTTTGCGTCCGGTAGACGAAATAGGGGGAAAGTTCCGGTACGAGTATCTGGAGATCCTCCATGGAAAGACCGGTCTCATAGTGCTCCAGCACCTCTTTGGTCGAGACGACGAAGTCCAGCTCCTTGGCCGCTATGTAGGCCATGATCTTGCTGGTCGAGGCGGTCACCAGCGGGTCCGAAGAACCGGAGATGATGTAGAGGCTGTCCTCGAAGTTGACGCGCTTGTGGATGAGGCTGGAATACTCTTTCTCGATGGTCTCGGCTGGGAAGAGGTTGTAGTCGTCGTTGGTGAAAAAGCCCTGCAGGGAGACCGGGTGGGTCACCTGCCAGATGGCGTCGGCGGCCAGGACCAATACGAGCAGCAAGAGCAGGAGTTTTCCAAGTTTCCGCATACGCGCTAGTATACGGCAAAGGGGAGAAAATGGCGATGGACTGGCAGGGAATGTTCGACCCGGAGAACAGCTTCTGGAATTTCTGGGGCAAGGTCTTCGATGTCTGCCTGCTTGCCATCCTCTGGTTGGTCTGCTCACTTCCCATCCTTACCTGTGGCGCGGCGACGGTCAGTTTGCTTTCCTATACCTTGAAACAGGCAGATGACACGGAGGGCTACGCGGTCCGGTCGTTTTTCCGTGAGTTCGCCCGGTCCTTTTTCCCCTCCACCCTTCTTTGGCTCGCGACCATACTGGTCGGAGGAATCCTGTATGGGAACCTGTACGCGGTAGGAAGGATCGCGGTCCCCATGTTCGTCCGGCTTCCGCTGTACAGTCTTGCGCTCTGCCTGGTCGTCCTTTTCGCTTGCGAAGTGGTGTGGGCCTATGCCTTGCTGGCCTCCTTCCGCATCGGAGTAGGGAAAGCCGTGCGGGACGCGCTGGCGATGGCCGCCAGATATCCGATACGGACGTTGCTTGCCATCGCTTCGCTGGCAGGGGCGGTGCTGGCGACCTGGTGGCTGCCGGTTCTCTTTTCCGTCTGGTTCGCCCTCTCCCTGTTTTTGCAGTCGATGCTGCTCAGGGGCGCAGTCTTGGAGCTGCGGTCGTCTGTCTGACGACCAGTTTGTTCTGGAATTCCATGTGGGTGACAGCCAGGTCCGATGCTCCGTCCAGTTTCCGTTTGAGCAACTGGAAGGCGCACTGTCCGCGCAGGTTGATGTAGTGGTCAACCGTCGTCAGGGCTACCCCATGGAACTGCGAGGGGTAGATGTTGTCGAAACCGGCGACGCTGTAGTCCTGCGGGATGCGCTTGCCTTCCTGGGTCAGACCGTCCATCACCCCATATCCGACCATGTCATTGACCGCCACCACGGCGGTCACCTCGGGGTGGGTATCCAGAAGCTCATGTGCCAGCTGCATGCCTGTGGTATGCTCGATTTCGACGGTGGAGAGCTCCTTGGTGGAGTCGATGTCCTTGGTGAGCAACTCGATGACGCCTTTCCCCTCATAGACGTTCCTGAGTCCTTCTAGACGAAGGAGCCTGCTGGAATGCTGCCGGTTCAGGCTGGTGGAGAGGTACGCGATATGGGTGTGCCCTAGGGAAAGCAGGTGGCGTCCCATCAGCTTGCCTGCGTCGAGATTGCTTACCTCGATAGTGTCCAGTTTTGGGGCCGTGCCCTTGTCCGCGACCACGACCAGTGGCAGTTTCCTTGCAATTTGTGCGGCGATTTCCGGTTGTTGGGGGGCCATGGCGAAAATCGTTCCGCAGATACGGGGGTCGGCTACGACGTCGACGACCGCCCGTTCCCTGCGCAGATCCCAATAGGTGTTGCAAATCAGTGTGCCGAAACCCGCCTCTTGCGCCTTCAGCTCGATGCCTTGCAGCAACGTGGCGTAGTAGGGGTTGATGACTGATGGGCAGACGATAAGGACGATGTTGCGCTTGGCGTTCCTGTTCTCGTATCCGATCTCGCGCGCGCATTCCCAGACCCGATCCACTGACTCTTGGGAGAATCGGTGGGCCTGCTTCCCGCTGAGAATCATGCTGACGGCGGCAGTCGAAATTCCAGCTTTTTCCGAAATCATCGAAAGGGTTGGTCGTTTCCTCATAGTTTAATTAAACAATTTTTACTTGGAAAATCAAGAAAATTATGCAATGAATACAAATAACAATGCAGCAAAGCTCAAAAACAATTTGACAGCATCCATTTTCACGCATAACCTACCCATAGATGCAGATATGTTAATATTGTTGAAATTTCCAAAGGAGGGAATATGAAACAGTTGATGAGACGGAGTATGCTTGCCTTTTTGGCTACGAGCATGGTCGCAGGGGGTTTGTTCGCCCAGGGTGGCAAGGAAGCCGCTCCCAAGGCTGCTGCGAATGACGCAAGCAAGTACGAGGTGACCGCGCCGATTGAGATTACTTGGTGGCATGCGCTGGAGAACCAGTACCAGCCGTTGGTCGACGAGATCGTCAACAACTTCAATGCCAAGCAGGACAAGATCAAGGTCAAGGCTGAGTACATCGGCGATTATGCCACTGTCAACGAGACGTTGGTCGCCGCCCAAGCCGCCGGACAGGGCCTGCCTGCTTTGGTCGTCGCCAACACTCCATACGTCGCTCAGTATGGCGCAGCCGGCCTGTGCGAGGACCTGAATCCCTACATCAAGGCGACCGGATTCGACATTGAGGATTTCGGTGAAGGTATGATCAAGGCCTCGTCGTACGAGGACAAGCAGGTTTCCCTCCCGTTCCTGATTTCCACGCAGGTCATGTACTACAACAAGACAATGGCTGATGCGAAGGGTATCACCATTCCCGCCTATTTCAAGGATATGGATTCCTTCCTTGAGAAGGCGACCGAGTATAACGCTGACGGATCGACGAAGGTGTGGGGCACCATCGTTCCAGGGTGGGACCAGTGGTATTTCGAGACCTTCTTCCTGAACAACGGCGTCAACATCATCAATCCTGACAGGAAGACCACCGACCTGAACGGGCCCGCCGCGGTGGAGACCACCAAGACGATGGGTAACTGGATGAAGAAAGGGCAGGCCTATTTCGCCACCGGTAAGGGAGCTTCCGCCAACATGCGCCAGGCCTTTATCGAGCAGAAGGCCTTCAGCGTCCTGCATACCAGCTCGCTGTACAACACCTATGTTGACCGTTGCAAGGATTTCGAGGTCGGCATGGCATGGTTCCCCGCAACCGACACCCGCAAGCAGGAAATCGGCGGATGCGTGCTGCTGATTCCCGCCAAGAACGACCAGCAGACCAAAAACGCGGCTTGGCAGTTCCTGTCCTATCTGTGCAGCAAGGACGTCAACATGAAGTGGGCCGAGGGTACCGGTTACATGCCGACCCGCAAGAGCGTGCTTGAGACAGAGGAAGGCAAGGCGTTCCTCGCCAAGAAGCCGGCGTTCCAGTGCATCTTCGACAACCTGGACAACATCTACCCGCGCATCCAGCATGCCGGTTGGAACCAGCTCGCTTCCATTTGGAAGAGCTACCTGGCCCAGTTCTACAACGAGGGCAAGCCGATTGAGGGGAATATCGACCAGATGGCGGAGGAAATTGACGAGGCTCTTGAAGACAGCCTGCAGTAATACTTGCCTGCCCGAGGGGTACCAGCGTTTGTTGGTACCCCTCTTGTTTCTATTGTGCGCTTGATAGTGAGGAGATCTCTTATGAAGTCAATCAAACCCCGGACGCTTGACCACCTGAAGGACTTCGGGTGCACCGTCCCTGCTTTGGTGCTGATTCTTATTTTTACCTACTGGCCGATCGTGAGGCTCATCCAGATCAGCTTCACCAACTGGAACCTGCTCAACGACTCCTATAAGTATGTGGGTTTCAAGAACTGGAAGTGGCTCTTTACCGGGTCTGGGACCAAATATCTTCTGAACTCCTTGAAGGCGACGGTCATCTACTCCTGCGGCGAGATCCTGATCACCCTGCTGGGAGGTTTGATCCTCGCGCTGATTTTCAATACGGAACATCCCGGCTACAACGTTATGCGCGCCGTCGTCTTCATGCCGAAGTACGTCGCGATGAGCAGCGCCGCGGTGGTCTTCCTGTGGATGCTGAACACCCAATATGGCGTCTTCAACTATTTCCTTACCCAGTTGGGCTTCAAGCCGGTCGACTGGCTGCAGGACAGCCACACGGCCATGCTCAGCGTCCTGATGCTCACCGGTTGGCGGGCTATCGGCTACGGCATGATCATCTATTTGGCGGCCATGCGCTCAATCAGCAAGGACTACTACGAGGCGGCCGAGCTGGACGGAGCAACCTACTGGCAGAGGCTGCGGCTGATTACCCTGCCGCTTCTCACCCCGACCACGCTCTTCCTCTTCGTGACCACGTTCCTGTCCTCGATGAAGGTATTCCAGAGCATCGATATCCTGACCGGCGGTGGACCGTACCGGTCGACCGAGGTGTTCGTCTACAAGATCTACCAGTACGCGATGGTGGATTTCCGCATGGACCGCGCCGCGACGATGGCGCTTGCCTTCTTCCTGCTGCTGCTCTTGTGTACTGCCGCTACCATGCGCATCAGCCGCGGCAAGGTAAACTATGAGTCTTGATGGGGGGAAAAGCATATGAACAAGAAGACAGAATCCCTGCATGAACTGGAAGTCCGTGCCCTCCGACGGAGGTGGTTTTTCACCGTGCTCCAGTATCTGATGGCGATCATCGTCACGTTGGTGGCGCTCTTTCCTCTCTATTGGATGCTGATCAGCAGCGTGAAGAGCCAGGATGAGGTGCTTCGGCTGGTTCCGACGTTCTGGCCCCATGAGTTTCATTTCGAGAACTACCTGCACGTGATGCAGAAGGTCAACTTCGGCAAATACTACCTGAACACGATCATCATGACCGCCGGCATCATGTTCGGCGAGATTGTCACCGGCATCTTCGCCGCCTATGGGTTCTCCAAGGGCAATTTCCGGTACAAGAACACCTTGTTCCTGGTGGTGCTTGGCGCCCTGATGATTCCCATCCAGGTCACCTTCATCCCCATCTACATCATGTTCGCCAGGCTCCACCTGACCGACACCTATCTCGGCCTGATCCTGCCCAGCGCGGTCAGCCCCTACTATATCTTCATGCTCCGCCAATCCTTCATGGCCATTGATGACAGCTACATCGACGCCGCGAAGATCGACGGGGTGGGAAAGGTAGGCATCATCGTCAAGGTCCTGACCCCGATGTGCAAGTCGACGTTGTTCACCGTCACGCTGGTGACCTTCACCAGTGGCTGGAACAACTATTTCTGGCCGAAGATCATCGCCAAGGAGGAGAGCCACCGCGTGCTCACCGTCGGCCTCGCCAAGCTGAAGGAGACGTTCGCTGGACAGGACACGATGAACAACCATGAGATCATGGCGGGCGCGGTCATGGCGATTTTGCCGGTGGTGATAGTGTTCTTTATCTTCCAAAAGTATATGCTTACGGGCTACAGCAAGGCAGCTATGAAATAGGCTGCGATCGAGGTGTGGAGACATGATGACGATTGTCGCTCATAGAGGGTATAGCGGTTGCTACCCCGAAAACACGATGCTTTCTTTCCAGAAGGCGGTCGAGGCGAAGACTGATGAGATTGAGCTGGATGTCCAGCTGACCAAGGACCACCAGGTGGTGGTGATCCATGACGAGAAGGTCGACCGTACGACCGACGGCGTAGGCAATGTGCGCGACTTTACCTTGAAGGAGATCCAGAAGCTGGACGCGTCCAAGGCGTGGAACGGACAGTTCCCATCTCAACACATTCCTTCGTTCGAGGAGTACTGCGAATGGGCGTCCGGACAGCCGGTGGTGACCAACATCGAGCTGAAGACGGGACTCGTCTACTATCCCGATATCGAGCAGAAGGCGATCGGGATTCTGGAGAAATACCATTTGATTGGCAAGGTGATGTTCAGCTCGTTCAACCACCTTTCGCTGGTCAATGCCAAACAGATTTGTCCGGAAATACCGGTCGGCGCGCTTGTGGGAAAGAATGGCATCGTCAATGCCGGGTTCTACTGCAAGAAGTTCGGCTTCGAATTCTATCATCCGAGCTACGAGGCTTTGGATGACGGGAAGGTCAAGGAAATCCACGACCATGGAATCAAGATGAATGTCTGGACGGTCAACGGGATGTGCGAGCTCGAGAAGCTCCAGCGCTGGGGTGCGCGCGGGGTGATCACCAACTTTCCGACGGTATGCCGTGCCTACGTTCGCGGATTGGGACTGTGACCTATGCGCCACCGTCCGCTTGTCCTGTTGCTTCTGCTTCTCTGCGGACTCCTCTGGGGGGCCGTGACAGAGGTGGACCGATATGCCGACTTGACCAGGAACGCTGTGACCGATGGAAAGGTTACCTTCTATTTCATCGACCTCGACGTTCCCAAGGATAACCCGGACAAGAGCGGCGACGCCACCTTGGTAGTTGCTCCCGATGGCGCGACCATGCTGATTGACTGCGGGCATCCCGCTTCCGGGCGGGACGTGGTCGACCTGCTCCACGCGCTTGGGCTGGCAAGAATTGACGTGTTTGTCAATTCCCATCCCCATATCGACCACCTTGGTGCCTTCCCGGAAGTTGCCGACGCCGTCGATATCGGGCATGTCTATCGGACGCGCTTGGAGTACAATACCCGGTATACCAGGGCCTTCGCGGACACAATCGGGAAGAAACAGATTCCTGTCGGATACCTTGCGGATGGGGACGCGTTCGATTTGGGCGGCCTGGTCCATGTCGAGGTGCTCGCTCCTGCCCAAGGGGACATCAACCCGCCGCCAGAGAAACTGGACACTGCCTCCATCAACAATAGTTCGATGGTGCTACGCATCACCTATGGGGATTCGGTCGCCCTGTTCGCGGGGGACCTGTATCGGAGTGGCGAGCAGGCTGTCTTGGAAAACCATCCGGACAAGCTGAAGGCGGATTTAGCCAAGGCAGACCACCATGGGATCGACACGAGCAATATCCTTCCTTGGGTCAAGGCGGTCAAACCCTCGGTTGTCGTGGCGATGAACGACGTCATGGGAAGCATGTCCGTCTACAAATCCTATCTGAAGAGAGGCGCGACCTTCTACCATACCAATTTCAATGGTTTGGTAAAGGTCGAGATGGGCAAGGACCATGACCTGGTTGTAAAGACCCAGTATGATAGCTGGGTGGAAAAAGGTGGACAGCAGTGAGCCGCATGCAGGAAATTCTCGATATGTTCGCTGGAAGCCCGATTGTCGCGGCGGTCAAGAGCGACGGGCTTCTGGATGCGGCGCTTTCGAGTTCAAGCTCAATCGTATTCGTCCTCTACGGATCCCTGCTTACTATCGCCAGTGAGGTGCAACGAATCAAGGCTGCCGGGAAAACTGCCATTGTCCACGTTGATTTGGTCGAGGGGCTGGGGCGGGATCCGGTGGCAGTGGACTTCATCAAGCAAGAGACCAAAGCTGATGGGATTATCAGCACCAAACAACCTTTGGTTCGACGAGCCCATGAGCTTGGTTTCATTGCGGGACAGCGTACCTTTATTGTCGATTCCATGGCCTTGGAGAACACAAAGAGCCAGTTGCGAAATTTCCGCCCTGACTTTCTGGAGGTGATGCCGGGACTTTTGACCGGAATTATCGATGAACTTCACGCGGTCAGCGAAGTTCCCTTGGTTGCAGGAGGGCTGATCCGGACCAAAAAAGAGATTCTGGAAGCTTTGAGGGGCGGTTCTTGCGCAATTTCAACCACAAAACGCGAACTTTGGTCACTTTGAAAAATTTTTTAGAAAAAAAGAACGGTGGTATTGACAGATTTAGTGGCTTTTTAGTATGTTACATATCGCACGCCGCAGGGAGCTAACGAAAGCTTGAGCGACTGGTTGTTTGACAGTTTATAGATGAAGGGAAGAGAAGATAGCCTTTCGACGATAATGTATGTTGTTGGTCGAGAGGGAGTTAATGGAAACTTGTGAGGAGTTTCTAGTCAATTCCGAAGAACGGACAAGATGAGGTTGAGTATGTCAGCCAGAGTGGAGTTCGGGAGAGGTCTTGATTGGATTTGAAGGCATTGGATGCCGGGGGCTTCGGTCCCCGGGTTAGCAATGACGGAGAGTTCGATCCTGGCTCAGAACGAACGCTGGCGGCGCGTCTTAAGCATGCAAGTCGAGCGGGAGGGACAGCGA
>JAQYHB010000022.1 GCA_028722305.1 Spirochaetales bacterium
CCTCCGCAATCGGCCTTCCGCCCCCGATTATCGCCGATTCCCCCCATTCCGTACAGGGAGAAGATCCCTTCAGGGGTCGCGTTTACCCTCCACTGTTGCTCTTGCCGTTGCACTGTCGCACTTACTCGTTCAATCAACGAATATCTGAACATACCTGAAATATTCCCCAAAAAACACACCAGGAAGACCCTTTCCCATTTGACACAAAATATCCATTATGCTAAGGTACTCAATCGTTACGACGGGCTGTAGCGCAGGGGTTTAGCGTACAAGTCTGGGGGACTTGGGGTCGTCGGTTCGATTCCGACCAGCCCGAATACCGTATCTCTTGGCATACTGACAAGTTATCAGAGAGTCGGTGATGGTGGTGGCATCAGTTTTGGCATCAATTACCATCACTGGCCCTTGTGCCAGGAGAAACCATGAGGCATCACGATCCGTTCACTATCATCAAGCGTGGGAAGGTCTATTACTACTATTGCTATGATTCTTATGGGGTGCGGAGGCGGTTCTCTACCGGACAGACCAATCGTATCAAAGCTATCAAGATCTGTATGCAACTGGCAGACTCGGACAAGCTCATGCAAGAGTCAGCCAAGGCATCGTCCTTGACGTTTGCCGATTATGCTAAAGGCTGGTGGACAACGGAATGTCGGTATGTGCGCGAGCAGTCACTGCTTGGCAGAAACCTCACATCGGGCTACTGCCGCCGGTGCCGGTTCGTCCTGGACAAGTGGCTGCTCCCCTACTGGGGCAGGCGCTACCTGCACACCATCACATCCATACAGGTCGAGACATGGCTCATCTGGCTCTCCGGGACAAAGGAGATGGCACCGAAGTCGGCGAACAATCTCAAGGGGATCCTGTCGGTGATGCTCGGCCAGGCGCAGCACGAAGGCCTGATCACCAGTAATCCCTGCGCCGCGTCCCGCAACCTGTCAGGCAAGGTGAAAGAACGCGGAATCCTCACCATTGAGGAGGCGCGACAGTTGTTCTCGTCCCTGGACTACTGGAGAGGAAACCGGATTGCCATGGCTGCGAATCTCCTGGCGGCATGCACCGGGATGCGCAACCGTGAGGTCGCTGCACTCCAGCCGGAGGACCTGAGGGATGGATGGATCCATGTGCATAGCCAGTACGACAAGTTCGGGCTCCGGCCCACGAAGACGAAGGACGAGAGGAACCTTCCCCTTCCCCTCGAGGTCATGAACATCCTGCGCCAGCTGGCAGCTGTCGGTGGCGGCAAGTGGATCTTCACATATGACGGAGTGTTGCCAGCGACGCAGACATCATTCGTCCGCAACCTCCATTGGGCCTGCGAGCGGATCGGGGTCGACTGGAAGGAGCGCAACATCTGCTTCCACAGCTGGAGGCACTTCCTGAACTCGCTCCTGATCAACAACAATATCTCGACGGAGATGACGCAGCACATGACCGGCCACACGACCATGGCGATGACTGAGAACTATCTGCACTTCGACCCGTCCAAGTACTCGCCGATCGTTGAGCTGACCAGGAAGATTGTGGAGTGACCACATGATATAAACAAGTAAGGAGGATAAGATGAGAAAACTTTTTTTGCTGTTGGTATTGGTTCCGGTGCTCTTGTCAGGGTGCGACATGGGGGATGAGGGAGGCTCCGATGACCCGGACATGTCCGTACTCACTCATGGAACATGGTCATCCTATGAATGGGATGACGCGTATGATGATTCCGATTACAACAAGACAACCTACACGGAGATCGATATCTATGTCAGGTTCAGCAGCCAGGGCACATTGGAGACCCAGACTTATTACTTCAAAGAAGGATGGAAAGAGCCTGCGATTTCCAGGCCGTCTGGAGACTGGAAGCATGTCCCATACTCGTTCAGTGGCAATGAGGTGATGAGCACCGCGTTCGACCGCTGCGTGTATGAGGATGGAGTGCTGACAATCCGACAGAGCGGGGTCGAGTTCAAATGTCGGTAGAAGTCAGAATGTCCACATCACTCCGACAGAGACCGACGTGTTTCCGTCCAGGTCGATACCGGCCCCGCCGAGCACCTGCAGGTTGCCCCTGCCGACACCAAGCACCCCGGTGATGCCCGGGGTGAAGTCATCGAATGGAACCGGATGGCTGACCATTCCTCCGACAGAGAGGTGCCAGCGGCGTTTGAGAGCCTGTTCCCAGGTCGCCACCTGCGCCAGAGCCTCGTCCCGCTCTGTCTCAGCGTCTTGCCTGTCTTGCTGGCTCTGCGCCACCTGCTCCGCCATCTCGTCAATCTCGTGACCCTTTCCGTCCAGCTGCGAGAGTAGCTCGTCTCTGGTCTGTCCTGCGTTGTCGAGCTCATTCTGCAGCTGCGTGATCGTCGCGTCTGACTGCGCGAGTTCGCGCTGGAGTTGCGTCATCTGGGACTTGTACTCTGCCGCTTCCCTTTTCGCCTTGCTTGCCTCTTCGGCGTACTCCTGCCTCCGCTCGATTGAGCTTATGGCTGCATCGACAACCTCCGGATTGCTCGTCACGTAGTGCAGCGCCCAGATCGTCACACACAGGCATGTGACAACAACCGCGATCTGGATCGCGAGGCGGAAGCCTTTGGTGCTATCGTCTCTCTGCGGTCTCATGTCGTCGTAGTCAATCACAGGACAGACCCAATCCACTCGCCTATGCGGGTGGCGAGAGCAATCATGTCGTCACCATCCGTAAGCACGTTCAACAGGAAGGACAGCAGGAGATAGAACAGTTTCTTCCGGTTCATCGTCACTCCAAAGAAAGGCGGCAGGGTGCACAGTCCCCACCGCCAGGCTTACGCCTATCCACCATCAAAGGAGGTATCACACCGCCGCCTGTGCGCGGCAAAACTGCTAGAACTCGTATACGATTCCGACCTGGTAGTTGAACCGGTCCTTCTCGAAGTCCTTGTCCAGAGGGATGTAGCCGACGCCACCGAGCATGAGGAATGATCCTTTGCGCGCGGTCAGATACGCTGTAGCCCCGAAATCCATGTCCATGTTCGCCATCGCACCGAAGCCAAGCCCGAGATGCCAGCGGCCGATTTCCCTGTCCTGCCTCGCGATCTCGGCCGCCATGCGGTCGTTGTCTGCGGTGAGGAGCCCGATGGTGTTGTCGGCGTAGGCGAGCGCCTGGTCGACGGCCTTGAGGTCGTCAGTCTTGACCTTGACCGTCGCCCTGCTGGTATCGGCCAATCCGCTCACGAGCGTCTTGGATTCCTCCACGGGTGATGTCTGCGTTGGCGCGTACTGCTCTTGAGAGGCTGTCCCGGCCACTGGTACGGCCGGAGCGGATTCCAAGGCCTGCTCCGATACGGGTACGGCCTTCGTCTCCTTCGGAAAGAGAGGATTCGACCAGGCTGCGAGCGGCAGCGATGCCGCCAGCAACAAGAGCGCGAGCGACACGACGATTCTTCCAGCAAAACCGTAAGAGAGCCCAAAAGATCTTCCACACATTATTTAATCTCCTTGTTAAGTCCATTTTCTGCAAGCTGCTTGTCGGCAAGCGTAGCGACATATTTGCCTGCCATATCAATCTCCATGCGAAGCATCTCGACAGCGCTCAGTGCCTCCTGGCTCCTTGCCAAAACAGCCCTAATGCGCGCAAGCACCAGGGCAACCCTGAGCTCGGCAAGACTGCGGAGCTGATCGTCAAGCGGCTTGTCAAGGCAAGGGCCTTCATTGTAAGTGTCAGCCACATAGCGAAACCTCACCACCTTTGAGAACAGTCTCTGCAACTTCTCCTTTGTCCTTGCCCTTTCAATTCTTGCCGCATAGCGCTGTGCCTCGTACTCCACCAAGGCCTTCGGGTTCGACTCCAGCACCGCATGGGTGTACGGGTAGTAGAACCACAGCGTCCCGGCCACAGCCCCAATTGCAAGCAGCGCGACTCCAGCAAAGAAGAACACCGGACTATCCGGGGTGTTGACCATCATCGCCCAGCCGACGGTGGCAGCATAATAGAACACGAGCCCGACGTACTCCTGCCAAATGCACAAGTCCCTGGCATTGTTCCATTTGCAGGACCAGTCGTCGCCAATCATCCAACAAGCGCCTACCGCCAAGGCATTGTATGTAGCCTTCAGCAGGAAGCGGGTGTCAAGATGGAATCCGTTGCCGATCCACACCGCAAGCAGATAAAGGGCACTGCCCAACAGAGCCGTCTCCATCACTTCGAAAGTTGACGCCTTGAATGATGTGACGGATTTCTTTTTGGTCTTATCAGACATCTTCGTCCTCCTGCCATCATCATCACGAAGATTGCAGGACGAATCTTTCACATTTGTTTCATCGGATCGGAGAGTCGAAGTACCGCTGGATCTTCGCCGTGATCTCCATCGATTCCTTGCACGCGACGGAGTACGACACGTCAAGCTCGGCTGCGATGTCGTAGAGTTTCCAGCCACGAAGCACACGCAAATCATAGATCTCGCGCTGCCTGTCGGTAAGGCCGAGTGCATCACGTACCGCCACTTTCGTCCGGTAGTCGTCGTGATGCATCAGTTCTGTCGCCCTCTTGGCTGTCCTTCCCTTCTTTTTGTGCACGGCATCCCCTCCCCTACTATACCACAAGGCTAAATCTGGTAGGGTGTACCTCTACACGCAACTAATGGAATCCAGGGTGTGCGCCACGGCATTTTTGTTTGACAATAAGTTTCATTTATGATACATTCAAGGTATGTACAAGGTGTTCTGGAAGAGGAAGGTAGACAAAGAAATCCTCAAGATGCCAAAAGCAGAACAAAAGCTTTTCATTATGCTTGTGGATGAAATCCGGGAATCCGGCCCGATTCGGACGGACTGGAGGAACTTCAGCAAGCTCACGAACACCAAGGACACCTATCATTGCCATCTTTCCTATCACTGGATAGCGGTATGGCGGTGGAACGGGATCTCTTTCGAAGTGGAGGTAACATATGCAGGTAGTAGAGAGAAATCACCATATTGACATCACGGTGACCTCGGGAGCCGAGGTGCTCCTTCCGTATCTCCGCAAGCAGTGGCCGGATCTGAAGGTCGTTGACGATGACGAACTCATCGAGGCCACCGAATCCGAAGTCTACAGGCAGATCAAAGCAAAGATGACGAACACCCCGGACGAGAAGCTGCATCTCAACAGGCTCCGCACCGGCATGACCCAGGCACAGCTCGCACAGAAATGCGGAATCCGCAGGGAGAACATCAGCCTGATGGAGAGGGGCAAGCGCCCGATCGGGCTTGCCGCGGCCAAGAAGCTGGCATCGGCATTGGGAATGGACTATAAAGAGCTTGTCTGATTCCATTTTTTTGATGGGCGCTTGAACGATTGGATTCTGGCGCCCATCTTCTTTATTCCGACATTTCTGGCCACTCCACATCATCCGGGAATCCCGCTTGCTCTGGCACCTGCCTAAGCGCCTCTAGGTACGCGAGTACTGCCTTGTACTGTGTCTCGGAGTCGGTCGGCGTGATGCCGAGGGCGAGCTGTGTCTGGTAGCGCTCGACGCGCCACATGATGTCGTCGATGAGTCCGTCCCGCTTTGCGCGTATTTCCTCTGCCTTCTGCTCGCTTGTGAGGCTTGCCCAGCGCTCCTCCTCGGTCGGGATGCGCGGAGTCTCTGGGACCGGGTCGGCGATGGTCTCCCATGCAGTTCCGGTCCAGTGGAGATGGTAGCCTTCTGGGCACTCCTGAGGCGCTACCTCGGTCATGTTGTCGTTGAGGCCGTCCCAGGTGCAGTGTCCAGCGTGGTCATAGATGCGGTTGGGGATGCTTTGGCTCCACAGATAGTTGCCGGTGTTCTTGTCATAAACATATACTGTTCTCATGTCTTGATATTACCACGAATTGCTGGCTGAGTCAGCGAATGGCGAACTCTGATAAATCGCCATTTTTACAAGCAACAAGGTTAAATAAATGCAATTATGTGATGTAAGACAATATAACATAATACTGCTTGTTGTATTTACAACATGAAAACGAAAGATTCCAGTACCAAAATCAGTCAAAAGCAAAAATTTTGAGTGGTTTATGCAAATAAATGGCGATTCATCTGATCATCATGAGCCTATACTGGCTGGGTAAATAGGGATTTGACAAACGCAACACTTGAGGCGGATGGCGGATGGATCGATGTAGCGAACTCGAATAAAACGTATACTCCAACGAAGTGCGGATTGCTAGCAGTCTACGGCTCGGCGGCAGGTAGATCTTCTGCTATCAAAATCGTAGTAAACGGTACAATAATGACTTTCGCAAACAATCTTGGCAATGCTGGTTTGTACATGTATGTCAATTCTTTTGTCCCAGCTGGAGCAGTTGCATCATGGCGCTTCGATGGGGATGGTATCAACAACGCATCCGTTCTATTTCTGCCGTTGAGTGTCAAGATTTAAATAGGGATTTCTTTAATCTTTCAATCGAAGTAGATGGGAATTGGGTCTCCATCCCTGAAGTCGATGATAGTCAAGGAATACGCAGTTATACCACGGAAGAATGTGGATTCCTTTATTTCCAGGCATCGATGACGGGATATAGCTTCATCGATATCGAGATAAATGATGTACAAGTTGCTTGGGACTATTGTCGCTCAGTGTTTGGCAAAGGATCTTTTGATAGTCGTATAGCTTCTTTTATTCCCGCAAAGACTAAAGTGACCGCCAGATGGGGTGGACAGAATGTTTTCAATAGGATTGTTAGATTTCTTCCCCTAAAAATAAAAGTACAAAAATGATCTCAAAAGACCATCAAGGTCTAATATGTACCGAAACATATTCCGCTCATGTTAATCGATGTCGAGAAAATGGATGTCGGCCATCCGCCGACTAGTGTAGACGGGTAATTCTGATAGACTCTTGCGAACTGCCAGTTGCCGTTAAGCGTCAACATCGTTCCGCCGTTACCATTCAGCTCGCCTGCAAGATTCGTTTTCCCCGAACCTTTGTATGAGTAGATGCATGTGCCTCCTGCAATTGGAGTGATTACTGGGATGGCCGAGTTTAGTCCTGACAGCTTCGCTGGACGGATGCCAAAAGTAAAATCGGACGTGCTGCTGCTCGTGACATCCTGCACATTGATTGCGAAACTCACAAGGGCAAGCCCATGCACTAGGAATACCGTAGCTCTGCCATACGCATGTATGGTGTTGCCATCGTTCTCCGCTAGCAAGCCATCAACAAAGAACACAGAAAAATCCCTATAAATGCTAGTCAGTATCCAATTGCAATCCACACAACTTTCTCATCGTCGAAGCCCTTATAGTAGGTGAATCCTGTAACAGAGAAACTTTTCATTTTTGGTATCCATCCGCCAGACTTGTTCACGCCGTACGTATTTGCAACTGGAATGCCATAAGTGCGGAAAGGAATTGGATATGTAACTCGCGCCGTTTGGCTGTTGTAGAATCCATAACCGAAATTGACAATGAGACCGCTACGCAATTTGATTCCTGTCCCATAAGTGTTTGTTACAATTGTCCCGATATCGTCCAAATCCCTATTTATCTGGTTTATCGCTCCCACAATCGAGCCGCCGGAATTGAGCACCTGATTGTCCGAATCGGATACGGGAACATTGTTGATGTTCTGCGTCCAAGTGTTGGCAAAGGGCTTGGTATCGGTGCCAATCTGGCTAATACCTGTGCTCGCGTTCAAGTTTAGAGCTGTAATGCCTTTCAATTCGTAAACTGGATGGTATTCCAGTTGCGGAACGCCTTTGATGTATTCATTGGCGTTGTACCCATAATTTCCTTCTGTAGTCTTTACCGTAAAATCTATCGACGAAATAAGTACCGTTTTAAGTCCTGTTAACGAGACTGTTCCGTCATTGTAATAGGAGTTGTACTTAGCATCGACTGATGCCGATCTGTATAACTCGAGCAATTCCAAGAAATCTTTGCATAATGTGTGCGTCGCAGAAGAAGAATGAGACCCAATCACAAGTTGATTCTCTGTTGCTAGGTACCATTTCCCTAGAGGTATCTTTGCACCGACAGAATAATCGAAATTCAGAAGATACAGATAACCTTCCTCATGCACTGCCATTCCCGTGACAATGAATGTGTCCTGAGGCATCTCAAGAGCATATTTTTGATTGTCTGAACCTGCAACCACATATTTGTAGTATTGACTACTATAAGTACAAGTTATCACTGCACCAGCCGGAACGTCAGTCAATGTGCGAGAGAATGTGTTGTCACCATAGATGTCTCCACTACTTTTTAATACTGTTACAGTATTTCCTATTCTACACTTGAGTTCTTTTACGATTCTAATTGTCTGCTCATACGATCCGTCAGACTTTAATCTTTTGTAAGCATAAAACTGTTCACATATTATCGAGACAGAATCACAATGATTGTCGATTGTTACCGTGTATGTTATATCGGGTATCGGTATGTTTTGCCCGTAAACATTTTGACCTTGCGGAGAATATGGGTTTGTGTAGTTCAATAATTGAACGTTGTGTGTTTTTGTGCTTCTGCAATATCTTTGATACGTTTTCCCTTTGAACATGCAGTTCGTTGAATTCTCTGTATTCTCAGCGACATTTGATGTATCAAGATAACTATTTATATTATAATATTTTAGCAATCCATTTGCAGATATTGATACAACATTTTCGTTATCGCCGCTTACAGTCTTGAATATGGAAGTATCGCCGTCGGTTATCTCCATGCTACCATCTTCAATACTGATTCCTCTGTACATACCTCCAACCGCCTTCATGCTTGCGGCCTTGATGACGTTGTTCGGCCCGTCGAGCTTGTAGCCCGTCACCGGGTTGCCGCTTGAGTCCTCCGAGTAGTTGGCGCTCTGGATGACTTGCGACCGCAGACTCTCGATGAACCCGGTCTTGGCGGCAATCGCACCGAAGTATGCGTTGACGGCCACGCACGCGGACTGTACCCCGGAGCCTTGGGCGAGGATGTCTGATAGCACGGTGCCCATGATTAGCGCCGTGTTGGGATTTCCCGTCTGCATTGCGCTGTATGCGATGGTGCCGTTGCTTGCCACGGACGCAATCATCGGGGTATTCGTGCTGGTGTCGAGATAGTAGTCGCCAGACCAAATCGGGTCGTTATCCGGGGTGTAGGCGTTCGTCGTGTCCCAGTTTGTGCCAAGATAGACAGGCACATTGGCGTCTCCCGGCTCGGCCTTGACGTCGACGGAGAAAGTCTTCGTCAGCCCAATCCCGGTCACGGCGCATGAGATGCGGAACGGAAGCAGAGCCACGCGAGCTGCCACGCTGATGGTGCAGGTGGTCTTGTCAGATGACGGCGTGAGCGTGACCTGCGAAGACGTGGAGCTCCAAGTAATCGCAACCGCGCTCACTGCTACATGTATGAGCGTGCAGGTCGCCACGATGGTCTGTGCCGTCCTCGTGTATCCTCGCGGACTGACTGAGAACGCCTTGGCGGACAAGTCGACGTCGAAGTCCTTGATGCTGGCGCTGTCTCCCGTGTCTCCGTAGATGGCAATCAGCTCTACGCTGGTGTCTTGCGTCGAGTCGGTGTATGTGATGACGGTCTTGCGCCAGAGATATTTGGCGCTCTTGCTCATCGCCGGGATGGTAGTGCTGGTGATGGAGCTGGCGGCTGGCTGGCTTTGCGTTGTGGTAGTCGCATACCGGTAGGCGATTGAGGAGATGCCACGTCCCGAAGCCCCGGCCTTCCCATCGGAACCCTGACGTGCGATTCCGTAGGCGACCTTGCCGTCGCTGAACGTGGTCTTCGTCCAGAGGAACTGCCCTTGAGCCACGCTGACAGGATTATTCGACCACGTGCCCGTCGGCGCCGTCGTGGCGCTCGTGCCCGCTTGATACTGGATTGAGCTGATGGTCACGCTGGTACCCGCCGAGCCTGACTTGCCCTGTTTGGCGTAGGTGTAGGTCACCGTGTCGGCGACAGCATCGTTCGTGTAGTCAGTGATGGTGCGGGTCCATAGGAACTGGTTCTCCGCCACTGCCGGGATTGTGCTGCTCCAGCTGGTCGGCTGGGTGGACGCGGACGAACTCACGCCGTAGGTGACTGTCACGCTCTTGATGCCGTTGCCGGTCGCTCCCGTAGCACCCGGATTGCCCTTAATGCTCTGTCCAATCATGGCAATGGTTGTGGTCGGGGACCCGGACGTGTACGTGACGACCGTCTTATTCCACAGATAGGGCTTCGCTTCCGTCGGGGTCTGTGCTGACGTGCTCCAGCCCGTATCAGACGCGGACGGAGCTGTTGGGGATGCGGAGGCAAGATAGTACTCCGTGATGCTAGAGATGCCACGACCGGTGGCGCCCGTTCCTCCAGTATCCCCCTTGTCGCCATATACACCGATTACGACTGGCGTAGTGTATCCCGAGGCCGTCCCATTGGAGTACTGTGTCTTTGACCGGTTCCACAGATATCTGTTCGTCGGCGTCAGCGTAGGTACCGCCGTTCCCCACGTCCCAGTAACGGACGTGCTCGACGTGGATAGGGCGTACTCCTCTACGATGCCGGTGACAGAAGTTCCAGTAGCACCAGCCTCGCCCTTCTCTCCTTGCGGTCCGGTGGCGCCAGTCTCTCCCTTGATTTTCGTCCAGTGATATGATGCCGGACTGGAACTGTCTGCTTGCACGAAGTCCGTATACTGTCCGATATAGAGCTTGCCAGCGCTTTCTGCGTCGTTTGTTGTGAATCCGGTACTTCCATCAGCGGAGTTGGCGTAGGCGATGTGCAGATAGCTTGTCTCCCCATTCGCCCCGTTTGTGCCCGGAATGCCTTGCTCGCCCTGCACGCCCTTGAATCTCGCCCATGTATATTTGGACGGGTCTGTGGAATCAGCTTCCGTATAGTCAACGTATGTGCCGATATAATCCGATGGGGTCTCTGTCATCTGTGATGCGGCAGGAGATTGCACAGGGGCATACTTGATATGGAAGTACGACGTCTTGCCGTTCGTGCCATCCTTTCCCGGGATTCCCTGTTCGCCTTGCGGGCCTTGGATACCCTGAATGCCTTGAATCCCTTGTTCGCCTTGTGGCCCCTGCTCTCCGTCCTTGGCCATGATGGAGGGGGTGCTCCATTCGGATGGCTGGATGGTGTCCTCGTGCACGTTGCTCGAGCCGGTGACCGACGCAACCGCCGTGATTACCCACAGCGGGTTTCCGTCGCTTGCGGGCACGGTGTTGCTCCAAGAGCCGGTATTCGAGACCTGTCCGCTCAGAAAGTTATAGGTGACCACCCCGGTCGGCTTGGACGGAGTTGACGCGCTCCGCTGGTAGAGCATGACGGTGGCGACGGTATCGCCGTTCTCGCCTCGCGTCCCGTTCTCGCTCAAGATTGCAGGCACAGTCCAGTCGCTGGGCTCCACGATGTCATTCTCGCCTTGTCCGAAGGCGGGCGCGTAGATGACGTACAGGGGGTCAGAACCCGAAGGAATCGTGATTGACCATGAGCCCTTGTTCCCGGCAAGTGTTGCCGTGGAAAACGTATATGTGAGAGCGGAACCGTCGTACTTGGCAGGCGCAGTTGCAGAGCGCTTGAACAGCTGGCACGTCGCGTTGCTCCAGCCGGACTGTCCGTCTGCCACTGCGACAATCGAGAATCCCGCCGACGTATAGGTGGTCGTGCCGATTGTGCATGAGACCGAAAAGACCGCATTGCCATCAACCAGGTCCGGGTCGGTGATGATGACAGACCTCTTGCCGATTGCTTTCGCTGAGGCGTTCCATGTCGCGTCCGCGACCGTATCGGTTGAGGTGCGTGTCCAGCGGAATACGGACTCGTTCGCAAGCGCGACATCGACGCCTGAGCGCATCAGCACGGCAGACAGCGTCGCATTCACCGATCCAGCCGGGAAGAGCGAACCGTCCCCGGTGAAGATTGCCAGCGTAGGTGCCGATAGAAGCTGGTCAATATCGTATGTCGCAGTGACTGTCTCGCCGTTGAGCGTCGCAGTACACGTGACCACGTTTCCGCTCAATGCAAGGTCTCTGACCGGGAACGTGACCGACGATCCGGTAGACGTCACGCTGGTACCGTTCAGATCCCACGCAGGCGTGAGACCGTAATAGTCGATTGCATCCCCCTCTGCCACCACTGTGACCACCCCGGTCGACTCGTCCAGATCGGCCGACAACTCCAGGAAGTCGCCGCCATATACGGGATGGTCCTCGCTGGTCTCCGCCTTGGTTATGGCCTCCTTGAGGTCCAGGTCCCCTGCCCCTTCTGCTTTGTACTTGTAGATGCCGGTAAGCGGGTCCAGCGTCTGCTCGAGGATGCGCACTTTGGCGCTGATGCCGGTGACTGATGACTCTGACAACGTCACGATTGCCCCTGGCGCATATTCAGACAGGCTGCTGAATGTGTATGTCGTCGACGCCTTCCGCTTCATGGCCTCATAGTACATGGCATATTCGGTGGCTCCCTCGATGCCGTCGCTAGATGACAGCTGATGGTGATGGAGCAGCGTGAGAGACTCCTGTGTGGTACCTGGATTGCTGTACAGCTCCTTCGTCTTGTTGTACCTGATGACGATGTCTGCGGTGATCCGTGCCCTGATGTATCCTTTGGCGCAGGCTCCATGGCGCTCCATCACGATGTGGCAGCCTTCCAGGTCGTAGCTCGTAATCTTGGCTGACGCCCCGTCAATCCTCGGATGCGTCACTCCCGTCTCCGTCCATGTGGAGCCGGGATTCAGGTTCTCGATAGACACGATTTCCCAGCCGTCAAGATTGGCCCCGTCGGGAAGCGACCAGGTGACATCCTGCCCGTACTCTACCGACCTGGAGTTGACGCTGTCCGATTTGTGATAGCCCTCCCCGATCTTCTCCCCGACGCGACGCTCGTACTTGCGCCATGTGGCCTTGATGCTCTTCGGCTTGTACACGCTGCCGCTTCCTCTCAGGGAGTTGCGGAAGTCGGTGACGGTCGCCACCGGCTCCCCGTTGGAATCGGTGGAGATGATGCGGATGGAGTTGTCAGCGTCGAATATATAGTCGAGCCGAAATTCCGTTAGGAGCTGTTCTAGTTGTGTCTTCAGGTCGGGATTTTGTTCGAGCTGGAAGTAGTCGAGCCGGGTTGTACACGTGGCGTCGCATTTGACCGGAATCGTGATCCCAAGGAATCCAGCCGCAAGCTTCAGGATCTGGTGGACAATGGAGGTGTCCTGTCTAGCGGGGTCGCAGACGGCATAGTTCTGCCATCTTTGCGGGCCTCTGACAAGCCTGGCATTCTCCGGCGCTACATCCTTCCCAAACACTCCGATCTTGAGCTTGCCCGAGTAGTCCATGACCGTCAGGCTGACTGACTCGATCAGCCTGCCTTTCGCGTCGAAGTCCCAATCGGTATCGATCAGTCCGGTGAAGCGGATGGCGGTGCCCTCGTAAATCTCGGCCTTGGTCTGTTCCTTCCGTCCTACGAGTTTGAGTGACAGGCTGACAGTGGGCCCGGAAATGGAGACCGTCGCCTTCTGCTGTGCATGCGTACCGGCGGCACCGACACACCTGGGAATCGAGCATGACTTGAGCGGATATACAGCCGGATCGGCAGCATCGCCATCGAAGAAAATCCTAATCGTCCACAAGTTGTCCATAGCTTACCTCACGCTCCATGCAGGCAGCACCCCACGCTCCTGCGCCCTATTGATTCCCTGATACACTTGCTCCGCTATCTGGTCAGGGTCGTACACGTCGCCCATGCTGATGCTGATGTTGATGACCCCACCTCCGGTGGCATCCATGCCCTTGCTGGAGAGCATCCTTGACAGGTGTGAGAGCGGCATGACCGCTTCGGCCTCGGCGCCTTCGCCGATATAGGCGTGCGTCGGCTTTGAGACGATTCCGCCGACAGCCATCGGCGTATATTTCTGCGCCGCGATTGTGGCGACCTGCGCCGTGTTCATCGCACCCAGCATGACCGTCAGCGGGATGGCGGCAGGCCAACCAGGATTCGCCCAGACTGCCGCAGTTGCCTGCGCTCCCTGGATGAGGACCTGCGCGATGCTGTTCAACTTGTTCGCATTGAACTGCTTCTCCTTCGCCTTGTTCGCCTCAGCCTCGAGAGCGTCCTCCTCGTCCTGGCGCTGCTTCTTCGCGTCCTCATACGAGTCGTCCAGGTCAGTCATCGCACTGATATAATCCTCGGCGCTAATCAGACCTTCGTCATACATGACGGCCAGAGAGGTCTTCTGTGTCTCCTGCCGTCTCTCGAGATTGTCAAAGTAATCGTCCCATGCCGACTTTGCATCATCGAGACGCTTTGTAAGCTCATCCACGTCGTTCTGCATCAGCTGGTTGCCAAGCTCCTGGAACGCACTCAACATCTGTGTCGCCTGACTGATGTACTTCGTCGACTCGGCATATGCCTCCGCATACTTCTCGGCGCTAGATTGTACCTGCTCGTTCGCATCGCTGATGCCAAGCAGCTCGTCCTTCTGTTTCTGCAGCTTGTCGATGACTTCCTGGATGGAGTCGGCTTCCATGTCGGACATCCCGCCCTTCAGGCGAAGGGCCTTAGCCTGGGCGAGCTGGCTGTCGATGTCTGCGACCTGCATGGTCGTGCTCATGCCTGCATGAGATGATAGGAAGTCGCCAATGGCACTGGTGACATTCGGTGCGTCGCCACTCGCCACTGGTTTTAGCATATCGTCTATCTGCTTGCGGATTGCCGTCCTGATCTCGTTCCAGTATTGCTTTGTGACAGACCCGTCATCAGCCTTCGCCCACTCCAGTGTGGCGGCGACTAAGTCATGCTGCTTCTGCCGGAGCTGATACGATTGAGAAAGACTGCCATATTGTGTCAGCATTGTGTCAGATGACGCAGAGACTGCGCCACCGCCAGCGGCTGCAGGTACAGCGGATGACAGAGTAGATGCGGCATTGCGCGATGCGAGTTCCCTGGTTATCCGGGTCATCTCGTCATTGAGTGTTGTCCAAGACCGGTAGAGTTCCGATGCTGTCGGGTTGTTCGCGGCTCCGAGTGATGCCGGGTCAATGACGTTACCACTTGCGTCCAGAAGTCCCGACTGGGCGATATCGACAAGCAGGCTGCTTCGCTCCCTGCTTCTCTGTATGTATCGTTCGGTCAAGGCCGAAGTGTCGAAGTCAGCAAGACTTCCGCCGTTCTGCAACGCCATGCTCAGTGATGTTGCCGCGTTGTGCTCGTCAATCCAACTCTGAATCCTCACAATAGAATCATAGATATGATCAAGATATGGCGAGATGGCATTAACAAGAGCTCCTCCAAGCGACTCTCTGAGATCTCCCATGGCTCCGGTAATGCGATCCAGCTTGCCGACGTCAGTGTCTCCGACAGCCTTTGCCATGCCGCCATAAGTTTTCTCGACCTTCTCCAAAATGATCTGCTGTGCATCCCAGAGCTTGCCTGACTTCTGTAGGGTCTTGATCTGATCCTCTTCCGCATCAGTGAACTGTATATTGGCCGAGCGCAACGCGCGTATGTTGTCCGCTGGATCCGCAAGCGCGCGTGCAAGCGATGATGCCGCGCTCTTCGCGTCGGTGCCCATCGCAGTCGCCAAGTCTAGGGATGCTTTCGTTGCCTGCTTGAGGCCGTCCTTCGACAAGCTCTTCGTAGCGATAAGAAGCTGTTGTACTCCGATTAGTGTGTCGTTGTCGTATGTGGTGACCTGCTTCAGACTGGTTGCGAGCTCGAACACATCCTTAGTCGTGACGCCCATCTGTGTTCCCATCGTTTTGACTGCGGACTGCATGGTGATCGTCTGTTTTGCCCCAGCGGCGTACTCTGATACAAGCGCCTTGCCTGCATTCACCATGGTGCTGATGGTAGATGAGACCGTATGATACGCAACACCAAGTGCAGCAATTGTCTGAATAGATCCACGTAGCCCTACATGTGCTTTGGCAATCTGGTCGACCTTGCTCGAGACGTCACGCAACGCGGCGACTGCCTGTGTCGTCGTCGCGGTAATCGGAATCTTGATGCCTCCAACAGACATAGCTCCTCCCTAGTCAGCCAAACAGAATATGAACCACGAACTTGTAGATGATGACGGATAGGCACCAGATGACGATGCCAAGCACCGGCTCGATGCCTAGTCCGATCAGTCCGACCAAGCCGCCGAACCCGCCAATGACGATGCCAAGCATCAGCTTGACGCCAAACTTTGTAGACCTGGATTCGTCCGGAAACAACGCCATTACAGCCAGTCCCTCTTCGGGTGATAGAGCCGGTCAAGAGGCTCCAAGACATCTACGATTTCCACAAGAATATTCGGGCAAGCCCCCCAGCCCGGATACGGTAGACCCATCTTTCTGTACCGGAGATAGAACCGGACAGCCGAATCCAGATACTCGTCGCGGAAGTAGGACGGGATGTCGTCAAACCTCACCGTCACGCCGCTTCTCAGGTCGACCGTTCGGTTCGCTCCACCATAGTGCCGCCTCGTATGCTCGTCGAAGCCTTCACACGCAAGCGAATACAAGGCGACTATTCGTTTTTTCCTGCGGTTCCTAATGTTGCTGACTCGACAATTCCCCGCGCCACCCCGGTCACAATCGCCCAGGTGCCTGGCAGCTGGACGATGTCCTCCGGCTTGTACTCGGTGCCCTGCTCGTCAGTGACACCACTGATACCGGTGACGAATTGCTTGAAGAGATCGCAGTCGCTCGGCTTGTCCGTTACGATTCTCTCAAAGTCCTCGGCTGTCGGCACCTTGTACGCGACTTTCACCTCCGGGTGTCCTTCCATTGTCCAATTTTTCTGCCGCTCGATAGAGATTATCATATCATCCTCCTTGCTCTCACGCCGCCGCAGACGACAGCTTGCCGGTACCCTGAAAATTGATGCTCAGTGTGATCTTGTCGCCATGACTCGCTCCGATGGCGACGCTGGTGATGATGATATTGCCACTCAGCGTGAGATCTGCATTCGCGACGAACGTAGCCGCCAACACCGTACCAACACCGTCACCAATCAGCTGGTCGATGACCGCCTTCTGTGCTGCGTCTGAATAATCGAATGAGCCGGAAAGCGACCCGCTCCAGTTGCGGTTGGTCGCAAGATACTCCTGATCTCTTTTTCCTAGTTGGCTCGTCTCTCCTGTGTTCTGCGTCCTTGTGATTGACCAGGTATCGATGTATCCGATCTGATTCGTCCCAAACTTGACGACTCCGTCAACTCCTGCCATTACTGCCATAATCAATCCTCCAATCTTTCAAGTTGCTTGGTCTCTTCTCCCGACTCAACAATCGGTACCATCTTGCTTCCGCAGACAGGGCAATTGCGCCTTGTCTCATCTCCCTCGGCCCTCGGAGCCTTGGTCCCGCAGCGCTCGCACTGCCACTCACGGATCAGAGTCTGCGCTGTACTCGTTCTCTGCATAGACATATCCTCCACGGTCGACCGACACGTTACAGTCAAGCGTGATCAGGTACGTGCCGCTCGATAAATCCTTGTTCATCTCCTGGCCGTTCACGTCCAGTACCGCACCTCCGAGAGAGTGGTCAGAATCGACCACATCCTCCAGGATGTCCTCATACGCCTCGCCCCACCGCACCAGCGTCGCCGAGTCGTCGCACTTGATGGCGATGCCGATCGTCATGTTGTAAGTGACGAAGAAGGCATCTCCGCTTTCCCGTCCCTGCACGATCAGGATCAGCGACGGATAGACCGTCAGCCCGTTCATAGGCTCGCAGTATCCATGGTGGCATTGAAGGATTGCAGGTAGGCCGAGCGTTTCGTCCTTGCCGTTCCACTCCTCGCACCCGGCGGCAAGTTCCTTCATCAGGAAACTTCCGACCGCGTCGAGCAGCTTCGACGTGCGGCTCACAAGCTTTCTCATCTCATCTCCTCCATCGTCTTCCGGATCACCTGTTCCAGCGTCTCGGTGATGTTATGGCTGCCGAAGTATGCTTCGAATCCAGGCCGGACGAACTCGTGCTTCGTGCCGACATAGCGGGCAAGATAGTTCTGATTGCCTCGGATCTTGTAGCCAGGTGCAAGAAGGAAGGACTTGTACCGCTTGCTCCACCTGACCCCAAAATGCCCGATGGTAGTTCCGGTAATCCGCTTCATCGCCTTCCCATGAAGATAAGTGGCGCTGATCCACGCCGCTGCTTCGTTGCCTGCCTTGCCGAGAAAGCCATTGATGTTGTACTGCAGGTGGGTTGAGACGTAGCGCCGCCACTTGTCGAAGTTCTCCCTCTCCAGCCTCACAATGAATCCGTCGGACATCAGACAATCCTCCCCGTGCGGTAATAATCCAACGTCTTCATGACAGCCGCAGGAACCATCGACTGTTCGATGCTCTCCGTTCCGCCGTCGACGTTGGTCCGCTGTGAGATGCCGATCTGGTTCGAACCCGTCATCTTGGCGATGTACTGAGCCGTCCACGCGATGGCCCTCTTGATGCCTGCGGGAATCGAATCAGCCGTCCAACCGTAGGTAAACTCGGCCTTCACCGCGTCACGCTCTTCAGGGATTGCGGGAGACCCGTACAGCACCACGATGCCAGTCTCCGGGTCGAGGCGGTAGCTTCCCGCGTCGAGCAGGCCTGGCCACGTACGGCTTCCGTCATCGAGCCAGACCCGCAACGCCAGCACAGGCGCCCGCCCGAGGGCGAGCAGTCCGTTCCGCACGTCTGCCGCGTCAAAGTATGCGGTCCTCTGGGCGCTCCAATCCCCTCCGACATCGAGGACACGCCTACACTGGTCCTCCGCAGTGTCGATGCAGTCCTGCCAGACCGCATCGGCAGATGCAGGAAGGTTCATGTTGTACGTTTTGCGTAGATCGGAAGGGGCCAGCACGCTCATCGGATCACCTCGCCTCAGGCCATCTTGACGACGCAGAAAGCCTCAGGCAGCGCGCAGTTGCCGTCAAGCCTCTCCACCGCCTTGATGCCTACCTGGTCGTTGGCCGCATACAGCTCGTTCAGGACCTGAACATCGAGACCCTGTCGGTCGGCGATGTGGTAGTAGCTGAAGTCGCCTGCCACGATAACGCTTGCGCCGGTAGCGATCTTCGGCATGAACTTGCTCTCCAGGACGCGGTGCCCAAGCACCATGGAAAGCGGCTCGTTCTGCGGGAAGATGAAATGCCCGCCACCATCCTTCAGGAGCCGGATCGCGTTGGCGGTCGCCGGGTTCATGACCAGGGTTGCGTTCGGCGCGTAGGCCGAAAGAACGGCGTCGATCTGCGAGACGTCATCCCAAGTCAGCGCGGTCGCTGAAGCGGCTGTAATCACCTGGGCCTTGTTGGCCGTCAGCGCCAGCGTGGTCAGGATGCCGGTGATGTGGTTGTTGCTCGACCCGGTGCCGTTCAGGAACTCGTTCTCCTCAAACTCTGCCATCGCCTTGCCGATGGAGTCGACCAGATACTGCTGCACGTCGACAGCTGGATCGGTAAGGGACTCGCGGGAGGCTTTGACCAGAGCGGCGATCTTGTAGGCCGACAAGGTCAGCACGGACACGTCCGGAGTGCTGTCCCCAATCGCGGCACCCTCGCCAGTATAGGCGACCGTCACCCCGGTCGACTCAACCGCGATCTTGTAGTCTCCGCTTGCCTGATGCACGGTAGCGATGCCGCGGATCTGTGCGAGAGTGTTGCGTTTCTTGACAATCTCGCTGGCGATCTCTGTCGGCACAGTTCCCGCAAAGGAAGTCCCGACCGTCACCGCCTCGATGATGCGATTGACGAATTTCTTCGACTCGCTCATCGTCTGTGACGGCTTCTTCTCGCCGTCGACAATCCCGGATGCACCGGCAGCGTTCTTCTTCTGCTCGTCATCGAGATTCCGCTTCTGCTCATCCATGGCCTGCTCGGTAGAGGCCATGCCCTCTTTCTTCTTCTCTTCCATATGCTTCTCCTCAGAAGATTTTCCAGCCGTCGCCATAGCAGGCCCCTGGCTGTCAGTTTCCTTGTTCTCGCCTTGTCCCGCAGAACCCTGCGAAGCAGGCTTGTCGCCAGCCGGACTGGCGTAGGTACTGTTGGCCGGGTATTGCACGAAGTCGCAGTATCGGATCAGCTCATAGGTGAGCGGGTTGACTACTCCATCAGCATCCTGCTCGCCGTATCCTACGGAGCTTACGCCGATTCCTACACCCATAGCGCGGAGCTTGTCCAACTTCATTGCGTAGTCCTCGTCAACGAAATAGAGGTCGATGACAAGCTGCCCGTTATCGATCCTCGGATTCTTCGCAACCGCGACATAATTCGCATACTCATAGTGATAGTCAGGATCATGCCCGTCGCAGACGCCGGTCGCTTTGTTCTCTTTGCAGACCCGCTCGGCAAGATCCTGCGTATACACACGCCCGTTGAGATTGATCTTACCGATGTTCCAGATCGGCGCGGTCCAGTGCGCGCTGTACTGCCCTGCCTCTTCTTCGGTCAGCTTTACCGGCTTGAAGTCGGACGCATCCAGCATCAGCGTATCCACCATCAATGTCTTCTTGCTCATATCCTCTCCTCGTTGTTATTTGCCTGGAGCCACCACACATCTGCATCCCGTGTGCCACGGCGGATGCGCCAGGTCGCGATGGATGTGCATGACATTCCCCTGCGGATCTGTCAGGTCTGTCCCCTTCGCGATGACGTTGCCGTCAACGCTTGTCACCTTGCCGTCGAGCTGTCCGCAGAACTCGCATGCGTCCGGGCTTGCGACCACGTGCATGTACTGCACGCCGAGTTGCTGGTATAGGAACACATCGAACGCTTGGCCTGCCCTGTGTGTCTCGTCTCCCGATTCTTGAGCCGGGACGTCCTGCGTCCAGTGCTCGTCAAGCTCGTCGATATCGTCCTCGATGTCGTCCTGCGATGCTCCAGCGAGCTTCGTCGAGACTTGCCTGACACGAGTGCTCACACAACGACTTGCCGCATCCATACCACACTTGGCGGCAAACGCCTCCATGCTGTCTGCGCTGACTTGCGCGTCAGTGCCGACCTGCTTCTGCACGATTGGATAGAGACGCGCCATGATCTCCTTGTAGACTTCGGCATATGAAGAGCCCCACTCGGCAGCCTTGCCTTCCGCCCAATTCTGGAAGCCGGTGGCAATGGCGTCAGCGGTCTCTTCCTTGTGCTCGCGTAGCCAGTCGATCGCCTCCTTCATGTCCTTGCGGATGATTGCCTCGATTTTGCTCCTGGAGCTCTTGGTGACCGTCGTCACGTCCCTGTAAAAAGCCATGTCCCTCAGCACCTTGTCGGTGAGCTTGTTGTCGCCATGCGAAACGGCGTTCATGTCCCAGCCGTTGTTTGTCGTCTGCCCGACCTTGTCGATTGTCGTGTAGTTCATCGGGATGAAGTGCTGGTCACCGCCTTCGACTGGATTCATGTCCTCCAGCTCCCTGACCTCGTTGATGCTCATCCATCCATCGGCGATGGCGTTGTGGTAGAATGCCGCGCGTGTGGCATGGTCTCCCCGAAGGAGCCCACGGAAGTTGAACTTGAACCGGTCGCCCGGCTTCTCGACAATCTTGAGCAGGGCAGTCTCCCAGCTTATGAAGCGAGGTTGCAGGGCATACGTCACGAGATACAGGCCCTGCTGCTCCGAGTTGCCTACGGTCGAGTTGGAGGTGTCTCCGATCCATGAAGCCGGGACGCCGAAGCGCCTTGCTACTTCCTTTACGCTCCAGGACTGGGCATCGATCAGGTTCTTTGTGTCCCCCTCGCTGAACCGGAACGCCTCGTACTTCATCGAGTCCTCGATGACCATCGTCTTGAAGGCGTTCGCACTGCCACTATACCCAGCCTGGATAGCCCGGCTGATCTCTTCCTTGACCTCTTTCTTCGTCCCCTTTGGAACCGTGACCACACCGCCAAGGGAAGTCCCCTTGTCAAAGAAGCTCTTCTGGAGCTGCTTGTTCGCGGACGCGATCTCCACGTCCTTGTCCGCGTAGAAGAGCGGCGCGAGATACTCGCGGTAGCCGATCGGCGTGTGGCTGACCTTCAGGATGTCCCGCTCGCCCAGGAGCTGTCCGGTCGGCCCATAGCAGTATCCAAGAGTCCCGTCAGAAAGTACGACACGAGAGATGTTGCGGGGTGATACCGGATAGAGCGCCACAATCCTTCCCTGGATGTCCCGCTCGATGATTGCGTATGCCACGCCGAAGAGCTCGTAGTTGAAGCCCATCGCCCAACGGAATTCGTAGGAGGTCATGTAGTAGTTCGGGTGGTCCATCAGGACTGCTATGCGCGAATCGTAGATCTCCTGCCAGCCTGAACCCGTGGGGCGATAAAGATGCAGAGGCATTGTCGCGTAGGTCATGCAAAGTTGTCTGACGCAGTCCCAGAAGGCGCTATTTTCAAGCGCCTTATAGTCCCGCTGCGTAGCAAGCATACCAAGCGATGACCCACTTCCGATTGTCACCCCAGAAGTGGATTCATTGACTTTGTTGCGCCTATTGAATAATCCCATCTCGGAATACCTCTATGGATATTGATACAATAAAACCGGAATATATGCTTGCGGACTCCGTAACTTCTCATCAAGCGAAGAATATCGAGTCGCCTACCTCTTCCTCAGACAACCCGGTATCCCAGTGGGTCGACGAGGTATCGAACGCCATGATCGCGGTGATGACGCCATCGATCCGGCTCGCACTCCTGCCCAAAGACGGTTTGACAAGCTTGATGTTTCCGTGCTCGTCCTGCTTGCTGTCCGCACAGCTCATCATCCACGTCTCGACCTCGTTGTTGTTGACAATATTCCCGAGCAGATAGTTCCGCTCGAACTCCTTGATGGACGGAGACATGCTCATCATTCCCTGACTGAAGATGATTGCCACATCCTCGAACCACGGCGGCATATTCCTTTGCAGGTTGTCGATCTTCCATTTGTCGCAAGCGATCAGCTGCAGGTCATAGCGCTTGTGCACTTCTTCGATATACTGGGCGACAATCGCATAGTCGACCACGTCTCCAGGAGTCGCCTGGACAAGTCCCTGTCTGACCCATTGTCGGAGTGGCACGCGAAGCTGTCTCTCAAGCATCGTAACTCGGTTCTCCGGAACCCAGAACATGTGCGTCTGGATATGGCGCACCCCATCATCCACATCCTCAGGAAAATCAAGAGTGAACGCGGTGAAGTCCGAGTTGCCTGACAAGTCCAATCCCGCGCAGCACCATCGACCTTCTAGAGATATGACGTCGATCGTGTGACAACACTTCTCTCTCCATACCGGCATGTTGGCCCACCTGGTATTAGAGTCGACCCACATGTTGAGATTCTTTGTCTTGAAGTCCACTCTGTCGCTCTCGCTGTCATGCACGTAGTCCCAACGCGCGCGGAACGAATCCACATCGACGCTGACACCCCAGTTCGGGTTGGCTTTCTCCCATGTGATCGGCGAGGAGATGTCGTCGCCGTCGTCCGGGCAGAAGATCGCAACGAAATACCGGTCTGTCCGCACGACGCCTTGAATGATGCGCACGCATTTGTCATGTTCATGTTTGCAGACTCCTTGTAAGTTTGTCCCTGCAGTAGTGATGCGGATTGTGATGGATTCCGGGTCAGACACTGACCCTGACACTATCGAGTTGATCAACTCATTTGATACATGCTGATGGTACTCGTCGCATATGAAACAATGGCTAAGCTTTCCATCTTTTGGCGCAGCACTGATTGCGGTGATCCTCTGTCTGCCATATACGATTTCCTTGTTGTTCTTCGAATCGCTGACTCGGAGCCCGTTGCCTTCCCACTTGCGCAGACACCCATATGCGCGCCTGAACGTGTCTCCCGCCTGATCGAGAGAGGTCGCGCCGATATAGCATGGGGAGCCTTTTCCCTCGGCGGAACTGAAAGCCATGTAGTCGATGAGCGCTCCAGCAAGAGTCGACTTGCCGTTCTTGCGCGGAACCTCGATGTAGGCGTCCATGAAGCGACGCACCCCGGTATTACCGTTTACCCAGCCGAACATTACCATGACGATGAATACCTGCCACGGTTCTAACCTGAGAACCTTGTCCATCATCACTCCGTCAGGGAAGCACAGGTTTGCAGCCATCCATATAAGAGGCGAGGTCGCTCGTTCCCAGCTGAACACCCAAGGCCAGTCGTCAGACCGCGCCCTGGCGAGATCGTCCTGTTGCCGCTGGATCATGGACCTCTCCATCATTCCTGCACGGCGTTTGCCTGTGGTGACACTTGAGATGTACTTGTGATAGTCGGCGACGAAGACCTGACACAGCACCTTCGTCGCCTTCGGACCAAGCTCCCTCATTCCTCCGAATCACCTGCCCCGAATGCCGAGAGGATGTCCTCGTCAGCATCTTTCGTCTTGTCCAGAAGATCAAGAAGCTGGCCGCACAGAACGGAATCCATCTCGACATGAGCCTCCTTAGGGTTCCAGAAGAGAAGTACTACAGGATCACTCTGAAGGATATCGTCCCTAGGAAAGAACCGGATCCAAGCAGCTTCTTCTACAAGACGCATGTCGTGTTCACAGGTAACCTCCCCATTCCGCGGATTATGGCGATGCAGGCTGTAGTGGACCAAGGTGGACTGGTAGGCAATACGGTGACCAAGCGGACCCGGTACCTTGTACGCGGGAAAAATTCCGGGGTCCTGAAGAACGACCAGGCAAACGAGGCCAAGGCCGCAGGGCAGGACATCACCATCCTATCGCCCGAAGATTTCATGACGAAGGTGTGCTTATAGCATGTGGTGGCATCAGTTTTGGCATCAATTACCATCACACCGCATGTAAATATTGATAAAGTACAGCAATAGATGTAAGATTAATTGTAATATATGTCATGAGTTGCGTATCCCTGCTACGGAAGGCCCGCTTTTCGATTCCGACCAGCCCGAATACCGTATCTCTTGGCATACTGACAAGTTATCAGAGAGTCGGTGATGGTGGTGGCATCAGTTTTGGCATCAATTACCATCACTGGCCCTTGTGCCAGAGAAGCCATGAGGCATCACGAACCATCGTCATACCACACAGCAGGATGACATATCGCCTCAGCGACGGTGCTTACGAAATTCCAACAGGACAAACCAACCGCATCACGGCCATTTCACGGCAAAGAAGCTGGCATCAACCTTGGGACCTGACTCAAAAGCGATTTCTATTTTTGCATATTGGTTCCCTGTGCCATACTATACATAGGAGCCAAAGATGAAGGACAATCTGAAACTGATTCTTACCATAATCAACACGATTTTGACCGTTGCAATCCTTATTGTTGTTGTAAGGATGTAAAGATGAAGGATTTTTATACGGTCAACGAAGTTTCCGAGAAACTCGGAAGGGCGAAGAGCAGCATAACCCGAGCACTTGTGAAGCTCGACGTGCCAAAGACGGCTGGAGTATACCTGATCGACCAGCAGACTTTCGAGAAACTCGCGGCATCGAAAGGCCCCGGGCGCCCAAAAGGGGCAAAGAACAAGCCGAAAGTTTGATGTTGCCCTAGCGGGCACTGCATGGAGACATTGGCTTCTTTTGTCCTACCCTGAAGACAAACCACCAAGTTCATTTGGACAAGAAATGTGTCAGGTTTTATAGAGCACGAACATCCCTAACACTATGCACGGCCCTACCCTCTCCGGCCGCCTCAGAGGAACACGGAGAGCATGCGTCCGCAGAGTGTGACGCTGACATTGGTCAGGTTCTCCAGGAATTTCTCTGGGGTTGCCGGGTTAGGGTGTCCGATCCAGCGCCTGACCGCCGAAAGGCAGAAGTCCCCAATCACATCGCTGAGTTCCTCCAGGTCCAAGGAATCATCACTGGAGGCATGCAACGTCTTGTCGACGATCGGCTGGATTTGCCTGCAGAAGTAATCATGGAAGGAATGGGGGCCGGATACCTCCAACGCGTTCAGGTAAAAGGTGCGGTTCTCGAACAGGTACTGGCAGATCATCATCGCGATATCCTTGGTGGACATCGTCTTCAGGCACCCGTTGACCTTGTCGTTGATCTCGGTATCGTAAATCCAGTTGACCAGTTCGAACTTGTCGCGGAAATGATAGTAGAAACTTTTCCTGTTCAAGTCGCACTTCGCGCAAATCTCGCCAATCGAGATTTTCTCCAAGGGCTTTTCCGCCATACATTCCTTGAGCGAGCTCGCCAGAGCCCTCTTTGTTATCGTGGAGTTTGACATGCCTCCATAATGGACAGGGAAAGGGCAAGTTGTCAAGAAAGTGTCCAAAAACAGGACACTTTTCAGAAAATCAGAGCGCTTTCCCGTCAATCGCGAGCACTTTGGCGCTGATCAGAGCCTCCCCGAACAGGTAGCAACCTTCATGCAGGGACGTCTTGACCTGTCCGGCACCGATGACAACATCAAGGTTGCCAAGGGCGGTACGCACCGTCGCCACCTGGAAGGAAGAGGCATGCCACTGGTTGTCCTTCTTCTCCAGCGCCACCACCTCACCCGCAAACAGGTTGAACTGGATCTTGTGGTTGAAGAACTCCTGTTCCTTCGGTTTCAGTCCCTCTTGCCTGCTCATCAGGTAATTGTATGGAATCACCTGTCCATCCTGCAGGCGGACCTTCTCGTCTGTGGCCGCCTCGTAGCTTTTCCGGTTGTCGAAGGCGTCAAGCCCGATCGGGAAGGCACTGACCGAAAGGTCGAGTCGTTGCTCGTTGGTAAAGGGAGGAATGGTGGCCGGTTTCAGGACGCTCGCTGCGAAACCGTTCCTGCCCGCCAGGTCTACCAGTACCAAATCAAGGGAAAGATATCCCCGCGTAGGAATGGTGACGGCAGGTTTCGCCTGCCACAAGCTGTGCCCTTCGTAAAACATGTCGCCATCGACGACAACATCGCCGCCCATGCGGAATACCAGCTCGAGTCCGCTGGGAAACAGGTAGGTCAAATAGGCGGAACCATCAGTCCCCACCTTCTCCTCTTTGCCCAGCGCTTTCAGCTCTCCAACCAGCTGTTCGTCCAGATGGTCGCCATCTCTCAGGCACTCAAGACCTGTATTGGCAAGAAACAAACCCATGTGATGCTCCTGAGCCAGTATCATAGCACAGGGACTCTTGAGCACGGAAGCATGAACCAGGTATTATCTTCAGCATCATGAACCAGACTACTCTCACGGCGCGCGAAGGGATTGTGGACGGGACGCCTATCTTCATCGGGTACTTTCCAACCGCGATCGCGTTCGGGCTCGTGTGTCGGAACGCAGGACTTTCCCTCTGGGAAGCAACTTTTTCCTCCATCGCGATTTACGGCGGATCCAGCCAATTCCTTGGCGTCAACCTGCTTGTCAGCGGCGCGGCAATCTTTGAGATTGTGCTCTCTATAGCGTTGGTGAACCTGCGCTATGCCTTCGAAGGCGCGGCGGTAGCCCAAAAGCTGGACAACATCCATGGGCTCAAGCGGTTTGTCGTCGGCTTCTTCACCACGGACGAGGTATTCAGCGTCTCCGTCCTGAAGGGCAAGCCCCTTTGCTGGAAATACATGATCGCCCTTGAGCTTACCGCCTATTCGGGATGGGTCTCCGGCACCGTCGTCGGTTGCCTCGTGGGAGCATTGCTTTCCGCGGAGTGGCAACTGGCCGTCGGGGTGACCTTGTACGCCATGTTCAGCGCCATGTGGGCGGGCGAGGTACGCAAGGGCGGAGTCAGGATCCTCCTCGTCTGCCTGTCCGCCGGCTTGGTCAACAGCGTACTCTCCCTTGGTTTGCATGTCGGGGCCGGCTGGTCGTTTGTCATCGCCATGCTGAGCGCCACCTTCGCCGGCGCGTTGTGCGACAGGAGGCCAGAGAAATGAGTTTCTTCCATCAGATTCCGACCGTCGTCATCCTCTTCTGCGGCGCTCTTGCCACCATGCTCGTGAAGGAAATCCCCTACTGGGTCAAAGGGATGGACCGGCTACCGCCTTTCCTGGTGAAGTGCATGCAGATCCTGCCGATCGCCGCCATGGGCGCGTTGATCTTCCCCGGCGCCTTCCATGATTATGGGCCGCAGTGGTACGCCGGTATCGGTGCCATCGCCATCGCCTTTGCCATCGGCTACGCGAAGCGTCCGACAATCGTCGGCATCGCGGCCGCCATCGTCATCTGCTACCTGCTGTTGCTGGTATGACCATGCTTGACGCCCATTTTCATCTTCCTTTCCAGGAACCGGCAGAGGGCATTCTCTGTACCAGCCGCGAGGCTGAATGGGACGAGGCGCTACGGACCACCCATGGCCAGGTCATTCCGTCCCTCGGGTTGCTCCCTCCCTGTCTGGATGTCGATTTCGCGCGCCTTGAAGGGCTCCTAGCACAAAAGCAGGAGATGCAAATCGGCGAAGTGGGCCTGGACAGGCGCTTTCCTGACCGGGAAGGACAGCTGATGGTTCTGAGGAACTTCCTCTCGATCGCGCGGAACACGCACCGCATGGTTTCGCTGCATGTGGTAGGAGCTGATGGGCTTATGCTCGGAATTCTGGACGGAACGGTGGCGGCCCTCTGGCACGGCTTTACCGGTAGCGTCGAGACCGCCAAGGCAATAACCGGCAAGGGCGCGGTCATATCTCTCGGTCCCCGCGTCGAGCGGACAAACCTCTGGAACCGGCTGGAAGAAATCAAAGGACTCCCCTTTACGGTGGAAAGCGACCTTTCCGCCTCCGACAGGTACCGCCAGGCACTCGAGGCCTGGTACCGGAAGCTTGCCACCAGGCTCGGATGGAGCGTGGAGCAGCTCGAGGCCCATGCCCGGGCCTCGCTGGAAACCTTGCTCACATGAAGAGCAAGTCACCGAAGCAATCGGGACGATGGAAATCGGGTTTCAGGCTGTCGACCTGGTTCCAGAGTAGCCAGATTGGCTTTTTGAGCTTGTCTCCGCAGGTATAGAAGTTTCCTTTCAGACGCAATCCCTTCAGGTCGGTTCCTTTGGGCACGATGCCCAACATGGCTAGGTCAAGATCCTCCTTCAAGACCCAGACAGCCCTGCGGTCGCTCCACTCCTTAATCGTCACCTCGATAGGAATTCTTTCCAGGATGGACTCGTCCAGGAAACGGCGGTGGCGCCGGTCTGGGCCGACAGCCCCGTGTACGGCGCCGCTGGCGCTCGTCTCGATATTGACGTAGTCGTCGCTGTCCGCAACTTTCAAAAAGACCTCGGCACAGCTGTCCTCGCAGACCTGCTGATTGCAACCGGTCACCATGCGCCGCAACTCCGGCTCGCAGATGGTGAAGGTCGCCAACAGGTGGCTCTCCCGATAGCTGAGATCCACCCTTGCAGAGACATCCTCGTATGATTCCCAGCCCCCCACGAGAAACAAGTGGGAGATTCCGACGTGACCCTCTGGATAGATTGTTACCTGCATGCCTCCACGATACATGGTTTGCATCACAACGGCAAGGAATCCCGTTCAATAGGATAGGAGGTCGCACCTGAAACGACTGATGATTCTCTACGGGATGATCGCCCTTCTGGCGCTCATCGGCTGTGACGACAAGGCGCTACGGACGGAACCCGAGCAGACCGAAGCAGAGGTGAAGCTCTGTCTTTCCTGTGACGCTTTTCAGGAAAAATCCATCCTGCCCGCAGGCCAGACACTGGCCATCGCCACCTACGACATCTCCGCTACCGGTCCTGGAGGAGCAACACTCACGCTTTCCGGAGAAGAGGAAAACGGGAGCCACACCATCAATCTGGGCCATCTAGCCATCGGAGGCTGGCATCTCGAAGCGACAGCACGAAACGCGGAGGGTACGGCCCTCGCGCAGGGTTCGACCGATGTGGTGTTCACCAGCAAGACCAAGGTCGCGGAGCTTCCGCTTAACCGGATGGCCGGAGCCGGGAACCTCTCGGTCCGTGTCACTTGGGCGAAGGACCAGGTAAACAAGGCGGATTTCCAGCTGGTCGCGACTCTGAAAAACCAAGAGGGAGGGACCATTGCCATCACCCCTGAGGTGAAGGAGGGAGAGGCGACGATCACAAAGGATGGGCTTCCCAGCGGAAGCTATGTGCTTGCCCTCGAGCTGTTGACCGAAGGCACCCACGCGAGCGGCGCCACTAGCGCGATCCGCATTGTCGACGGGGCACTCTCTGGCGGAGAGATCGCTTTGGAAATCGGGGACAGGTCCAACGTCTTCAGCCTGACCATCAAAAACGATACCTCGCTGCCGATCCTGGCGAAGGTGCGTAGCGCCCCAGAGGTGGTGACGGCCCAGAGTCCGCAGGTGACCCTGACAGCCGAGCCGACCAACCTGGCCTCGCTTGGATTGCGGAAAGAAGACCTTTCCTATCAGTGGTATCACGAGGGAACCCTGATTGCGGGAGCGAACACCGCTTCCCTCCTCCTGAAGGATAAGAAACTGGGCAGCCACCGCTATGATGTGGTGATCACTTCCGGCAAGCCCGGCTCGATCGGAAGCGTTTCCGTCACGGTGAACTACCCGGTGGATTAAAGGGCCATGATCGCATCGACGACGCCCCGCTTGAGAGGGGCAGGGCGTTTCGTCCCGACACTGACGCTGGCGATCTTGACGGACAGGAGCGCCAGCACCTCGTCACCACGCTTGATTGTCTGCCGCAGCACCAGGGAAAAGACCTTGGAGCTCTCCACCTCGGTCTCGACCGTCAAAAGGTCGTCCAGATAACCGGGACGCTTGAAATCAATCGTGATCGAGGAAACGACCAGCATGGTGCCTGCCTTCTGGCTGGCGCTCTGCTGGACTCCGACCTGCCTCAGCATCTCGGTGCGGGCATGCTCGGCAAAATCAAGGTAACGGGCGTGGTAGACAACGCCCTCCGCATCGGTATCACTGTAATAGACGCGAACAGGAAACTTGTACATCCTCAAATCCTTACCGGCGCTCCAGGAAAACGGAGTGTGGCGAAATAGTCGTCCATCGTCTCCGCCCTGCGGATCATCGTCACCGTGCCATCGGCGTGCAGCAGATACTCGGCATGGCGAAGCTTTCCATTGTAGTTGAATCCCATGCTGTGGCCATGGGCGCCAGCGTCATGGATCACCACGATATCCCCCTCCTCGATTTCCGGAAGCGGGCGGTCGATGGCGAACTTGTCGTTGTTCTCGCACAAGGAGCCGGTCACGTCATAGACATGGTCGTGCGGGGCCTTTTCCTTGCCCAGCACCGTCAGGTGGTGGTACGCGCCATACATGCCAGGGCGCATCAAGTCAGCCATGGTGGCGTCAAGGCCGACATACTCCTTGTACTTGTGGGCGACATGGCGGACAGTGGAGACCAGATATCCGTAGGGACCGGTGATATAGCGGCCACACTCGAAGGAGATGCCAAGCGGGTCAAGATGCCTTTCGACAATCATCGCATCATACAGCTTGTGGATCTCCGTGGAGATATGGTGGATATCGATAGGCTCCTGCTCGGGACGATAGGGGATGCCCACACCCCCACCTAGGTCGACCAGTTCAATCCTCACCCCGGCCTCGTCGTGGATCTTCGCCACCAGCGTGAAGAGCATGCGCGCGGTCTCGACAATATACCGGGCGTCCAGCTCGTTGCTGGCAACCATGGTATGCAGGGCGAAGTGCTTCACACCCTTCTCCTTCATGATCCGGTAGCACTCGACGATCTTGTCCTTCGGTACTCCGTACTTCGCCTCGACCGGGTTGCCGATGATGGCGTTGCCGGTGCGCTCCGGACCCGGGTTGTAGCGGAACGAGACCATCTCGGGAAGCGACGGGAGAAAGTCGATGTGTGAGATGTCGTCAAGGTTGATGATCGCCCCCAGCTCGAGAGCCTTGGCGAACTCATCAACAGGGGTGTCGTTGCTGGTCAGCATGATGCCCCGTCCCTTTACACCGCTCGCCTCGGCGATGACGAGCTCGGGCAGGCTGGAACAGTCGCAACCGAAGCCCACCTTGTCGGCCAAGAGCTTGACGATGGCCGGGTTGGGCAGCGCCTTGACGGCAAAGTAGTCACGAAAGCTGGGAGCCCAGGAGAACTCCTTGCAAAAAGCCTCGGCGTTCTCCAGGATCGCCTTCTCGTCATACAGGTAGAACGGAGTGGGAAGCTTTCTGGCAAGCTCCAGCAGCTTCCCCTCCTCCATTGGCAGATGCTTTGTGCTCATACGCGGATATTCCTCTCTATCGATCCAACGGCCTCGAGCACATCCTCGCGGTGGCCGTAGGCCGAGACCCTTACGTAGTGTTCGCCCGCGGGACCGAAACCGGAGCCCGGAGTGACGACGACATGCGCCTTCTCCAACAGCATGTCGAAGAAGTCCCAGCTCGTCATGTCGTGGGGAGCCTTGGCCCAGACGTACGGGCTGTTCACCCCTCCATGACAAGCCAATCCGATGGATGCAAGCCCCTCTCGGATGATGCGGGCATTCCCAAGATAGTATCCTACCAATTCCCGGCATTGTCTCCAACCCTCTCCCGAAAGGGCGGCCAAACCGCCCGCCTGGCTGATGTTGCTCGCGCCGTTGGAAAAGGTGCACTGGCGGCGGTTCCACAGCTTGTTCAAGAGTCCGGGCCCTCCGATATCGATTGCCTTCGGGACAATCGTCCAGCCCAGCCGCACCCCGGTGAAACCGGCGAACTTGCTGAAGCTGTTGATCTCGATGGCGCAACCGGTTGCCCCTTCGACTTCGTAGATCGAGTGGGGATAGCCGCTTTCGGTGATGTACTCGCAGTAGGAGGCGTCATAGATGAGGACCGCGTTCTCATGGACGCAGTAGTCGACGAAGGCTTGCAACTGCTTTTTGGTCGCCATCGATCCTGTCGGGTTGTTGGGGAAGCAGAGATAGACCAGATCCACGTGCTCCTTCGGGGGAACGGGGATGAATCCGTTCTCGTCAGTGCTCTCCAGGTAGACGAAGCGTTGGTAGCTCTCGCCGGTCCATTCCCCGCTCCTTCCGCCGACGACGTTGGTGTCGACGTAGACCGGATAGGCCGGATCCTGGATGGCGACGATGTCACCGCTAGCAAAGAGCTGCTGCAGATTCGCCACGTCGCTCTTGGCGCCATCGCTGACAAAAAACTCCATGGGGTCGAGAGAGACGCCCCACAAACGGCGGTAGTAATCCGCTAGGCCCTCGCGGAGAACGTTATCTCCCTGCTCGTCACCGTATCCGGTATAGGTACGGCGGTCCAGCAACAGGTCGATCTTGTGCTTCATCGCGTCGGCCACCGCCTGGCTGAGTGCCTCGGTCGTGTTGCCGATACCCAGCCGCAATACCTTGGCGTCGGGGTTCTTCTCCTGCCAGAGCCTGGTGCGCCTGGTAATTTCAGGGAACAGGTAGCCCCCAGCCAGTCTCAGGAAATTCGGATTTGCGTGTGCCATGCTCAAGCCCTCCTTTCAATCCAACCCGCGGCGTCCAACGCGTCCAAAGCCTGGTAGAGCGTCGAACGATGCTCCTCGCCGTCCAAGGTGCATAGCGGAAGGCGGAAGCTTTCCCTGCACCACCCATACCGGGCCATGGCGGTCTTGATCGGAATCGGATTGGTCTCGATGAAACACGCCTTGAAGAACGGCTCCAGAAGGTCGTTCAACGCAGTCGCCTCTTCGAGCTTGCCACTCTGGAAGAGCGAGACCATCGTGCTCATCATCCTCGGAACGATGTTGCTGGCGACCAAGACGACTCCGTCCCCGCCCTTGCCCAAGAGGTCCAGGGTCAGGTTGTCGTCTCCGGAGAGGACGGAGAAGGAATCCCCGCTGCGTTTGACCACATCCTCCATCTGCACCAGGTTGCCGCTCGCCTCCTTGACACCGACGATGTTCGGGCAATCGTTGGCAAGCTTGATCAGGGTGTCGGTCTCAAGGTTGACTCCGGTGCGTCCTTTGATGTTGTACAGGATGCAGGGGATGTCGACCGAGTCGGCAACCGCCTTGAAGTGCAGATAAAGGCCCTTCTGGGTCGGTTTGTTGTAATACGGGTTGACCAATAGGCAGGCATCGGCACCGTTGGCCTGCGCGTGTCTGGAAAGCTGGATGGCCTCGCTGGTGGCGTTGCTGCCGGTACCGGCGATGACCGGAAGCCTCCCGGCAGCGTAGTGGACGGTCAGCCAGATCACCCGGTCATGCTCGATATGGCTCAGCGTGGGGCATTCGCCAGTGGTACCACAGGGCACTAGGCCAGCGGTGCCCCCGCGTACCTGCGCGTCGATCATCGCCTTCAACGCTTCCTCGTCAATATTGTCTTTTTCGGTAAACGGGGTCACCATCGCGGTGTAGACACCCCGGAACAATACTCTCTGCATCTCGATTCTCCTCGAAGTCACATTTCAATCAGTCAGTAGCCTGCCGACCAGATCATCGATTGTGTACAGCCCTGGCTTCTGGTCCATGAGCCAGCCGGCAGCCAGGAGCGCACCCTTGGCGAACCCGCCACGGGTTCGGGCTCGATGGGTCAGCTCGATCGTGTCCGCCTCGCTGTCGAAGATTGCGGTGTGGGTTCCTGCCAAACTTCCGACCCGCAGCGAAGCGACCTGGACCTCGTCCTGCCTTCGCTGGGAGGGAAGGTTTCCTGTGACGATCCTCGTCTGGCCGGTGGAGGTGGCAATCTCCCCCGCCACCATCAGTGCGGTGCCGCTGGGTGCGTCCGCCTTGCCCCTGTGGTGCATCTCCAGCACCCCCGCATCGTATCCGCCGACGGAATCCAACAGCCGGGATGCCTGTCTGACCAGCCGCAGGAAAACCGCGACTCCTAGGGAATAGTTTCCGCTGTAGATGATGGAGGAAAGCGAATGGGCCATCAGCTTCTCCACCTCGGGCAGGTTGTCGTACCAGCCAGTCGTCCCCACCACCGCGCGGCAAGGATGTGCGGCGTACCATCGCAGGTGCTCCATGATGGCATGCGGGCTGCTGAACTCGATGAGCACATCGCATCGCGTAAGCAACCGCCCTTCCAACACCCTGTCCGTCACCTCCGCGTCGTGTGCCAAGGGGTCGACCACGAGGGTCACCTCATGGCCTTCGCCCAAGGCGATGTTCCTGACCAAATGCCCCATCTTGCCATAGCCCACAATACCGATTCGCATGCGCGTTCTCCTCAGTGTTGGCCTAGCATAGCAAAATGTTACATTTGTGTCTATATAATAACTTTATGTTATTATTTTAACATTTAATATTTTTTATTACATTCATTCTCGATAGAATCGGGGAAAATAGACAAAAAAGGAGGAAGGCGTTTCACCTTCCTCCCCACACGCATACCTCAGTTTATTTGCGCTTCTTGTTCTTGTCGTTGCGGTAGCGCTCCTGGCTCGCTTTAATCAGGTCGGCGAAGGTTCCTCCCCCGCCGATGGAGCTCCCGGAGGAGACCATGTGAGGATCGGAAAGCGGAGCGCGGTCAAACTGGCGTGGATGGTCGTCCCTACGGGAACTCTTCTTGCTCGGGCGGACCACCTCGACCTCATCCTTGTACTGGTAGGTGAAACCTACCTCCTCGTCACTGCCAGCCGAGTAGCTGGCAAGGGCGGGCTTCTTCTTCAGCACCACCCGTCTCAGACCAGTGGGGGAAGCCGACGCCGAGACCGGCACCTTCTTGACCACCACGACCTTCTTCACCGGGACGGCAGGCGTCGCTTCGGGTGCTTTTGGCACCTTAACGCGGTGGCACACGATCATCTCCTCGTAGCTGCAGGAAAGGCGCTGGCAGACATAATGGGTACGGCCAATCTCATCGACCACCTTCATCATCGGTCCGTGGCAGTAGGGGCACTCCTTGCTGTCGGAAAAGTGAGGGCTGAAGGAGTCGCGCGTCTTGGCGATCTGGTCGACCAGCTCGCGGGCGTTCTGCTTGATGTCGCGCACGAACTTGGCTGGATCCTCCTTGCCCTCGGCAATGGCCGAGAGCCGCTCCTCCCACGCTCCGGTCAGTTCCGGAGAACGGAGCTGGAGCGGGGCCAGACGGACCACTTCCCTTCCCTTCGGGGTCGGGACGAACTCCTTGCCGACACGGTCGACGTAGTGGTATTGGACCAGCTTCTCGATCATGTCGGCGCGGGTGGCCGGGGTTCCCAGTCCGCCACCAAGGTGCTTCTTCAGCTCGGCGTCGTCGACGAAGCGCCCGGCATGTTCCATCGCGGAAAGCAGCGTGGCGTCGGTATATCGCTCCGGGGCCGGGGTCGCATAGCGTCTGCTCCTGACCTTGGTCACCTTGACGGTGTCCCCCATCTTCAGAGTGGAAAGCCCGACCTCGAAATCATCCAGCCCTGCAAAGGGGTCCTGGCGGCCGGCGCTTTTCGCGATTTCCTTCCAACCCTGCTGGGTCGGGGTCGAGAGACGGGACTGGAAGAACTCGTCTCCCACCTGGATCCTCACCGTCGTGGTGTCGTACTCGTAGTCCGGGGAAAGCACCTCGAGGAAGCGGATGGCGATCAGCTGCCACAGCGCCTTCTCCTCCGGCTTCAGCGCGGACAGGTCGACATGCTGCTCGGTGGGGATGATGGCATGGTGGTCGGTCACCCCCATGTCCTTGACGAACCGCTCCTCGTCGACGCGGAAACCACCGGCAGCGTAGCTGATGGCACGGGGACCGAAGGGGGTGTCGCCCAAGGCCCGAAGCCTGTCGGGCAGTGTGGCCACCACGTCATGGGTGATGTAGCGGCTGTCGGTACGGGGATAGGTCGCGATCTTGTAGACCTCGTAGAGCTTCTGCAGGGTGTCCAGCGTCTGTTTGGCCGAGAAGCCGAGGTAGATGTTGGCATCCTGCTGCAGGGCGGTCAGGTCGTAGGCGAGCGGCGGTTTCTCGCTCATGTGGACCTTCTCCACAGAGACGACCTTCCCTTCCCTGCCCACCAGCGAATCCGTCAGGCTCTTGAGCTTCTCCTCGCTGGTGATGTGGCTGTTGCCATCCGCGTCCTGCCAGGTGGCGCTGAAGGTCAAAAAATCTGCCTTCAGGGTGTAGTAGAAGGTACCGGTGAAGGCGTCCCGTTCGTCCTCCCTCTTGGTCATCAGCGCGAGAGTCGGCGTCTGGACGCGTCCGGCCGAGAGCTTGGCGTCGTAGTGGCAGGTCAGCGCGCGGGTGACGTTCATGCCGACATACCAGTCCGCGGCGGCGCGGCTCTCCGCCGCATGGTAGAGATTCTCGTACAGGCTGGCGGGCTTCAGAGAGGCGAAACCTTCACGGATGGCCTGGTCGGTCTGGCTGCTGATCCACAGCCGTTCCGCCTCTCCCTTGTAGCCAGCCATCTTCATGATCCATCGGGCGACCAGCTCACCTTCGCGCCCGGCGTCGGTAGCGATCACCAAGCCGGAGATATCGTTACGGGCAAAGAGGTCCTTGATCACCTGGAACTGCTCCTTGCTCTCCTCGATGACCACCTGCTTCAAGGGATCGGGAAGCATGGGCAGGGAGCCCATCGACCAGCGCTTCCACGCCTCGTCGTAATCTGCCGGTGGCGCCAGCTCCACCAGATGGCCCAAGGCCCAGGTGACCACATAGTCGGGACCTTCCAGATACCCCTTGCCGCGCAGGGGGCAGCCCATCACACGAGCGATTTCACGGGCGACGCTCGGTTTTTCCGCAAGAACCAGTTTTTTCATGTCCCCCAGCATACCCAAAACGGAAGTTCCCGTACAAGTCGAAACTCGTGTCAAAAGCGCCTCACATGTCACAACACGCTGTCGACCATTTTTCAAATTACAAAACACACTGTTGCGAAATCCAACAAATTGCCACATTTCTGTCGACAAACCCTTTACCAAACACAGATATACAGATATATTGCGCACTTGTTGCACGAGAAACAGATACCTACGAAGAACGCCACTTATGACACAAAAGGAGCGCACAAGATGATAAAATCGTTGAGAAAAGCCTTTGGATTGGTGTGCATGGCCCTGCTGTGCACCCTTGTCGCCTGCACCTCGGACATAGACACTTCCTCCATCGAGACCAAACCTGGCGAGCGGACCAGCGGAGTCAGCGCCACCGTCATCCTGCCGAAACAGGCGACAGCCAAGACAATCGACATCGTCATGAAGGACACCGCCGTCCAGTACACGGTCTCTCTTGGGAACCAGAATTCACAGACAGTCCCGGCTGACGAGGGCAGCGTCACCTTCACCAATCTTCCCGTCGGAGCCAGCACACTGACAGTCACCGCATGGGCCGATACCGCAATGACAAAGCCAATCGAATACCAGAGCAAGACGGTTGAGATCCTGGCAAACAGTACCAACCAGTTCACCGCCGAGCTGGACTTCATCTATGCAGACACCGCCGACGAAGTCTTTAACGATCTCAAAGGAACTGTCTCCATCACCATCGACTGGAGCTCCACAAAAAACAAAAAGGTCTCGGAAATCCAGCTGATTGACGACTCGGCCGCAGAGGGAAGCAACGTGCTGGCCACGCAGAAGGTCGAAGGCGAGGCCACCAAGGTAGATTTCATCCAGGAAGTCCCCTTCACCAAGCGAAAGGGACAGTTCGTCCATTTCCGCTTCCTCGATTCTTCCGGCAAGGAGCTGGGCACCTCCGGCATGGAAGTGCTGCGTGCCGCAGCCAACCAGACCTCAAATCTGGTCGACCCGTTCAATCAGGGAACGGTTTCCACCCTTACCCTTCCAGCCGGCGCATTGAACGAGTCCAAGCCCGTTACCAGCGCATCGCTTGACTACACAGGCAAATCCGGCGAGCTCAGGCTCTCCTGGACGATGCCAAGCTCCTACAGCGGCGTGACCATCACCTTCTATGCGGAAAACAACGCGCAGAACGCGACGACGGAAACCCTTTCGAAGGCGGAAATGTCCGGCATGTTCGCCGAAGGAGTATTCACCAAAACATTCACGGGCCTGAGTGAAGGGACCGTGTACTATGCGACATTGGCCGCATTGCATAATGATGATGGCGTCGACTATGCAAGCGCCACTGTCACAGTCAACAAGCTCTCTCCGATTGTTCTGACAGGGCTTTCCATCAACGACTTGGGCAGCGGCCAAATCCTGCAGAAAGGACGCGCGGTAACCTTTACGGCAAGCACGACACCCGGAAACGCCACCGATCTCGGCTACACCTGGAGCAGCTCGAATGAAAGCATTTTCGCCGTCGAGGACGCAAAGGCAGGAGTCTTCCGAGTGAAGGGTTTCGGCAAAGCAACAATCACCGTGAAGTCTGATGCGTATGACGCTGTCTCCACGGAAAAGGATTTCACCGTCACCCTTGACCAGGTGAAGAACGTGGCCGCACGTCCGAATACCGGCAACCTTGGGGTTTCCTGGACCGCGGTGACGGGAGCCACTTCCTATACGCTGACCAAGTATGCCGATGGCACCGAAACCAAAACCGTCAAAGACATCACCGAAACCAGCTGGACAGATACCGAACTCAAGACCGGCGTTTCCTACCAGTATACGGTCCAGGCAAATGCGGAAATCGACGGTGTGGATATTTCGGGAACCACCAGCGCGAAATCCGAAGCGGTCACGGTGCCGAACCCGACGGTCACCATCGCCGGCGCGACGACCTCCCAGGTTATAGCCAACGCTTCCCTGACCGGCAGCACCGAACTGGTGAAAGGCCAGTCCTTCACCATCAGTCTGCAGAATGACGTAGAGGGCGTCACGAAGTACCTATGGTACCTGAACGGCACCTCGATCGACAATGGAACAGTCCATACCTCTGGTCTGGATGTCATCACCATCGGCGACGAGACACCGGGATTGCTCACCTCGAAGGTGGGTCAGGTCCAATACCTGACTCTGGTCATGAACGACGGGACGAAGGATTACTCCGCCACCTACCAGTTCACCTACGTCAGCACGCCGGTCGTGGCTATCGTGCTTGACAACGTGCCGGAAAACCTGACGGTCGTCAGAGGGACCAAGACCCAGCTTGCCGCCCACGTCATGCCGCTTGACGCCGATGTGCAGACATTCACCTGGAGCTCCTCCAATCCGGAACTTGCCACCATCGCCACTGACGGCACCATCACGGTCGCCAGCGACCTCTCCAAATTCAGCGACGAGGAACGCAAGGTCACCTTCACCGCGACTTCCACCTCCAACGACAACGTCAAGGTGGAAACCGACGAAATCACCCTTGTCGCCCCGGTGGAGAGCATCAGTATCACCAATGCCACGCGCACGCTCTTCGTTGGTGGAAAGAACGGCTACGGGACCGAACAGCTTGCAGTCACCTACCTGCCCGCTGACGCCAACGAGAGCGAAAAGGTCGTCACTGGCGCCTATTCCAGCGACGATGGCATCGCCACTATCGATGACAGCCTGTCGGTCACCGCCATAAACGGAGGTCATCCCACTATCACTATTGAAGGTAAAAACGACACGAAAGCGACATGGCAACCGACAATCCTCAAGGGCCACATCTGGGAATACAAGAAAATTATCAGAAATGCAAATATACTGAATCAAAAATCAACTACCACTGAACTTAATTCCTACGTGGAAGGAAGTACGGTTGATACCACAGGACAGGCTGCTAACGGGAACGAATACTTCTTCCGCGTCATTTACACGGACTCCGCATCCAGCACTCCGGACAGCAGCACCTTCCAAGACCTTTCCGCCCTCGGCATATCGATTTCGTACAAGTTTACCGACGGGTCAGAGACACACGGTGCGGCAGGAACAAGATACAATCTGGTTGCGGTAGACGGAAATGCCTACGCGTTCGAAGTCCTGAGGCAAATGGAGGGTATTTATAATAATGACCTTGGCGTCAACGTCACCGTCAAGCTGAACGATACCGAACTGCAGACGCTGAGCTTCTCGACCAGTCACTAAGGAATGCCCGTGCCGCGTTGTCCTGCGTACCTCGGCCTCGCTCTCCTCGCCACCACTCTGGTGGCGGGGTGCAGTGAGTCGACTTGGTCGGATGAACCATCTCAATCCTATGTCGGGACGGTGACCATCTCCAAGCAATTGGATGCTGGTCCCACCGACTTGGCATGGGAGACCATCGACCGTTTCGAGGTCAGCTTCGGAAGCGGGTCGCAAAGTTTCCACAGGGTCGCGCTTGAACGGAACGGGAACCAAATCTCGGTAGCGACATCGTCGGCTTCCGACAACGAGTTCATGATCAAGGGTTACGACCGCCAGGGGAACCTGGTCGTCTCCACCGTGCAGGCGCTTGACGTGGAACATGCGAATTCCTTCATCATCCCCCTCTCCCCCGTCTACAGCGGGACCTACAAGGGTTCCGCCTCCCTGCTCGTCTCCTGGAAGGGGCTTGCGGTCTCCAAGATCGAACTGATAAATGATGACGACGATTCGGTGATTGTCTCGAAGGATCTTGCCTCCGAGACGGATGCCACCTACCTTTCCGTCGACGGCGCCGAGGTCACGGGCGGCTCTCCTGTCCATGTCAAGTTGTATGGCTCCGATGGCTCCCAGGTGGGATACACGACAAGCCAGACCATCAGGGTCGCCGCCAACCTTACCAGCAGATACACATGTCCTATCGCAAATGCGGGGACGGAACCGGCCTATGTGCCCGCCCCGGCGAGCGGACTTGTCCTTGTCGAGGCGAGCGCCACAAGCCTCACCTATCGGTTCACCATGCCGGAAACCTATGACGCGCTGGAGGTCGTCTTCGACGGCGTCTCCTCCAGCTACGCCTTCGGGGACGTGCCTCCCGAACTGACCTTCGACGGTCTGGAGGCGGACACGGAGCATACCATCACCCTGACGGTGCTCCACACCCACAAGCGTGCGTCCGTGCACAGCGAGGAAGTCTCCCTGACCAGCAGGACCCTGCTTCTGCCGCTTGAGCTTTCCATCAACGAAGAATACGCCGCCCTCGCCGATGGACTCGTCCAGTTCACGGCAAGCACCAACCGGGAAGCCGCTCTGACCTGGAGTTCCAGCGACAACCAGGTCCTTTCGGTGGTTGACCCCACGCAGGGCATCTTCCGGGTTGTCGATGGCGGTACGGTCACCATCACCGCGCAAGAAGGCGACGTGAAGGATTGCCGGGATTTCGAGTTCGCGAAGCCTCCCAAGAGCGACGCGTCGGTGGCAATCAAGGGAGCCGAAGCCGGAAAGCTGTCCATCACCCTCGAGCCAAACGGTCCGTACACCCTGGCCGGCAGCCTTCATTTCACCATCTCCAACCTCGATGACACCTATGGCGCATCATGGTACCTGAACAGTACCGGCAACCTGGTGGGAACCGGAAACTCGGTCACCATCACCTCTTCTACTCCCGGCATCGTCCAAAACCGGGAAGGACAGGCGCAACACCTGATCCTCGTGCTGGACGACGGAAACCATTCTTACTCCGCAGGCATTACGATCGATCTCCCGTAAATCCGCGCTTCTTCAGAACCCTGACACACCGGTCCATCTCTTCGGGAGCGACAAAGCAATCAAGTTCCTGATAGGCTTTTCCCATCGCCTTGAGGCGTGGGGCGACCAGATCCTTCTTGTTTGAGCCTGCAATCGAAACCAAAAAGGAACTGAACTGCCTCCACCGTTTGTCTTCCCGCTCACATTGGATCTGCAGCAACTGATGCACCAAGGCATCGGCGACGTCGAAGCGCGAGCTTGGTTCCAGGCTGACGTTGCCGGCAAAGGAAACCAGTTCCATCGCGAAGGAAAGCACACCGGCCAGCCGGCGTTTCAGCCATTTCCTGCCCTTCTCCTGCTCCTCTTTCCAGAGTTCGGGGTGGCGGAGCACATGGACACAGGCCTCGTGTGCGCCGGCAGGCACCCGCGAATCTGCATAGCTCCTGAACCTGCAGCCTCGGGGCGAATTTCCTTCGATATACGCCATGACGACCTCGACCCGGAAGTACAAGGCCCACAGGAGAAGATGCTCGACCATCGTCTCCTCGTCGAACTGGGCGCATACATGGCCGACTTCCCTTTCGTCGACATACCACCATTCGACTTTTTCCAACGCGCAAAGGCGATCCAACGCCAAAACCAACTGCTCACAATCTCCGTAGATATGGATGAGACACTGTTGTTTCCGCATGCAATACCTCCTACAGAGTAATACCGGCGTTCTGCGCGTTGCGTGCGGAAAAATCTTTTTTACGAAAAATGGGCCCAGATCAGGCCAGGCAGTTCAGAGACATTGCCGATCTCCCACGGGGTGCGCTCCACCTCCGGGTAATCCCAGGGCATGGTGCGGATCCACACCGGAACATAGCCGGCATCCCGGGAACCCTGGATGTCGTTGACCGGGTGGTCCCCTACGTAGAGCAGCTCCCCGGGCTTGGCGCCGAGCTTTCCCGCCATGTCCAGGAATACCCGCTTCTCCGGCTTTCCTCCGATGGTGATGGCGTCACAGACGGTGTCGAATCCGAAGTGGCGGATTTTCTGTTGCTGCAGGACCGGGTTGCCGTTGGTGATCAGGGCCACGCTCAGCCCCATCCCATGGAGTTCCTCCAGCGTCGCCATCGTCTCCGGGTAGGGCACGCCGACACGGGCGAATCCTTCTTGGAAAAACGTATATATCTCATGGACGTCTGGCCTTTGGGCACAGACTCCCTCGTCGACCAGCAGGTCGATAATCCGTTCCCAGCCGAAATGGCCGCCGGCACGGTCGCTCTTCTGCATGGCCCGCACGGCATCCTCCTTTGTGCAGGCCGCCGTGAACAGCGAGCGATGCGCGTCATAGTAGGCACCCATGACCACCGCGTCCGAGGCATCCCGGTCGTACAAGGTCTGGTCCATATCGAACACCACGCCCCGAATGTGCATACATCTCCCCTTAGATAAAACGATTTATATATTTTTGACAGTCATCTAAATTTCTAATAACTCAAGGTTATTAATCATATTTTACGCTTTTTTCATTGACGGTTCAAGAAAATGTGATATCAATAAATAAAACGTTTTATCTAAGAAGGAACATATGAGACTTTCCACTACCTTGAATCTGTACACCTTGCGGGGGTCCGTCAACCGCACGGATCTCGCCCCCAAAGCGGTTGGCATTTGCAAGGCAGCGGGATTCGACGCGATCGACGTGATGCTGAAGGAGGTGGTCGCCACCGGCAATCCCGGCGAGGCCGAGGCGTGGGCCGACTCGCTTCTCGAGGCTATGGACCGAGAGGGGATGCAGGCAAGCCAATGCCACGGGTTTTTCGAAAATACCAGACAGATGGATGACACGGCCCTGATGGGTCCCTACCGTGACAAGATCCTCCAGAGCATTTCCCTCGCCTCGCGGCTTGGCATATCCGAGATGGTGATCCATCCGCTTCCCCTGATGGAAAGCCGCGGCATCACCTTCGAGCAAAGCCTGGCGGTCAACGCCACCTTCTTCCAATCCCTGGACAAAGCGCTCGCCACATGCAAAGTCCATGCCTGCCTGGAGAATATCTTCTCCAGCGAATATGACGGTGCGGAAAGCCTGATCAGGCTGCGTGAGCGCGTCGACGCCCCCGAGCTCTACTATTTCTGCTGGGACACAGGTCACGCCAACCTGGTCGAGAAAGTCAGGGACTCGCAGGACAAGCAAATCCGCCAGCTCGGTTCCCTGCTTCACGCCACCCATATCCAGGACAACCATGGCGCGAAGGACGAGCATCTGTTGCCGATGATGGGGACGATCGACTGGCTGCCTGTGGTCAAGGCTCTGGACGAGAGCGGCTACCAGGGGGATTTCACCTACGAGACGGCCCAGAACGTCAACCACCTGCCCGATGACGACATCCTCAGGCTGGAGATGATCCGTTACAGCGTCCATCTCGGCCGATATCTGTTGGAGTCTGCACGATGAGGAAAAGCGTGATGATGCTGGCAAGCTGCATGATGACAACCGCACTGGGAGCGAAGCCGGTCTACGTCAACGACACCGCCACGGCGAGGCCCCGCATGGAGGTCGTATTCCTCAAGCAACCGCAGGCCGACAACAAGTCCGACGCGGCCCTTCTTGTCAATTTCGCCCTGAAGGGGGTGGAGGTTTTCCTGGTCGACGGCGGCATGCCCAACTGTACCGCGCTGAAGGCCTTGCTCGACCTGCGCAGGTCGCTCTTGGTCCAGATGGGCAAGCAGGATGAGGAGAAAAACCCGGACTACAAGCTCCGCTTCACCAGCCTGGTCACCCACTGCCACCCCGACCATATCGGCGAGCTGGTGAACAACGTCCTGCGCAACCCGTTCTTCGAGCTGGAGGACCTGTACCTGCCAGAAGCGACAGCTCTTCCCACCGGCGGGGACTACCTGGACAGCCATAACTCCGACGTGAACGAGCGCGTCGCCCTCCTCCGGCAGGTCGGGCAGTTCCAAAAGCATGCGAGCATCCACACGGTGCCCTTCGCAGCGAAAAGGGAGATTCCCCTCGACGGAGGGAAAATCGAGCTGTACGGACCGGTGGCCGACTGGGGTAGCGGAGAGGCTTTGCGGTACATCATCGACACCTATTACGCGCAGGCCAGTCCGGAAAAGAGGAAGAGCGACGTGCCGACGGCCGTCATCAACTCCAACTGCCTCTGGTACCGCTTCGTCTTCCAGGGAAAGAGCATCCTCTTCACTGGCGATGTGATGAAGAAGGTACGGCGGGATGACGAACCCTTTGACCGGATGATTGACTTCTACGGCCCCCAAAGCCTGAGGTCGGATATCGTCAAGTACCCGCACCATGGCATCCTCCGCAACCCCGCCGCACCCAGGCTGGTCACAGAACTGCTGCTTGACGCGAGCCGTTCCTTCGTGGTCGTCACCGCCATGACCGCCTGGCGCGAGTCGATACCCGTGCTCGAGCCCTACCATGTCCAGGTCAGGGACTCAAGCAAGAAGGATGTCCGGTTCTCCATCTCGGAATCGGAACTCATCGAACTGCCATAACGTTCCAAACGGAACGCGGAGCAAGGCTGCAAGCAGAAAGTAAAACGTTTTCTCAACAAGGAGCGACGAGTGAGTCAACTGCAATAAGTCAACCACCGAGGGTTCAAGGCGACGCTCAAGCGTTTCTGGCCCCTGTATGCCATGATGATACCAGGAGCGATCTACTTCATCGTCTACAAGTATGTGCCGATGGGTGGCCTGGTCATCGCCTTCGAGAACTATCTTCCCCGCAAAGGCATCTTCCACAGCGATTTCGTGAAACCGCTGTATCATTGGTTCGAGTTCTTCTTCCGCAGCCCTGCCGCCAAGCAGGTTATCGCCAACACGATCATCATCAGCCTGCTGAAGCTGCTTTTCTGCATGATTCCGCCGCTATTGTTCGCCATCGCGGTCGGCGAGGCGAGGATGAAGCGCTTCTGCAAGTTCGTCCAGTCGATCAGCTACCTTCCCCACTTCCTTTCCTGGGTCATCATCTACGGCATCTGCGTGGCCATGCTCTCCGAGTCGACCGGCATCGTCAACCAGGTGATCAGGAATCTTGGCGGCAAACCGATTCCTTTTTTGACCAGCAACAGCTATTTCCGCGGGGTGATCGTCGGGACCGACCTGTGGCGCAGTCTTGGCTGGAGCTCGATCGTCTACTTCGCCGCCATCATGGGCATCGACACCGAAATCTTCGATTCGGCGACAATCGACGGCTGTGGAAGGCTGAGGAAAATCTGGTGTATCACCCTTCCCTCGCTGCGCAAGATATTCGTCGTGCTGCTGATCCTGCAGGTCGGCAAGGTGCTGGACGCCGGCTCCAACCAGATTTTCGTCTTCATCAACGACCAGGTAAGACCGTCATCCGAAATCATCGATACCTGGGTCTACTCCCAAGGTCTCGGGCAAGCCCGCTACAGTCTGGCGACCGCGGTGGGATTCTTGAAATCCATCCTTTCCCAGGTGATGGTGGTCGCGACAAACGCTCTCGCGAAAAGGTGGGACAACGCGCTATGGTAATCAAATCCAAAAACGACACGGTATTCGAGGTTTTCGTATTTCTGTTGGTCCTGCTGGTCGGCGCCCAGCCTGCCTTGGAACCGATTGACGTCACCTCCTCGAACAACTTCCTCTGCGTGAAGAGCGACATCTCCCCGGAGAAGCTGGCGGCCATCTTCAAGCTCGCCGACTACCTGGTGACCGAAGAGGGCTCCATGCTGGTCGATTTCGGAAAAGAAGGCGTCCACTGGGAGTACGGCGCCGACGGCCAGCCGCAGATGACCAAGAAAGCGGCAGAGGCCAACTACGTGGCCACCTACCAGCTGTTCGGCCGCGAGGACAAGAGCTACCTGAACGTCAAGTTCAAGGAGGCCAAGGACCAGATTCTCTACGCCCAGCAGATGCCGCACATCATCACCTACAACAGCCTGGTGCAGGAACCGGAGGATTTCTACCTGACCGATTGCAACAACTACGTCTCCAGCCAGCTGATCGCGTTCATCTATGGCCAGAGGCCGATCAGCGAGTACGACGACTTCCTGAAGGAGCTGGAGACCACCTACGGTTTCAGCAAGTACATGCAGGCGTGCGAAAACCAGCTTCGTGCCGCAGGCTATGTCAAATAAAGGTGGACGGACCGCGTTCCATCCTTGCGCCGGGTTTTCTCCGGCGCAAGCATCTTGAAGTGTTGAGCATTCACTGCGCGCGGTGTAAGGTTGGGAAAGAGGTTCCGCATGGTCACAATCAAGGATGTCGCGAAACTCGCAGGGGTTTCCATCAGTACCGTATCGATCGTCCTGAACGGGACGCGAAAGCTCAGTCCGGCGACTGAAGAGAAGGTGCATAAGGCCATAGAGACCTTGCAGTACCGTCCCAACCTGTACGCCCGTTCCCTGGTGACCAAGCACAAGAAGGTCGTCGGCGTCATCCGCATCGTCGACGAGGGACGCGACGACCATAGCCAGGACCTCTACGCCTCCACCGTGGACACCTACCTGCAGGACATGCTCTGGAACATCGAGGAGGTGATCCGGCTCCACGGCTCCAGCATGGTCCTGGGCTGGTATGACGCCATGGAGCCGGAACAGATTCCTTCGATCCTCGACCCCAGCAGGGTCGACGGAATCGTCTGTGTCGGCAGCTTCGTCAGCGCCCAGTTGATCGCCGCCATCAAGCGCAGCGGACTGGCCGCCGTCCTGGTCGGGGCACGGGATGCGGCCTTCGACTCTGTCGACGCCGACGTCGAGCGGGCCTTCCGCCTTTCGGCATCCAGCATGCTCCAGCGGGGCCACAGGCGGCTGCTGTTGCTCAACGGTCCGAGCAACTCCCAGTCCAGCCAGCGGCGCGAGGCGGGATTCCTTCAGGCGGTCGCCAAGGCGGGAGCCGAAGGCAGGACCTGCAACTGCCAGTTCTCCGGCAAGTCGGCCGAAGAAGTCTGCCTCGGCATGATTCCCACCTTCAAGCCCGACGCCATCATCGCCGGCGCCGACTGCATGGCTGTCGGAGCCCTGAACGCCATGCACAGGCTCCATCTGTCCTGTCCGGAGGATATCTCTGTCATGGGATACGAGGATGGCCTTCTGGCGCAGTACAGCGTCCCGCCACTTTCGACGGTGCGCATCCACAAGGGACGGATCGGCACCGAGGGGGCGATGTTGCTCTTCGACCGCATCGCCAACCCCTCCGCGGCCCCCATCCAGAAAATCGTGGAGCCGGAATTGCTCTTCCGCGGCTCGACCGATTGACCGGTCCGCTTGCATGTTTTTTCTTGTCAAGACCATGCGTCTGGCACATAATCAGTAAAAGGTTTTACAACGAGGATAGCACTATGAAACAATTTGTCCATGAAACTCCTCTCCCCTCCGAGAATCCGGCAAAAAGGGAGCACTTTGACGTCGTGGTGGTCGGCGGCGGCATGAGCGGACTGTGTGCCGCGATGGCAAGCGCGCGCCATGGCGCGAAGACCGCGCTGGTCCACGACCGCTCCGTCTTCGGAGGAAACGCCAGCAGCGAGACGAGGATGCACATCTCCGGCGCCAGCTGCCACTGGGGAAAGAAGAACGCCGCCGAGACCGGCATCCTGATGGAGCTGCAGCTGGAGAACAAGCGGATCAACGATTCCTACAACTTCTCCCTCTGGGACGGCGTGCTCTGGTCCAGCGCCCTCCAGACAAAGAACCTGACCCTGTTCATGAACACGACGATGGACAAGGTCCACTCCGACGGAAAGGAAATCCAGAGCATCGAATGCTACCAGATGACGACGGAAACCCGCTATGAGCTGACAGCCGACGTCTTCATCGACAGTACCGGCAACGGCACGCTGGGCTATTTCGCCGGCAACGAGTACGCCATCGGCCGCGAGGATGGAAAGACCTATGGCGAGAAGGACGCGCCGGAAAAGCCTGACGGGGAGACGATGGGAAACACCATCTACTTTGTCGCGCACGACACCGGCCATCCGGTCACGTTCATCAAGCCCTCCTGGGCAAACACCTACCCCGACGAGAGCATGTTCAAGCATCGCTACCATGGCAACATCGTCGTCTACCACGACGCGGACGACGTCGTCGTGCTGAAACCCGGGGACAGCTACGAGAACCATCGCGACCAGCTGGTGGAGAAATACGACGTGAAGAGCGGCTACTGGTGGATCGAGCTCGGCGGCGACTGGGATGACATCATCAAGCAGTCCGAGGATATCCGCTGGGAGCTGTACAAAATCGTCTACGGCGTGTGGGACCATATCAAGAACCACGGAGACCACGGAGCCGAGAACTACGAGCTCGACTGGGTCGGCACCGTCAGCGGCATGCGCGAGAGCAGGAGGATGATGGGCGACTATATCCTGACCGAGAACGACATCCTCTCCAACAACGAACGTGACGACGGCGTGGCCTACGGCGGCTGGCCGATGGACGAGCATGTGGCGGGCGGCTTCTGGGCCAAAGGCGGCATTCCCTCCCGGGTCCGGAGCTTCCCCGGCCTCTACGCCATCCCCTATGGCTGCTACTGCGCCAAGACCATCAAGAACCTGATGATCACCGGGCGCGTCATCTCCGCCTCGAAGCTTGCCATGGGCTCGAGCAGGGTGATGGGCACCTGCGCCATCGGAGGCCAGGCCGCCGGGACCGCGGCCGCCATGGCCAGTCGCGCCCATCTGGAGCCCAGCGAGTTCGGCAAGCGGCACATCCAGGAGCTCAGGCAGGAGCTGCTGAAGGATGACTGCTACATCCTCGGGGCGAAAAACGAGGATCCGCTGGATATCGCCCGTACCGCCACGGTGAGCGCCACCAGCGAGAAGCCCGGCTGCGAGGCGGCAAAGGTAATCAACGGCGTCTCACGCGCCGTCGGTGGCGAGAGCAACATGTGGTCGTCGGACGGCATCCGTCCCGATGGCGAGGAGCTTTCCCTCTCTTTCCTGCCGCACCGGGTCTCCCAGATCCGCCTGACCTTCGATCCGAACCTCAGCGAGGAACGCTGCATTTCCGTCAGCAAGGCCTTTCTGGAAAAGGAGCCCAAAGGCGTCGCCAAGGAACTGGTGAAGGACTACACCCTCACCCTCTATCGCGAGGGTAGACCGGTTTACGCAAAGACCCTGTCGGACAACTACCAGCGTCTGTGCGTCACCAATCTGGAAGCTCCGGTCGAGGCGGACAAGCTGGTGGTGAAGGTCCTCTCGACCAACGGCATCGCCGACGCACGCATCTTCGAGGTGAGGCTCTACTGACCGATGTTCCCTTTCCGTCGGATTCTCCGGGGAACAACCCCGGGGAATCCCACCCAGAGGCTTGCTTCCGCCCCCATGCGTACGCCTTCCGGGTTTGCGCGCTATACTCTTTAGGCATATCAAATTCCTAGCAAAAGGTTAGGATGTGCTAACCATAACTGCTTACAGCGTATATGTTTGTGTGGGCGAACTCTCTCCAAATCCCTTGACGTCGGGAAGGCCTGAGGGTATCATGAGGGCAAATCGTGAACAAGGAGTTCAACATGGCTTACAGAATTAAAGATACGTGTGTTGCTTGTGGTACCTGCCAGTCCGAGTGCCCCTCCGGCGCTATCAGCGAGGGCGATATCTACAAGATTGATCCGAACGTGTGCGTCGACTGCGGCACTTGCGCCGATGTCTGCCCCACCGGTTCCATCGAGCACATCGACTGATTGCTTCGCGAGAGAAGCGTATACAAAAGAGCGTACCAGATGGTGCGCTCTTTCTTTTTTTCCGCTATACTGGGTTCCATGCAGTCTGATGCGTTCCAAATGGAGATGACGGTCACCCAGCTGACCAACCTGATCAAGACTACGCTCGAAGAGGGTTTCTATGGCCTGAAGGTGACGGGAGAGGTCAGTGACTGGAGGCCATCATCCTCCGGACACTGGTTCTTCAGCCTGAAGGACCGAGACTCCCTGATCGGCTGCGTCATGTTCAAGAGCAAGTCATGGAGGGTACCTTTCATCCCGAAGAACGGGGACCAGGTGGTGGTATCCGGACATTTGGATGTCTGGGCACAGCGGGGTTCCTACCAGATTGTCTGCGATTCAATCACTCTTGCCGGGACAGGCAACCTGCTGGCGCTCATCGAGGAACGCAAGCAGAAATACAATGCGCTGGGCTATTTCGATTCCGCCCACAAGGTCCCTCTTCCCCGTTATCCGAAGAAGGTAGGGGTCGTCACCAGTCCCACCGGAGCGGCCCTGCAGGACGTCCTGCAGATACTCGGGCGCAGGGCTCCCGGGCTGGACGTAATCGTCCTTCCCTGCGCCGTGCAGGGAGAGGGAGCCGCCGAGCAGGTCGCCGCCAGAATCCAGGAGGCAAATCTCCTGGGGCTTTGCGACGTCCTGATTGTCGGTCGTGGCGGAGGTTCGGTCGAGGACCTGGCTCCATTCAGCGAGGACTGTGTCATCCAGGCGATCTACGACAGCGAGATTCCCGTCGTCAGCGGTGTCGGACATGAAATCGACTGGGCCATCAGCGACTTTGTCGCCGACATGCGCGCCCCTACCCCGTCGGCGGCCGCCGAGTTGGTCAGCCAAGGCTACTATGACCTGGTCGAGCAGGCGCGCACGGCGGGCAACCTGCTTGCAGCCTCGATCGCGAAGCGCCTCTCCCAAGCCGAAGCGCAGCTCCGGCTCGCGAGCCGGAAGCTGATGAGGCAGAACGTCGAACGGAAGATCAGCGAACGGGAGTACCGGCTGGCTACCAGCGAGGAATCGCTCCGGCAGGCAATCCAGCGGCTGCTGGCGGACAAGGAACATGGACTTGCCCTGCTTGCGGGCCTTCTTTCCCAGTCCAGGCCGTTGGACAAGGTCCGGAAACTGGAAACATCCCTGCATGGACAGAAACAGCTGCTTTCCCTGGCAATCGGGCACAAGGTCGAACGGACCTCCTCTACCCTGCATGCCATCGAGGCTCAGCTCGAAGCCCTTTCCCCGCTTGCCATATTGAAGAGGGGCTACAGCGTCGTCACAGACGCGGATGGAAAGCTCATAGCGCATATCCGTGACGCATCAAAAGGCGACACAATCGATATTCGACTGCAGGACGGCCATCTGGCCGCTGTGGTCAAGGAGTGACTATGGCATTCGCACAAGACCTGAAAAAAGTGCAGGAAATCACCGAGAAGCTCGGAGCGGAAGACACGGACCTCGAAACCAGCATCAAGCTGTACGAAGAGGGAATCGCCTTGGTCAAGAAACTGGAGAAACAGCTTTCCGAGGCCAAACGGAAGGTCGAGATTGTCAGTGGCAGCGCCGCGGACGGGCTTTCCGTGGAACCCCTCGAGGAGGACAAGGCAAATGGATAACAAGAAGATCGTCATCCTGATCCAGAGCGCCGACCAGCGGGGCATCCTTGCCAAAGTCACCTCGTGGTTCTACGGACAGGGCTTCAACGTCCTGCACTGCCAGCAGCATACCGACGACTACGAACACGTCTTTTTCATGCGCCTGGAACTGGACATGAACGACATGAAAGGCTCCCGGAAGGAACTATCCGACGCCTTCGGCGCCTTCGCGGAGGAACAGAGGCTCAACTGGTCGATCCACTACTCCGACTACCGGAGCCGGGTGGCCCTGATGGTGAGCAAGACCAGCCACTGCCTGTACGACCTGCTCTCCCGCAAAGCCGAAGGAGACCTGCGCTGCGAGATTCCCCTCATCATCAGCAACCATCCCGACCTGGAGTATATCGCCAACCAGTTCCGCATCCCTTTCTACTGCTTCCCTGTGGAGAAAGGCCACAAGGAGGAACAGGAGGCGAAAGTGCGCGACCTGCTTGGGCGCTTCGATATCGACCTGGTCGTCCTTGCCAGGTACATGCAGATCCTCTCCGGGGATTTCATCAACGAATGGCAGGGCAGGATCATCAACATCCACCATGGGTTCCTTCCCGCATTCCAGGGCGCCAATCCCTACCAGCAGGCCTATGACCGGGGCGTGAAGCTGATCGGCGCGACCGCCCACTATGCCTCATGCGACCTGGACCAGGGCCCGATCATCGAGCAGGACGTGGTGCGGGTCAATCACGAGTTCACAGCCGCAGGGCTCAGGGAGGTCGGAAAGGATGTGGAAAAACGGGTGCTTGCCCGCGCGGTGCAGGCGCATCTGGAAAGCCGCATCATCATCTGGAAGAACCGCACCATCGTCTTCGGGCTTGAACGGTAAAAAGAGCGTTGCCCTGGAAAGAGAGGGACGGACACCTCTGGACAGAGGGTTTTTGACGTCCGTCCTTTCTTTATACTGGTCTCTTCCTGTTACCGCAACGAATAATGAACCGGCTTCCGGGTGACCGGATGGAGGAAGGAAATGCCCACGGCACTCAAACCGAAGGACTTGTCCTTCATGCCCCGGTAGCTGGCGTCCCCGTCCAAAGGATAGCCTGCCCAAGCGAGGTGGCAACGGATCTGGTGGCGGAAACCGCTTGCCAGCTGGCAGGCGAAGGAACGCGTCCCTTCCCGCTCGTCGATCAGCTTGACCCGGGTCTCATACCATACCCCGCTCGTCTTGCTCTTCCACTGCTTCGGGGCATCCTTGTCCACAGGCCGGACCACGCTCCCTTTCTCCCCATAGGCGCGAAACCAGGAGCCGACAAGATGCTCCTTTCCGTCAGCGATATCCCCGTAGGGAAACGGGGGAAAGCCGACAGGAAGCTGTTCACGCCTGACACTGCTGACAGCCAGATAGTCCTTGATGATCAGGCCGGATTCCTGCTGCTTGCAAAGCATGGCATAGGAATTCTGGTCTCGGGCGACAAGCACCAGCCCGCGGGTGAGGGTATCCAGACGATGGAGCACACCCCCCTCCCAGGGATTCTTGCCGAACTGCATGATTTCGGGATAGGTCCGCCTTAGACGGCCCAACAGGGTGTCCTTGGTTTCCGGATCATTCTTCAAAGGCACTGTGGGAAGCCCGCTTGGCTTGTCGACGACAAGGTAGTAGGGCGTTTGCGCGATGATTTGCATGTCCATGCACCCATCATAGCCCAGCCGCCGAATTTTTCCTATAGCGGCACGAAGCAAAGATACTATACTGGAACCATGACACCACGACATATCGCCAGATACGGAACCGTATGGAATCTGGAAGAGGAAGACCAGGAATTTACCGGCTGCTACGTGGGAGACCTGTTGAGCGACGTGCTCGCCCACGCGAAGCGGGGCTCCTTGCTCGTGACCACGCAGAACCAGCGGAACACGCTGGCGGTGGCTGCGGCCTGCCATCTTCCCGCCATCGTCCTGACCGGATGCGATCGCCCGGAAGAAGGACTTGTCCAGCTTGCCAAGGAGCACCACCTGAGTCTGTTCTCAACCCGCCTTGACAACTACTCCTTCCTCAAGCAGGTCGGCGTCTGGATATGAGAAAGGCTCCCCGAAGGGAGCCCTGGCCGACATTGCGAACGGCTTAGTTGCGGCGGCTACCGTTGCTGAAGAACCGTAGCAGGTACAGGAAGATGTTCAGGAAATCCAGATACAGGTTCAGCGCGAAAATCACGCCAAGCTTGGAGAAGGTCTCCTCGTCCATGTCCCATGCGTATTGGTTGTTCACCTGCACCACTTTCTGGGTATCCCACGCGGTCAAGCCCATGAAAATGACCACTCCAAGGAAGGAAAGGATGTAGTCCATGCCCGAAGAGCGGAAGAACATGTTCATCAGGGTCGCAATCACCAGCCCCCACAGGGAAACCATCAGGTAGTAGCCCCAGGAATTCAGATCCCTCTTGGTCGTGGTGGCATACATGCTCATGCCGAGAAACATCACCGCCGCGACGCTGAAGGCCTTGAAAATGGCGCCCAGATCGAAGACGTAGAAGATCGTGCTGAACATGATTCCGTTCAAGACCGAATAGGCTATGAACGAACCGATGGCGGCGCCCTTGCTCATCGTCTGAAGCCGGGCGCCCAGGAAGAATACAAGCGCGAACTCGGCGACCACCAGCAAAAGCATGGTCATTGGATTTCCATAGAAAACCCGCATCAAGCTCGGGTTGACGGCTACTCCGTAGGCGACAATGGCGGTCACCGCGAGCGCGAGAGTCATCCACAGGTATACGTTTCTCAAAAGGCTCTGCTCTCGGACTCTCACATCCCGGAGCATCTCCGCTTTCTGTTCAATCATGGCGTTCTCTCCTTATTTGTAAAGATAGGAAGGTTTTTCCCTCTCGTCAATGCGGGACTTGGCAGGTTCACCAATCTCCACACGGCGGCAACCCACCAGGTAAGCTAGGCAAGAGAAAGCAGGGGATGCTATACTTTTTCCATGCGCTCCATCATCGCCCTCCTCCTTGCCCTTCTTTGCGTCTGTTGCTCCACCAGCAGCAAGGCCAAGGCTTCGTACAGCCAGCAGCAGGAGGAGGCCGCGCTCCGTTCCGCCCTTGTAGTGGCGTGCGAGCAGGTCGATCCGGACCTGTTTACCCGAATTCCGTTGGAAAGCTACTTGGGCGACCAGGCCAAGGCGATGGCTGAGCATTCAGAAATCCCGCTGATTCGTGACCGGCTGGAAAGTTGGAAAACCTCGATGGCCGAACTGTTCAGGCAGATGGCGGAGCAAAGCAAGATACTGGTGGAGGGGTATGCCTCCAGCCTGGTCATCGATGATCCGGGCAAGCTGATGGAACAGGACGACGGCATGTCGTCCTTGCTGGAAGAGCAAGCCGGAGCGCAGTGGCAGGCAAAAATCAGCCAAGAGCTGGAACCGGGGTTGACCGTGCTCCTCCACACCCTTTCCACCATCGCCACCGACTACGAGATCTGGGCGCGGGGCAAGCAGGCGACCAACAGCGGTTCCTACCCTGCCATCACCCTCCCCTCCATCGAGGACTTCGGCGTCTTCTTCCACGACCAGTTCCTCGCAGAACTGAAAAAGGAAGAGATCGACGTGCGCACCACCCCGAGGCCGCTGGGCACGGGAAGCCTGTATGAGTTTTTCAGCGGGAGGGAACACTGATGGCGGACAAGCAGGATAGCGCGACATCCAGCCTTTTTTCCCTGGCTGCCCAGCGTGACGTGAAAAGCCAGCCCCTGGCCTACCGCATGCGGCCCCGGACGCTCGATGAGTACATCGGGCAGGACCATATCGTCGGGAAGGGACGACTGCTCAGGCGTGCCATCCAGGCGGACCAGCTCTCCAGCGTCATCTTCTACGGTCCCCCGGGAACCGGGAAGACCACACTTGCCCGGGTAATCGCCAACACCACCAAGCGCCATTTCACCACGTTGAACGCCGTTCTCACCGGGGTAAAGGAACTCCGCGAGGAAATCCAGCTGGCAAAGCAACGCATGGAGAACTACGGCCAAGGGACGATCCTGTTCGTCGACGAGGTGCACCGCTGGAACAAGAGCCAGCAGGACGCCCTGCTCCCCTGGGTGGAGAACGGCACGGTCATCTTCATCGGCGCAACCACGGAGAATCCCTTCTTCGAGGTCAATGCCGCGCTCGTCAGCCGCTCAAGAATCTTCCAGCTCAAGGCGCTGACCACCGACGACCTTCTCAAAATTGCCCAACAGGCGCTTCATGATCCGGAGCGGGGATACGGGAAGTATCACATCTCGTTCGAGAAAGGAGCCCTGGATCATCTGGTCGAGGTGGCGGGTGGCGACGCCAGAAGCCTGCTCAACGCCCTTCAGCTGGCCGTCGAGACATCGGTCGAGCCCTTTCCTCCCGCCGACCCGGAACAGGAAATCCTGATCACCAAAGCGGCGGCCGAGGAGTCCATCCAGCGCAAGGTCGTCCTCTACGACAAGGAGGGCGACTACCACTTCGATGTGATCAGCGCCTTCATCAAGTCCCTGCGCGGCTCGGATCCCGATGCGGCGCTTTATTGGCTGGCGAAGATGGTGGCCGCGGGCGAGGATCCCCGCTTCATCTTCCGGCGCATGCTGATCAGCGCCTGCGAGGACATCGGACTGGCGGACCCGCAGGCGATTGTCGTCGTGCAAGCGGACGCGGACGCCTTCGACCGGATCGGGCTCCCCGAAGGACGATTCCACCTGACCCACGCCGCGCTCTATCTGGCGACCGCCCCGAAAAGCAATTCCGCCCTCGCCTTCTTCGACGCGCTGAAAACGGTCGAAGAAGAAAACGCCCAGACGGAAGTCCCCAACCACCTACGTGATGCCAGCCGGGATTCCAACGGATTCGGTCATGGGGAAGGATACCTCTACCCCCACTCCTACAAGGACCACTGGGTCGCCCAGCAATACCTGCCCACCAGCCTGCAGGGGAAAGTCTTCTACCAGCCTGGCGACCTCGGCTACGAGAGGCAGATCCGCGAGCAGGTGTTGGAACGTCGCGAGGAACAGATCGAGAATGCGGCCATCGACGCCTACCAGGAAAACCTTTCCTACTCTCCCGGGGACAAGCAGCGGGAGATGTGGGTCAACCGGACAATCAGCGAGCGGGGGACGATGCTCCGGAAACTGAAGGAAACGCTGTACGGGCAACTCGACCTGCGGCGGAGCGACCGCGTGCTGGTGCTCAACGCCGGTTTCGGCATGTTGCTTTGGCCCGCCTACCGTCTCGTCCCCGAGGGCTTGGTGGTGGCGCAGGTGGAGAACCAGGACCAGGCCAGCTATATCGGCCAGTACGCCCAGACCCTTCCCGAACTTTCCCGACCGGAAATCCACTGCCAGAGCGTCGAGCGATTCTTCGGTTCCCTTGACCAAGGCCTGCTCTTCGAGGCCGTGGTAGGGAGGAACATCCTGAGCAAGCTCAGGGACGCGAAGGAGAGGATTTCCCTTCTTGCCGGCCACTTGGCCAAAGGGGGCGTCATCTCCCTCGCACAGGCAGTTCCCTCGGAAAGCAGCCGTTTGTCGGATTTCGTCACCGACAGCGATGCGAAAGCCAAGATGGTTGATTGCGAGAAAGCGCTTTTCAACGCTACGGGTCCGGCGCTCTCTTCCTGGACAGGGAGAGATCTGGAGCAGCTCCTCGCGGAAAGCGGGCTGTATGTCCATACCACCTACCAGGACCTGACGGAGGCGCGCGTGGTATCCTCGGAGAATCTCACCCGTTGGCTCGCCTCAAGCTACCAAGGATGCGAGCGTCTGGCAGGAAAATTGATTTCCCTGACGAAGGAACCGCTTTGCTGGCACACCAAGGTCGCCATCATCAAGGCAAGCAACGTCCCTCTGAAAGATGGACACAAGAACCCGAAACACGACGAGAACTGGCTGCAGATTGAATCCTCAGGATTAAAGAGTTGTTAAACCGTAGGTAGAACTGCTTTTTTATTGAATAAAAGAGTTTTTCAATTTGTCTTTTTCGTATGATTGTGGTATACACTATACGCATGCGAACCATTGAAGAAAGTCAAAAATTGGTCATTGCACGGCTCAAGCATATGCGAGAGGAACGCAAGCTGTCCCAGATGGACCTGGCCCGCGCGGCCGGTATCTCCCAGAACATGATCACCTATATCGAGACCGGGAAGAGAACCCCGACATTGTCCACGTTGCTCAAACTCTGCGATGCGCTGAACATCAATCCGTCGGTATTGTTTACCGAGGAGAACGACGCGCACAAGGACGCGAAACGCGAAGTCCTCAACTTGATCGAGCGGTATTTCTGATTTCCCGTCTCTTGCTTGCCTTGCACTGCATGCCATCCGAACCGGATGGCATGTTTCTTTCGCCATTTCCCGTCATTTCTGGGTCTCTGGCAGCATCCCCCCCATCAGGGATGCCGCGGTCAGGGTGCTGACCATCACCCGGCTGTCCACGCTTTTGAGGATTCCGATGACCTGCTTGGCCCGTTTCCGGGGAATCAGCAGCATCAACAGGGGCCGGGCCTCTCCCTCTCTGCCACAGGCTTGGAGGCGGGACAGACCGTATCCGGCGCTCCGGAGCGCCTGCTCCGCGCTGTCTGCCAGGTGCGGCTCCATGTAGATGGCCTGGATCATGACGGTACCGAGGGCAAGATGCTCCTCGATGATGCTCCCCATCACTTGACCGAGGGCGAAAGCGATTGCAAGCAGGGAAAGACGGGTCAAGGTCACATTTCCGGTCAGGACGTTCGCAGCAATCAGGAACCAGCACAGGTACTCGACCACGGCAACGCCAGCGCTCTGCCAACGCTGGCCCTTGACCACAAGTTGACTACGCAGGCAGGCAAGGGTCACTTCCAACAGCTTGCCGAAAAAGACGGCGAGAAGGGAAAGCGGTCCGCTTCCCTGCAGAAACGTATTGAGAGCATCCAGCATAGGGCACTCCTTGGAGATGATGGCCCCTACCATAGCATGGATGTGCCTTTTTTGCAAATCCTCACAATGAAAGGATTTTCGCGCTCTTCGTCGGATAGACGCAAAGCAGGAACCCTTCCTTCAGGACAACGCTCGCTTCCTTGCCGACAAACGCGTTGCTGACCCCCATCGGATAGGTGCTTGAGAGCTCCCCGTCATACGGATAATCAAGGTCCCGCAGGACCACTTTCGCCGTTCCATCCAAGGCGAACAGGCTGAGGATGCCGGAGCTTGCGGCGTCGAAGCGGAGCACGTCGCCATCTTTGGCCACCAGCATCGACTGTTCGTCTCCCACAAGCATCCCCCGGGCACCTTGGGTGGCCAACCAGTGCAGGCATTGGATGTTGGCTATGCTGTGGTCCATCCTGCCCCCAAGGCCGCCGTAGATGACAAAACGGCTACATCCCGCCTTCAGCCCGGCCCGCAGCGCGCTCAACATGTCGGTATCGGCCTTGCGGACGGGAAGCTTGACGACATGCTCTCCCTCCGGCACATATCCGAGAGAATCAAAATCCCCAATCACCAGATTGGGGACGATATCACCGAGCTGGGCCTTCCCTCCATCGGCTGCGACAACATAATCCTGCGGAGATACCGACGGCCTCAGGGAGGTAGCCGCCGCCCCGAAAATCACGCACCGGCGCATGTGTCAGCTCTGGCGGATGACGACTTCGGCTCTCTTCAGGGATACGTGCACCGACGTGCTCTCGTTGTTTGACTCGACAAGGTCATCCTTGGAGGTGATGCGCACCGGCATCTCCCCGGCAAGGTGAATCATCGCTACCTGCTGTCCTCCGTGAACCTCGTCAAGTTCGGAATCGCTCAACCTTCGGGCAACTCCTGATTTCGTGCTCTTCATATCTTGATTATACGCGGGTTGTGCCTATTTGCCTAGTTCTTTTCCTCTTCGCTCCATTTCGGAACACCTACGCTCCGGGATTGCCTGGAAGGGTTCCGGTTAGGAAAAAAGCAACGCGATATGATAGACCGCGAAGGAAGCAACCCAAGCAATCAGGCACTGTTGGACAACCACGAACAGGGCCCATCGCCCGCCAAGCTCGCGCTTGATGGCGCTTACCGCGGCGACACAGGGCGTATAGAGCAGGCTGAACACCAGCAGGCTCAAAGCGGTAACCGGTCCGAGGACCATCTCCAGGCTTGAGGGGCTGCCAAACAGGACGTTCAACGTGGCGACCACGCTCTCCTTGGCCATGAAGCCGGTGATCAGGCTGCTGACGATGCGCCAATCGCCGAAGCCCAGCGGCCGGAAGATCGGCGTGATACAACGGGCTATGGAGGCAAGCAGGCTCTCCGACGAGTCGGCAACCGTCTGGAAATGCAGGCCAAAGGCCTGGAGGAACCAGATGACGATGGTGGCGACAAAGATGATCGTGAAGGCTCGGACCAAGAAATCCTTGGCCTTCTCCCACATCAGCTGAAGGACGCTCTTTGCGCTTGGCATCCGGTAGTTCGGAAGTTCCATGACGAAAGGAACCGGCTCCCCCTTGAAGCTGGTGCGGCGCATGACCAGAGCGCTGAGGACAGCGAAAAGGATACCGAACAGGTAGAGTCCGACCATCACCAGGGCGCCATGGCGGGGGAAGAAGGTCGAGGCGAAGAAGGCGTAGATGGGAAGCTTGGCGGTGCAGCTCATGAAGGGTGTCAGGAGAATCGTCATGCGTCTGTCCCGCTCGCTGGAAAGGGTCCGGCTCGCCATGACCGCGGGAACCGTGCAACCGAATCCGATGAGCATCGGCACGACCGAGCGCCCCGACAAGCCGATCTTGCGGAGCAGCGAGTCCATCACGAAAGCCACACGCGCCATATAGCCGGAATCCTCGAGCAGCGAAAGGAAGAAGAACAGGGTGACGATAATCGGCAGGAAGCTCAACACGCTGCCCACGCCATTGAAGACGCCGTCGATGACCAAGGAGTGCAGGACCGGGTTCACGCCTGCGCGGGCCATGCCTTGGTCGCAGAGCTGGGTGACAGCGTCCACCCCCCGCGCCATCAAATCCTGCAGGAAGGCCCCGATCACGTTGAACGTCAGGAAAAAGACCAATGCCATGATGCCGATGAAAGCGGGAATGGCGGTCCGTCTGCCGGTCAAGAAGCGGTCAATCTTCTCGCTCCGCTGGCGGCTCTTGCTGGCATGGGTGCGCACGACGGTCTCGCTGCAGATGCCACGGATGAAGTCATAGCGCATGTCGGCCATGGCCGCGGCGCGGTCGAGGCCACGCTCGTCCTCCATCTGCTTGATGATATGCTCGATCATCTCCTTCTCGTTCTGGTCCAGGCCAAGGGCGTTGATGACCAAATGGTCACCCTCGACCACCTTGCTGGCGGCGAAACGGACGGGTATGTCGGCCCGTTGGGCGTGGTCCTCGATCAGGTGCATGATGGCGTGCAGGCATCGGTGGACCGCTCCACCATCCTCGTCCGGACTACAGAAGTCGGTACGCCCCGGCTTCTCCTGGTAGCGGGCGACGTGGATGGCATGGTCGATCAGCTCGTCGACACCTTCGTTCTTCGCGGCGGAAATGGGGATGACCGGGATGCCAAGCAGGGACTCCAACGCGTTGATATGGATGGTGCCCCCGCTCTCGCGGACCTCGTCCATCATGTTCAAGGCAAGCACCATCGGAACATCCAGCTCCATCAGCTGCATGGTCAGGTAGAGGTTGCGTTCGATGGCGGTGGCGTCGACGATGTTGATGATCGCCTTGGGATGGTTCTGAAGTATGAAGCGACGGGTCACCAGCTCCTCATCCGAATAGGGACTCATCGAATAGATGCCCGGAAGGTCGGTCACTCGGGTGTTCCCGTGCCCGCGGATCACTCCATCCTTGCGGTCAACAGTGACGCCAGGAAAGTTTCCCACGTGCTGGTTGCTGCCGGTCAACTGGTTGAACAACGTCGTCTTGCCGCAGTTCTGGTTGCCAGCCAGAGCGAAGGTCAACAGCTCGTTCTCAGGAAGCGGGGTCTTCGTCCCCCTTGGCGCGTAGGGAGAATCCTCTCCGAGTCCCGGGTGGTCAATGTATCGATGGGGCTGTTTGGCCAGGTCTCCATCCGGGTCAGTGTGCACCCCGGTAATCGAGATCTGGGCGGCATCCGCCTTGCGCAAGGAGAGCTCGTAGCTCTGTACCCGGATTTCCATCGGGTCACCCGAAGGGGCGTACTTGACCAATTGGACCTCGGCGCCAGGAAGCAATCCCATGTCCAGGAAGTGCTGCCTCAGCGCCCCTTCCCCTCCAACCTTCGTGATTGACGCGCTTTTCCCAAGCGGAAGTTCGTCCAGTTGCATGCAATACCCCCCAAAAAAGTTAGCTATCACTAACTTCTGATATTTTCCGTATCTCCCTCAGCAGTGTCAAGAGGATGCGGACGCAACAAAAGGGGCGCCAGGAAGGCGCCCCCGAGCAAGCAAACGAAGGTCAATCAATACGCGGCGTTGAGCCACTCGATTCCGTCAATCTGGATGGCGAAATAGGGCGCGCTCTGGAACTTCGACTCGTGGAAAGCTCCATCGTAGACGGCCTCTTCCTTATCAGGAACGAAATCCCCGTCGGTGTCCAGCGCGAAGGCGTGGGTCAGCTTCTCGCCCTTGACGGTGAAGGTGCTGGTATCGAAGACCTGGAGCTTGCCGCTCTTCAGGGCATCCTCGACCTGAGCGATCTTCTCGGCGGTGCCAGGAGCGGCGATGGCGGTGTTCAGGTCCGTCACGGTGACAGCGTCATCAGCCATGGTGCCGGTGTAGTCGGAGGGGTTCTCCACTCCATCGATGTAGTTCTTGATGAAGGTGTAGAAGTACGGCTCCCAATTGATGCGGCAAGAAAGCAGAGACGCCTGCGGGGCTGCCTTGGTCATATCGGTATTGTAACCGGTATGGAACACGCCGGCCTTCTGGGCGGCGAGGGCGGGACTCGTCGTGTCGGAGTGCTGGCTGATCATCACGCAGCCGGAGTCAATCAGGCTCTTCGCGGCGGCCTCTTCGAGGGTGGCGTCACCCCATGTGCCGACAAAGTACACCTTCATCGTGGCGCTCGGGCAGACAGAGCGGACACCAAGGAAATAACTGGTCATACCGGAAATAACCTCGGCGAAGGAATAGGCGCCGACATAGCCGACGACCGCCTGTTCCTTGGTGATCTTTCCCTCGTCGATCAGCTGGTTCAGCTTCATGCCAGCGGCGACACCCGCGACATAGCGGCCTTCGTAGATCGAGGCGAACGCGTTGTAGGTATTCGGGTTGCCATCGGACTGGGACCCGCAGTTGGTCATGCCGATGAACTTGACATCCGGATATTCGCGGGCGGCTTCCAGCATGAAGGGCTCGAATCCGTAACTGTTGTTGAAAATCACCTCACAGCCATCTTCGGCCAACTCAAGGTTGTTGTCCTTGCAGATAGCGCTCTCGGTGGTGTTTCTCTTTACAAGGAGCTCGACGTTGTACCCGTCAGCCTTGAGCTTGTCGATGGCCGCGTTCATGCCGTTCATGAAGTTCCAGGTATAACCCTGGTCGGACTCATCGTTGATGACCACAAAGCCAATCTTCGTAGCTTTCTTTGCCGCCGTCTCTGCTTTTTTCGCAGGAGCTTGTTCCTGTCCGCCATTGGCGAAAACAGCCGATGCTGCCAGAAGCAGTGCCATACTGATAGCCGTGAGTTTTCTCATAGACTCTCCTTATATCGTATCAGGTACTTTCGTACCCAATTGTGATTCTATTCAACAAAACCGCAACCGAACAATCATTTTGTTGAATTTTCTTCAGCAACTTTGCCGCAATTGCAACAATTTGCAATAACGCGCAACAACTACCGCTCCTCACGGAAATAGTTCAGCCCGAGGGATGCCGGAGGCTGCTTGTCCTTCAGGTTGCGCATGCTGGTGATGACCAGCACGACAATCGTGACGAAATACGGCAGGATTTTGTACAGCTCGGTCGGGAAGAACGGGACGATGATGCGCAGGTACATGATCATCAGCGCGCCAAAGAGAATCGAGGACCAAATGGCGTTCAAAGGCCTCCAGGTGCAGAAGATGACGAGCGCGACCGCAAGCCAGCCGGTGCCCGAGAGCGATGCCTCGATCCAGACGCAGCCGGCGGTGGTCATCGTGTAGGCCATGCCACCCATGGCGGAAATGCCGCCGCCGATGATGGTGGCCAGGTACTTGTAGCGGGTAATATCGATACCGGCGGTATCAGCCGTCGATGGGGACTCGCCAACCGCCCGGAGATACAAGCCGGTCTTGGTCCGAGTCAGGAAAAGATGCATCAGCACAGCCAGAAGGATGGAAAGATAGAAGAATTCGGACTGGTCGAACAGGATCGGCCCGACCACAGGAATCTTTTTCAGGAAAGCCGGCATGAAGTGGTTGTCAAAGGCGAACTTCAGGTCGTTGGACAGGGTGACATACCCGCCCACCTGCAACCTCCGGAGCTCACCCGCGAACTTGGCGACGCCGGTTCCAAAGGTGGTCATGGCAAGGCCAGTGACGTTCTGGTTGGCCCGGAGCGTCACCGTCAGGAAACTGAACAGGGCGCCGGCGAGCGCGCCGATGGCGAAGGACGCGACGACGGCAAGCAGGATGGCGACAGCCGGGCTCGCGTTTCCCTCGCCCACCGCGTGCTCATAGAGGTTCGGAGCGATCAGGCCGAAGATGCCGCCCATGTACATCATGCCCTCGACACCAAGATTCATGTTGCCGGACTTTTCCGTCAGGATCTCGCCAAGGGTTCCCAGCATCAGGGCGGTGCCATAGGCTCCAGCGGCAGCTAACAACAGGACAATCGCGTTCATGCCCGCACCTCCTTCTTGGAACGGAAAATCAGCTTGTAGTTGATGAAGAACTCGCAACCGAGCATGCAGAACAACAGGGTTCCGCTGACAATGTCCGCGACCGAGGCGGGGACGGAAAGACGGGTCTGCAAGGTCGCCGAACCCTTTCCGATGATTGCCAGCATCGCCGCGATGGCAATCATGGCGAAACTGTTCAGTTGGCCGAGCCACGCGACCGTGATGGCGGTGAATCCCACGCCACCGGCAACGTCGCTGTTCAAGGTGCCGTTCGCTCCGGAGACCAGCATGAAGCCTACCATGCCGCTGATCGCTCCGCTGAACAGCATGGTCCGCATCATGACCCAGCCGACATTCATGCCCGCGTACCGGGCCGTGTTGATCGAGTCACCGATGACCGCGACCTCGTAGCCGTGCTTGGTGTAATTCATGTAGATATGGACCAGAACGACCATCACCAGCACAATAATCCACCCGCAGTAGACACCGCAGACACTGGGCAGCCTTGCCGCCTCGGGGAACATCGGAATCAGCTGGGTGCCGGGTCTCCCCTCCCAGGGACCGCCCTGCAGCCATCGGGCGATGCCGATGGCGATGTAGTTCATCATCAGCGTGAAAAGCGTCTCGTTGGTGTTGTACTTGGCCTTGAAGAAGCCGGGAACCAAGGCCCAGACGGCTCCGCCGACAATCCCGAAAACGGCCATCAGCGGCAGCAGCAATGGCGATGGCAGCAGTTTGCCCCAGGTGATCGCCACAAAAGAGGCGAGAATGGCCCCCATGGTGATCTGTCCCTCCGCCCCGATGTTCCAGAAGCGCATCTTGAAGCAGGGGGCTATGGCGAGCGCGCAGCCGAGAAGCGGAATGGCGCGCTTGACGGTCTGGCGGATGTAGCCTGGCTTCCCGAGTGCGCCGTTGATGATGATTCCATAGGAGACGAAAGGATTTTCCCCCGCCATCAGGATCGGTATGGTCCCCAGCAGGAAGGCGAACAGGATCGAGCCGATACGGATAGCCCAGACCATACGGGGGTTCATCTCGTCACGCTTGGCGAGACGGATCAGCGGGGTTCTCATTCCATCATTCATACGGCACCTTCCTTTCCGCCACCGACGGTCGTCATCAAAAGTCCGATTTCCTCTTTCGTCGTGCTGCGGGCGTCCACAATGCCGCTTACCTTTCCGGCGCACAGCACCAGGATCCGGTCGCACAGCTCGAGCAGGACGTCCAGCTCCTCGCCGACGTACATGACCGCCGCACCCGACATCTTCTGCTCGGTAAGAAGATTGTAAATCGCGTAGGATGTGTTGATATCCAGGCCACGGACCGCGTAGGCGGTCAGCAGAACGGGTGGGTTGCTGGCGATCTCACGCCCGACAAGCACCTTCTGGATGTTGCCGCCCGACATGCGGCGCACTGGAAACTTGGTGCTCGGAGTGACGACATCCAGATCCTTCCAGATCTTCTTGGCGAGCGCCTCGGGGCTCTTCTTGTTGAAAAAGATGCCACTTCCCTGTCGCCATGAGCGGAGCATCATGTTGCCGCTCATTCCCATCGATCCGACCAGTCCCATGCCAAGCCGGTCTTCGGGAACGAAGCCCATGCTGACGCCAAGCTGGCGGATCTGCATCGGGCTCTTGCCGACCAGCTCGACCTGCTTGCCGTCTTCCTCGATGAACTTGATGGTCCCCTCAGAGACCGGGTACAGTCCGGTCAGAGCTTCGAGCAACTGCCTCTGGCCGCTTCCGGAAATACCGGCGACCCCAAGGATCTCGCCACGTTTCAGCGTGAAGCAGACGTCGTCAAGCCGTTTCATCCCTTCCCGGTCAAGGCAGGTCAGGTGCTCGACAACCATCTTGTCGGTAGGATTGTCGTACTTGGGCCGCTGCAGGTTGAGCGTGACCGCGTGGCCGACCATGTAGTTGGTCAGTTGTTGCGGGTTGGTCTCACTGGTGTTGACCGTCGTGATGTACCGTCCTTTGCGCAGGATCGCGACCTTGTCGGACACCTCCATCACTTCGGCGAGCTTGTGGGTGATCAGGACGATGGCCTTGCCGTCGTCTTTCATGTTCCTCAGGACCTTGAAGAGCTTCTGGGTCTCCTGCGGGGTCAAAACCGCGGTCGGCTCGTCGAGAATCAGGATTTCCGCGCCACGATACAGCTGCTTGATGATCTCAAGCGTCTGCTTCTGGCTGACAGACATATCGTAGACCTTCATCTTCGGGTCGACATCGAATCCGTAGCGCTCGCAGATCTCCTTCACTTTCCTGTTGATTCCGTCCACGTCCATCTTCTTGACGTCCAGGCCAAGCATGATGTTCTGGGCGGCGGTAAAGACATCGACCAGCTTGTAGTGCTGGTGGATCATGCCGATGCCATATGCGTAGGAATCTTTCGGGGAATGGATGGAAACAGGCTTCCCCTCCTTGAGGATCTCGCCTTCGTCCGGCTGGTAGATGCCGGCAAGCATGTTCATCAGGGTGGTCTTTCCCGAACCGTTCTCCCCAAGCAGGCAGAGAATCTCGCCGTAGTTGATTTGAAGGTCGATACCGTCATTGGCGACGACTTCGCCAAATCTCTTCACGATATGTTTCAGTTCGATAGCGCATTGCGGCACCTGGTGCCTCCTTTCTTCCGGCTAGAACTTGTAAAGGATGCCGGCAGACCTGATACTCTTCAACTCTAAAAAGAGCAAGCAAGTCTTTGCAATAATTTTTTTACAAAAAACCCAAAAGCTTGTTTCTTTGTGAAGCATTCGGCAACAATCGAGAACCATTACCGAAGCTTTCCACAAAAAACGTATGGGTCTTTATCCTCCGTATACCCTTTATCCTACCACGGATACAACAAAACGCAACAAGTTTGCTTCGCTTTTGTCGTATCCGTAGGAATACAATTTTTCTTATTGCAGTAAACTGCGGAGAGTCCCATCCACAATAACCTTTCCTTCGCCTTTCTTTTTGTAAAGCATATCAAAAATTGTCTCTTGGAAAGAAAAACTGACAGCTATCGGACCTGCGAATCCCGTTCCATACTGGGAACCGGAAACAAGGAGGATTCCAGAAATCATGAGGAAAGCTTTGGCAGTACTGGTCGCCTGCGCAGTAGGGGCAGCCCTGTATGCGCAACCGACACGAGAGGTACGGTTGGACGAGAAGCATCCACCATTGGAGCTTGTCGGCTATGGAAGCGACACCAAAGGAGGAATGGGCGGCACCATCATCAAGGTCACCAACCTGCATGCGGATGGAGAGGGGTCGCTCAAGGCGGCTCTTGAAGCAGAGGGACCAAGGATCATCGTCTTCGAAGTCGGCGGCGTCATCGACCTGGAGAAACAGCAGATCAAGGTCAGGAACCCATATGTGACCATTGCCGGACAGACGGCGCCGAGCCCTGGCATCACCTGCATCCGGGGCGGCCTTACGCTGGACACCCACGACATCATCATGCAGCATATCCGGTTCCGCATGGGGGACGCTGGAGCGGAACCCGGTTCAGGGTATGAACCGGAAATCTCGACAAGCGCCCACGCGAACGCCTACAACATCATCATCGACCATTGCTCGGTGAGCTGGGGAGTCGACGAGAACCTGTCGGTCAGCGGAACCCGGGGAGGCAATGGATCGAAGTCCCCCCACGACGTGACGCTGAGCTACAACTTCATCAGCGAGGGACTGCGCTATTCGGTCCATTCCAAGACCAAGAGCAAGCACATGGACCACAGCATGGGAACGTTGGTCATGGACGATGTCAAGCGTGTCGCCGTCATCGGCAACTATTACGCCCACAACTCGGAGCGCAACCCCTGGTACAAGGCGAACTCCAGTGGAGTGGTGGTCAACAACCTGATCTACGACCCGGGCACCTGGGCCATCCGGCTTTCCTGGATTCCCAAGGAATGGAAGAACGTCAAGGACGAGAAACCCGGCACCCCGGTCGTCTCGATCGTCGGCAACTACGAGAAAGAAGGCCCCTCCACAAAGGTTGCCGCCATGGTCGGCTCCAACTACCCGGAAAACCATGAGAGCGGATATCTTGAGGACAACATCTGCGTCAGGGCCGACGGCACGCAGGGCAAGGTCACCGACCCTTCGATCCCCATCGACCAGCTGGAGCAGAGACCCATCTGGATAGAAGGCCTGGACGTGATTCCCGCAAACGAGGTGCCCGACTATATCCTGAAGTGGGCTGGCGCCCGCCCTGCCGACCGGGACGAGACCGACCTCCGGCTGATCGACGAGTTCTCCAAGGGTACCGGGCGCATCATCGACAGCCAGGACGAGGTGGGAGGCTACCCGGTGGCGGCACCCACCTACCGCAAGCTCGATGTGCCGGACGAGCATATCGGGCAATGGCTCGAAGGCTTTACCGAGGCAGTCATGGGGTTGCGTTGACAACCCGAAAAAACAACGAGGGCCATGGCGTGAACCATGGCCCCCAGCTTCAGACTCGAACAAAAATGGTTACAGGGTCTTCTCAAACCAGGCAATCGTCCTGGCGGTGATATCCCTCAGCTGGGTATCGTCGCCGCTGAAGACCCCGAATGTGTGTCCGGCGCCCTCGACCCAGGAAATCTCTGCATCCGGACTATGTACCAAGGCCTTCTGGATGGTCGTGGCGGTCTCGGGGACCACCGACGTGTCCTTGGTCCCCTGAATCAGCATGTAGGGGATGCGCACCCGCGCGGCTTCCGCGGGATAGTCGATCCCCATCGCGACCTCATAGTAGGCCGGAGACTGCTTCAGCGGGGCCCTCCAGTCATAGGTGACCTCGTAGTAGCCGTTCTTCTTGGCGATTTCGTACTCCGCGGCCAGATCCTTGTTTCCATAGGCGCCTGCCCAGGTCAGCGCGCTCTTGAAGACCTTGGACCTGGCAGCGGCCAGCAGCGTAAGCCTGCCGCCCTGGCTCCAGCCCATGATGCCGACGCGTTTCTTGTCGATGCCAGCCTGCCGGATGATGTAGTCGTAGCAGGTCATCGCATCCTCGATGCCTTGGTCATAGGTATAGTCGATATAGTCGCCCTTCGAGTCGCCGTTGCCGAGGTAATCGAAACGGATCGAAGCGATGCCGGCCTTGGCCATCTCGACCGTGGCGTAATCATAGGCATTGCCCGCCTCGTGCCGGGTCGACCCGTTTCCGTGCAGCATCACCACAACAGGGAACTTCTGCCCCTTCGCGCCAACCGGGATCGTGACCGTAGCAGGAATCTGGTGGTCGCCCGCCTCAATCAGCACATCCTCGGCCTGATAGTCGAACGGAGCAGCCTGTGCGTCCTGTCTGGCAGATGCACAGCCTACGAACGCCAGCGCGCAAAGCGCCAACAAACAAAGCAGTTTCTTCATCACAATCCTCCAAGAGTCCCATCCTAGTACGGGAGAATCCATTTATGCAAGGAAGGATGGCATTCAGGCCCGCGGATAGTTCGCCTCGACGGCATGGACCATGGATACCAGCATCCGGTTGTAGGGGACGTCCAGGTGGTACTGCTCGGCAAGCGCCACCACCGTGCCGTTGATCTTGTCCACCTCGGTGGCCCGCCGGTGCCTGCGGTCCTGGACCATGCTCGCAAGTCCTGTGGCGTCATGCTCGACCACCTTCCATACCGTCTCCACCGCATCCTTGCGGTCGAAGTAGGTACCGTCAGCCTCCGCGACCAGGACGCACTCGTAGACGATCTTGCGGGCAAGTTCCCAGAGCCAAGGGTTTTCCTTCATCTCGCCAATCCGGCAGTCCAGCACGCAGGTCAGGCCATTGATCGCGCAGTTGACGAAGAGCTTGCTCCAGAGGATCCGCTGGATGTTCTCGATCACGTCGACCTCAAGCCCCGCCTGTCGGAGCGCTTCGGCTACCTGCCGGACGGCCTTGTCGGCCTCTGGCGTGGGGACATTCGGCCCGATATTGGTCGGGCCAGTACCGGAATGGAAGAACTTGCCGGGCCCCAGACCCACGCTGTTGTGGCTGCTCGTGCCGACGATGATGTGGGAAGGATCGATGAAATGGGCGATGTCCCGGTTGTTGCCCGCGCCGTTCTGCAAGGTGAGCGCGTAGGTATGGGCATCGAACAGGCCCAGGTTCTCCTTGACCGCCTGGTAGGTCTGGGTCGACTTGACGAAGACGATGACCAGGTCCTGCGGCCCGATGTCGGTTCCGCTCAGGACGGCGTGGACGCCACCGATGGTGGTCTCCTTTCCGTTCTCCTGCATGGTCAGCCCATGGGCATTGATTGCATCCACCGTAGGCTGCCACACGTCCAGCATGGTCACCTCGTGCACTTTCGAAAGGTATGCCCCGTAGAGCGACCCCATGGCCCCTGCGCCAAGAACAGCGATTTTCATAGCTGCCTCCTTCCAACCTGTCAGAATGTACCGCTTTCACAGTTTTCCTGTCTAGCTATGTCAAAAAACCGCTTCTTTTCGATTGACTTTTCCGGAAGTTGTCGCATCGCTGCTCTGTATTTGTATATCAACGCTTTCCTTGCCGCATAAATAGGCGTATGAAATAGCCCTTTCCCCAATCAGTAATGAGTAGTTATCTGTATAGCTGTCCAAGTTCAATATGTCCTATCTCATCCGTATCCACTTCTACACATCCTGCCCTCGAGAAGAAGACATACTTATAGCAGTCCAGCCCCGTCTCTTTTACTTGACGGATTTCGTCCTTTATTACTTCCCTTGAGATTTTCCTTTTCCTGAATTTGACCTCATAAAAGACATATCCCTTCTTATCCAGCGTGACGACATCAAACTCACCATTGGTACGGGTTTTCGGATTGTCATAGTAGTATTTTCCTATCTTCTCGATGACAGGTGTGATGTTTCCAAGCCTGTTCTGCCTGATCAGATACTGCCTGCATATTTCCTCAAATTTATGCGGGACATAACTTTTCTCAAAATCATCAGCTATATATGTATCGTAAAACACTTCAGAATCCATTATCTGAAGCTGGGAAGAATACCTGAAAATATATCTGAAGTAAAACAGCGAGAGATTGTCGCATATATAATAGCCTGCTTTCTTTTTACTATTCTCATCATTTATCGGAGCTTTCTTTTCCACAACCTCCATTCTGATAAGCTTATCAAGGACATCTACCAATGTAGGTCCGCTTGAAACATGAGACTGGGACAGTATATCGCTGTACTTTGAGAACCCTCTGGCAAGAGCTTCAAACACCTCATTGGCATTTACAATCTTAGAAATCTCAGCGTGTAAGTACATGGAAACTTCATTCTCAAGACGAGCCCCCGGCGAAGCAATAAGATCAATGATGTTTTCCTTTACGCTTTTCTTGTCATCAATCAGTCTGTTGAAATATGGCATGCCACCAAAGACAGAATATATCCTCACCTTATCCTCATCCGACATAGCAGGATAAAACAGCGATGATTCATAATAATCCATCTGCTTGAGATTGATGACCAGATCTACTCTTCCAAACAACGGATTGGAATGCTCCAGTAATGATTTCATGACATCGACATACGATCCGAGTATGATAAGCTTCAGCTTCGTGGTATGACGGTATTGGTCTACCAGAGACTGGATGATGCTGTCCAAGCCTTTTACATCTTCTCTCAGATAGGGGTATTCATCCAGAACAAAAACCAATTTTTCATCTTTTGAAAGTGTAAACACATAGTTCATAAGTTCTTCAATTGATGTATACCCAAGTTTGGGCAGCCCAAGTGTTTCTGAAATCACATTACAGATGCTCTGGACATTACTCGCTTCTGTCACCTGTTTGCATTCATAGTAGATGCTCTTGATACCCGACTCTTTAATGGCCTGTTTGACAAGCTCGCTTTTCCCGACCCTTCGTCTTCCGTATATCAGCGACATACGCATTTCTTCTGAAGCCATTTCTTTTTTCAGCCGTTTAAGTTCGGCAGTTCTTCCAACAAATTCCATTTTATTCGGTTCCTTTCGACTCGGTTTGTATCGAACTATAATTATAGGCGATCGCTCCTTTGTTGTACAGTTTTATTCGGTCACATCCGAGTCGGTTTAAGCCGAGTTTATATGTGCACAGCGATTTCTCAATTCAGACGCTGAGTTGCGGAGGGGAGGCAACGCATGGCGCACCAGGATGATTTCTGCATGTTGACCCCCCGGCACCATCCATGCGAAACACGAGAACTCGATGCTCCGCCCGGAGATGGGATTCTCGTCCATGTCGTATTTCTACAAGATCTTCTTCAAGGCGTTCGGTATGACGCCCGCCACATACAAGAAGCACAAGACGATACCGGCAATGTGATGCGCCGGCTCCGGATGGTGTTCACTGTTTCCGCGCCAGCACATACGCCTCGTATGCGTGCAGCAGGCCGGAGGGCGTATCCGTGTAGTTGCCGGCAATCCTTTCCGCCTTCCGGAACCTTTCCGGTATGGAAAACCGGGCATGGACGCCGGTGAAGTTGAGGACCACCAGCAGTTCCTCATCCCCATCATTCCTGGTGAACGCGAACACCTGCTCGTCCTTGGGCGCGAGCAGGTGGAATGATCCGTAGATGGCGCAATGATGCGCCTTGCGGACCCGGATGAGATGCCGATAGTACCAGAGGATGGAATCGGGATCCTTCTCCTCCTCTTCGGCATTGATTTCCTTGTAGCGGGGGTTCACGCCAATCCACGGCGAAGCGGTGGAAAATCCCGCATGTTTCCCATTCGTCCATTGCATGGGAGTCCGGTTGTTGTCCCTGCTTGTCTGCCGGATGATGTTCCACATCCTCTCAGGTGCGTAGCCCCGTTCCGCAAGGACTTTCATGTCGTTCATCGTCTCGAGGTCCCGCACCTCGCCGGCAAAGGAGAACGGGTAGTTTGTCATCCCCAGTTCCTCCCCCATGTAGATGTACGGGGTGCCGCGAAGGAACAGCAGCAGGGTGGCGAGCATCTTCCCGCTCTCCTTCCAGTAGATCCCGTCATTCCCCCAGCGGGACACCGAGCGTACCTGGTCGTGGTTTTCCAGGTACCAGCCCATCCAGCCGTGGTGTTCCATGCCCCGCTGCCAAAGATCGATGATGGCCTTGAACGCGGGAAGGTCGAAACCGGAAAGGTCGTACCCGTTTCCGTAGCGGGGGCGTCCGACAGCCGTATGGGGGCCGACAAACACCATGTCCAGTTCTTTCCGCCGGGGGTCCACATAGTCCCAGGTCGATTCCGGAGTGGAGCCACCTCCCTCCCCGACGGTCATCCAATCATAGTGTCTGATGACCTGGCGGTACATCTCCTTGAGATACAGGTGCTCATGCGGACCGTTCAGCGCGGCGGGAAATCCATAGCCCGTGCTGTCTGGAGGGGTATCCGGGAAAGAAAGGTCCTTGCTGTAATGCGTGACGGCATCGAAGCGGAAGCCGTCGACCCCCTTGTCACCCCAGAACCGCATGACACCATAAATCGCCTTGCGAACCTCGGGATTCTCCCAATTCAGGTCCGGCTGTTTTTTGGAAAAACAATGCAGATAGTATTGGTTCCTCGCAGGAACGTATTCCCAGGCGCTGCCGCCAAACCACGCTCCCCAGTTGTTGGGCTTGTCACGCCAGATATACCAATCGCTCTTGGGGTTGTCCCTGCTCTGCTTGCTTTCCAGGAACCAGGGATGCTCGTCACTACTATGGTTGGCAACCAGGTCAAGGACGACCTTCAGGCCCATGCCATGGGCTTTGGCGAGGAGCTCGTCAAAATCCTCCATGGTTCCGAACTCGGGAAGAATCGCCTGGTAGTCCGAAACATCATACCCCATATCGTCGTTCGGGCTCTTGAAGATCGGATTGAACCAAATGATGTCGACACCGAGACTCTTGATATAGTCGAGCTTGCTGATGACCCCTTTCAGGTCTCCTACTCCGTCTCCGTCCGCGTCCTTGAAGGAACGAGGCCACACCTGGTAGACAATCCCCTCCTTCCACCACGTCCTTCCCTCTACTCTCATCTGCTGTTCCTCCGCCACTTGTCTAACAGAAACGGAAAATCTGTCTGTATGATATCGAAACCGGCTTGCGTGAGGATGCCCCATCCCTCATCCGGCCCTGCAGATAGGGAAGCGTAGTCATCCGCCCAGGCAGAAAGCGTGAAATCGTCCGACAGATGTAGGGCGTTCGCCCATGCGAGAACATGGGCCTGATGAAGCTCGTCCAGGAAATCCCGCTGGGCGAGCGGGCTTTCCTTTTCCCTCCACTGGCATTCTACTGCGACAATGTTCAAATGCCTGTTCTTCGCAACCTCCCATTGCCCGGGTTCCCGAAGGATTGGCATGAACATGCAAGAATGCCTTTCCATTATCGAAAGATACGGTTCCTCGACCGGTGTCTTCACGACCACCTGTTCTTCCATATGCAGGGATTCCAACCATCCAAGCACATGGTCGAAGTCGGTCCCCAGCCATGCGCGGTCGATGTTGACCAGGCATGTTCCCCTCAAGCCCGGAAGCAGTTGTTCCATGCGCTCGGGACCATGGTGCAACCTGTTTCGCACTTCGTTGCGATACCCTGTGCCTTCGATTTCCTGGGTGCTCATTTGGGCAAACTGTCCCTTCGTACCCAACAAGGTTTGCTCGAACCCGGTATGGAACGCGAAATATACGCCATCCTTGCTCTGGGCCAGATCGAGCTCGACGATGTCGGCACCTTCCTGCAGGGCGACGCGGGCCGCAAGCAACGTGTTCTGGACCACCGATCCCGAGGAAGGTATTCCTCTGTGGGCGGCAATCAGGAAGGGAAACGACCGCCGTCTTCCAAACAGCAGGGCTTCATGCGTCTGATACATCAGGTGGTGCCCCTTTTGACCAGTTTGACGGGAAGGACCGTAATCCCACCCACCTTCTCCCCTTTGATCTCCGCCTCCAGCACGTTGAGCGCGGCATCCGCCATTTGGTCGATCGGCTGGCGGATGGTGGAAAGCGGCGGGTTGGTGAACTCGGCAGGGATCGTGTCGTTGAATCCAACCACTTTCACCCTTTGGGGCACCTCCATATGATGCGCCGCGCAGTACTGGATTACTTGGGCGCCAATCACGTCGCTCGTGGCGAAAATCCCATCCACGTCCGGATGCTCGGAAAAAATCCTTGCTATCGTGTCGGCGTAGGAACTGGCAAGGAATGTCGCTTCGTCACAGGTATAGATCCAGGGCTCGATGCCACGGCGCCCACAAACCTCCGAAAATGCCTGCACACGCTTGTTTGCCGGCAAGTCGATGTCGAGGCTCCCGGTGATGATGGCAAGCCGGTGGCATCCAGCACCGACCAGATGTTCGGTCGCGAGCTCCCCTCCCTGATAGTTGTCGCAAGTGATAGTCGGAATGTCGTCGGAAATGATCCGTTCCAGCGTCACGGCAGGCATGCCGCCCAACGCCTGGCCGAGATGGTCGTTGCGTGTGCTGATGACGATGCCTGCGACGTTGTTCGACCGAAGCGAATCCACATATTCCTTCTCTTTTCCTTTGTCTTGCAGGGAGTTACATACAACCAAACGGTAATTTGCGCTAGCGGCATGACGCTCCAAGGAATCAAGGAAGGTAGCAAAAAACGGGTTGACGATGGAAGGAACGATTACACCAATCAGCTTGGTCTGCCGTTTGACCAGCGCACGCGCTATCGCGCTGGGATGGTAATCCAACTCATCAATCGCCTGATGCACCTTGCTGATGGTCTCCTGGCTTAGGTAGCCACGGCTATTCAATACCCTAGAGACGGTATTCACCGACACATTCGCACGCTTGGCTACGTCACGGATCGTTGTCATTTCTGCTCCTTGCCTACACTTCAACAATCTGTCCGTCAAAAGTCAATGACATGCCCAAAGGCTCTACGATTTCCTCGAACTCACCAGGAGTAAGACCACACATATGGGAATAATGATTCAGCAGAATCTTCGTGCTCTCGTCAATTTTGCCCGCATCTCGGAGGATACCGACAATCTCCTCGATTTCGGCAAGACCCATGTGCCCGTCCCCCTTCAAGGTTCCCCGGGCGCAATCCAGACTGATTAAAGAAAAAGGCTTGCCGTAGGAAAGAAGGAACGCAATCGACTCGTCCGGAAGCCGGCCCGTATCGTTGGCGTACAACACCGCCTTTTTCCTATCATCGATGATGAAATTCAGGCATTCCTCCGTCTGCATGTGGTTCGCCCTGATGGCCGTAATCCGGTAGCCAGGCACATCGACAGCCTCGAAAGCATGCAGGAGATGGAATCGGAGTCGGGACGGATCGGCGTCCTTCTGCTCGGCATATCCCTTGCGGATACGTTGCCATACCCCCTCCGGCCCCCAGCAGTCGATGCGGTTTTCCTCTTCTGGTACCAGAAGATGGCTCGCCCCTTCCTTCAAGCGGTACATCAGGCTGGGAAGGTCAAGATGGTCGGCATGGGAATGGGTGAAGAAGATCCGCTTGATGCAGGAGAGCTCGAGCCGGTCCCTGACAGCCTGGGTAAAAATGTCCGGGGACAGATCAATCAGCGTATCTTCTCCAAGCAAAGCGCAACTCCTAGTCTTGACTTCCCTGCCCAACCGCTGGCGAACCTTCCGGCAGGCATCGCAATTGCAGAACACGGAGGGAAAACCTTCCGCGGCTCCTGTACCAAGATAATGAAGCCTGACCATACTCACCCCTTGATGCCGGTCATCGCCAGCGAAGCGATGAACTGTTTCTGGAATGCGAGGAACACCGCGAACACCGGAAGCGTCATCAGCGTGGCGAACGTGAAGATCTGCCCCCAGAAGGTGTGCACATCCGTATCAAGGCCCCTGAGCGCCAAGGGCAAGGTGCGGAACGTCTCGTCCCGCGTCACCAATGCCGGCCACAAAAGGTCGCCCCAGGCTCCGATGAACGCCATGATGGCTACTGTCGCGAGAATCGGCTTGGAAAGCGGGATCATGATCTTCCAGAAGATGCCGGCATAGGTCTCGCCATCCACGACCGCAGCCTCCTGCAGTTCCTTTGGCATACCTCGGAAATGGTTGTAATACAGGAAGATGTACATCGTATGGCCAATCAATGGTGCGGCAAGCCCCCAATAGCTGTTGATGATACCCAACTTCAACGCGACAAGGAACCGGTTGATGATGACCGCCTCGGAAGGAATGATCGAGAATGCGATGACAACCGAAATCAAAAATCTGCGCCCCTTGAACTCCAGCATGCCAAGGGCGTAGCCCATCATCGCGTTCACGATGGTCGCGCAGCAGACGACAATCAGGCTGACCACGGACGAGTTGAGGAAGAATTTCCCGAAATGCTTCTCGACGAAAGAGGCACGGTAGTTCTCCAAAGTCAGTTTGCCAACCGGAAAGAAGGCCTTCAAGGTGGACATGTCGTTCTCAATCTGCGCGTCGGACTTGAACGACGAGACGAACATGTAGAGCACCGGAAGGATGAACACCAACGCGATCGCCACATAGAAGAAATAGGAAAGGCCCAGATATGCCGCCTTTCTGGATTTGCTCATTGCCTGCATGTCAGTCCTCCCTTCCTACCAGATGGTTCTGAAGCAACGAAACGGCGAGCACGAACAGGAAGAAGACGACGGAAATCGCCGACGCGTATCCCTGTTGGTTGTTGAGGAAACCCACCTTGTACAGCTGGTAGACCACGGTGACCGTCGCATTGCGGGGACCGCCGTTGGTCAACACGTAGATGGGCGTGAACACCTTGAAGGCGCTGATGGTGACGGAAATGAACACATAGACCAGCGTATTCTTCAGCTGGGGTACCGTCACGTAGAAGAACTGCTGCACCGGCGTGCAACCATCCAGCTTGGCTGCCTCGTACAGCTCTTGGGAGATGTACTGCAGCCCCCCGAGGATAATCACCATCTGCAGGCCGATTGCCTGCCACACATACATGACGGCGATACAGACCAAAGCTTGCTTGGTATCCTGCAGGAATCTCTGTGGAGGAATCCCGAAAACTCCAAGGAACGAATTGAGCATACCCCTCCTGCTCGCGGAGAAGATGAACGACCATACGATGACGACGACCGTCATTGTCACGACTTGCGGGCTGAAATAGATGGCACGGAATACAGAGACTCCACGAAGCTGCCGGTTGACAAATACCGCGAGCAGCGTCCCGAAGACCAGGATGAAAGGCACAACCATCAACGTGTACAGGCCGGTATTGATGAACGCCTGCCGGGTTGTGCTGTTGGAGAACACTTTCACATAGTTCCCCAATCCTGTGAAAAGCGCCGGTTTGCCAGCCCGGGCCACAAGCATCTTGTCGGTAAACGAGAAGAAGACCGACATGAAGAACGGAACGACCAGGAACGTACAGATGAAAAGCAAAGCCGGGGCGCAGAAAAGCCAAGCGGTCCTGGTCTGTTCCCGATACAGTCTGGAAGCTTTTTGCCGCATGTGAACTCCTTGTAAAATCAAGAAAAGAAAACAATGGGGAGGATTGCTCCTCCCCGGAGAAACGTGACGACGTCAGTTGTTCCACCCGTTGGAGGTGATGACGTCATCGATATCTTTCGCCGCCTGGGAAAGCACTTCCTTGACATCCGAACCATAGATGATGTCGCGGATGGAGTTGCCCATGGTGGCAAGGATAGACATATGGGCCGGAGTGATGGGGCGAAGATGGGAGATTCCTGCCTCCAGCTGCTCGCGGTACAGGTACAGGCGTCCGCCCTTTTTCAGGTTGTCGACACTGTCCATGACGGACTTGCGGGAAGGAATGGCGCCGTTGTAGTCGGTGATGATGCGGATGGACTCGGGCTTCAGGGCATACTCGATGACCTTCAACGTGGCTTCCTTCGTGCCATGGTCCTCGACCCCAGTGGTCATGGACATGACGGTGCTGCCAGAGCAGGTGAACACGCCCTTACCGAAATCAGGAATCGGCACGATGATGGCGTCATCCCCTAGCCCCTCGACCATTTGGGTTTATTTCCAGTGGCCGAGCAAGGAGAAGGCGTTCTCCTTCCTGCCGTAGAACCCATCCTCGTAATCGACAGTCGGATCGATGTAGCCCTTCTTCACCAGGTCACTCATATACTGATACGCGGCAACGGTATCCGACCCGTCCAAGGTTCCTGTGGCAAGACCGGTCTTCGGATCGAGATAATCTCCACCAAAGCTTGCGATGACCGGCAGATAGGTGAAGTAGATGGAGGTCGGCTTGTTCTGACGGATATACAGGGGATATTCGCAGACGCCCTGCGTTTTCAGTTTCGCAAGGATGTCCTCGAACTCTCCCTTGGTCCACGCATCCTTATAGCTGACGGGAATCCTGGCACCCACTTTCTCGAGCATGGACTTGTTGGCCCACATGGCCATGCCGGAGTCGAACTGGGCGACGCTGATCATATGCCCTTTGTAGGTTGCCTCTCCGATGACCGACGGCAGCAAGTCATCGACAATGCTCTTGTCGAGCAGGCCATCCAGATGGGAGATCAGCCCAGCCTCGTCATAGGAAGCGATCTGCAGACCGTCGACGATAATCAGGTCCGGCATGTCGCCCACGACAGGAGCCACCTGCAACTTGCTGTCCAGCTCGTCCTGTGGGAAGTACTGGTCATCGATGGGCATCTGCAAGTCAGCCCGTGCCTTCTCGAACAGCTTTTTGTACACCGGATCTTCGGCACCGGTCGTGATCCATATCTTCACGGTTTTCGCCGCTTCGGGGGCGGAAGCCGTCTTGGTTGCGGCAGTCTCGGAAGAACCACCTGCGAACACGGGAGCGGTGATTGCCATGGAAAGCAAACCCACTGCCAAAAGTTTCCTCATTTTCTTTCTCTCCTTAATGTTATGTTCTGTATCTCTCACCCTTCCATACGGAAGATGCGTTTTGCTCACTCACCATATCGGGGAGGCAACGGCGACCTAGAGGTTGGCGCATCCCCGAAGAAAAACCAGAAATCCTGCAACTCGGTCTCCATCATCGCATCCCGCTCATGGAAACGCCTGGCGACTTCGAACTGGACCGACCGGTCGTATCCGACGTGCTTCCACGCGACAACCCCATCGGTGATGGTCATGTACTGGGCGTCCTTTGCCGGGTCGTCCGGTCTCCGATAGGAGATGCTGCCAGGATTGATCCAGGAACACCCGTCCATCAGATACATGCATTGGCGGTGGGAATGACCGAAGACCATCCTCTCTCGGTTTGACCCACAGGTGGCATATGCGTCCCAGAACTCCTTGAATTGCGTCGGTTGCTCGATGACGGCATAGGATCCTTCTTGGTATTGATGCTGCACCAGGTAGGTCCAGCCGTCAGCCTCGAATGTCGCGTGCCGGGGCAATGACGCAATCCAGTCCACCTGCTCGTCATGCAAAAGAGAGCAATCATAGTGGATCCATTTGTAGTCGTGGCCTCTCACGCGCCGGTATTCACCGCTCCGGTAGGTGCGTACAAGATGCTCGTCATGGTTTCCGATGACTAGGACATGGGGTTTCGAGAGAGAACGCAAACAGTCTACAACCTCTCCCGGCGATGTTCCGTAATCCACATAGTCCCCTGCACAGACGAGAAGATCCCAATCTGTCTCGGCCTTCAGGACGGACTCAAGGGCCTGGATGTTCGCATGGATGTCGGAAATCAGCAGAATCTTCATTGCTCCCCCGTCGACAGTTCGAGTATAGGATCGGTTTTTCAATATGTCAAACGTTTAATATAGAAATATTGTTAATGTTCTGTTACACTTTCGTATGCTTTCCTATGGGAGAACTCGAGAGGATGGACATGAACATTATCCTTATGCACACGCATGACAGCGGACGATTCTGGCAACCATACGGGTTTGCGGTAGCGATGCCGAACACCATGGAACTCGCAAGCCAAGGCATCCTGCTAAGACAGGCATACTGCGCCGCCCCCACATGCTCCCCCAGCAGAGCCGCCATGCTCACCGGCATGTCAGCCCATTCGTCCGGCATGCTGGGACTCGCCCACCGGGGCTTTTCCCTTACCGGCAAAAGGAAGGCGATGCCTTCCTGGTTTTCCGCCCATGGCTATGAGACCGTGCTCTGTGGCGTGCAGCATGAGGCGCGCAAGGACAGCGACCTTGGCTATGAGAGGATCCTTCCCTCCACCCCTTGGCTCGGGGTGACCCAAGACCAGGATGCCTGGGACGCCCGCAACGCCTCTTTGGTCTGCTCGTATCTGAAAGAATCCCACAGGCGACCGTTCGTCCTCTCCTATGGAATGGTCAACACTCATCGTCCCTATACGCCTCACGACACGAAATCCGTTGACCCGGCCTATGTTCAGGTGCCTTGCACGGTGGCGGATACCGCGGAGAACCGGAGCGACATGGCTGACTACCATGCATCGGCGATGGCCGTGGACGAGTGTGTGGGAACGGTCGTCAGAGCATTAAAGGAAACCGGACTATGGGAAGAGACCATCATCCTTCTTACGACCGACCATGGTATCGCCTTTCCGTTCATGAAGTGCAGCCTGTATGACGCAGGCATCGGGGTGGCGATGATCATACGCTATCCGGGCATGCCGCGCAGAGGGGTTGCATGCGACCAGCTCGTCTCCCAAATCGACGTGTTTCCCACGCTCTGCGAACTTGCCCGCATCCCGAAACCCGACTGGCTGCAGGGAGTGTCGATGCTGCCGGCGCTGGAACACGAAGAACCAATCAGGTGCGAGGTGTTCGCGGAAATCAACTACCATGCGGCGTACGAGCCGGTACGTTGCATCCGTACCCGACGCTACAAGCTCATCATCCGTTTTGATACCTATCCTTGTATCGTGGCTCCAAATATCGACAACTCGCCATCCAAACAGGCGCTCAAAGCCGCAGGATACATGCAGAGAATTCTGCCCCGCCAGGAACTCTACGACCTCGTCGCGGATCCAGGTGAACGGTGCAACCTTGTGGACGCCCCCCGCCTCAAAGCCGTATACGAGGACCTGCTCCACCGCCTGTACCGCTGGATGGAAGAGACGGAAGACCCGCTTCTCACACACCCACTGCGCATTCCTGCACCCGCTGGAGCGATTGTCAACAGACGCGATGGCTACGACCCGGAAACCACTCCGTTGGAGGCATCATGAAAAATAGTGGGTTGTCTTGGGACACTTCGGTTCCATCTGACTGGAACCATACGTATGTGGGAGATGTCCGACTTCCTATCCTTCTCACCCCGGGAAGGCAGTTGTTCGTCGATGACTATCTGATAGCAAGCACCGGCCTCAAGCGCGTCTGGCATCACCCAGTCGATAATCCGGAAAATCCGATTTTCATTCCGGAAACGAAGGAGGAGATGGATGATGGTCTCTGCCCGATGGCGGCTCCTTTCAATGACGGCATCTGGTTTGACGACCGGGACGGTCTTTACAAGATGTGGTATATGGCGGGATGGTTCCATACCACCGCGCTGGCTACAAGCACGGATGGAATTCACTGGCAGCGCCCGAGCCTCGATGTCGTTCCCGGTACGAATCTTGTCTGGCCCCACGAACCCGGTTACGAGCGGGATGGATGTCTGGTTTGGCTCGACAAGGCATCACGAAGCAAAGCGGAACGATACAAAATGTTCCAGTTCTTCCGCTACCGGAGCGCCGAGGGGCTAGAACGAGAGCAATGTGGACTGCATGTCTCGAGTGACGGCATCCATTGGTCAAAACCCGTTTTGTGCGTGACGCTTGGAGACAACTCGTCTTTCTTTTTCAATCCATTCCGGAAACGGTGGGTGTTGAGCGATCGGAGAAACGAGCCTTTACAGGATCCGGCATATCCGATTGGCAGAAGAACCCGCTATTGGCATGAGAGCCGCCGATTCCGCAATCTCGGGGTATTCGTCAGCAACGAGGAGATACCATGGCTCCGCTGCGACTTGCTTGACAAGCCGGATCCCGACATGCCAAAACAGCTGGTCGCACTGTACGATGTCAATGCGGTTCCTTATGAAAGCCTCATGGTCGGGCTGTTCGGCATTTTCCGTGGTCCGGAAAACCATGTAGCACAACAGCTTGGTGTTCCCAAACGAGTTGACCTTGAAGTGGGTTTCAGCCGGGACGGATTCCATTGGGCAAGAACGGAACGGAACGCCTTCATTCCTTGCTCGCGTATTCCTGGCAGCTGGAACCGTGGCTATGTGCATGCCACGGGAGGATGCTTTGTGGTTCTGAAAGATACAATCCGTTGCTATTACACGGCGTTCAGCGGAATTTCCCCTACGCTCAAAGGCGCGGAAACCGCCCCTTGGGCCGGACACAGCAGGAATGCCATGTACGCTGGCGCATCGTTGGGGTTTGCGACGCTCAGGCGGGACGGATTCGCGTCCATGGAAGGCAACGGGACCTTGACGACCAAATTGCTCCACCTGCCCAAGGGGGAGCTTTGGATCAACGGAACAGGACGTATCACGGCGGAAATCCTCGATGTGCAGGGAAGACCGCTAAAAGGTTTCGACCACATGAGCTGCATACCGTTTGCGGGGGATTCCACCTGCACGAAGCTCAGATGGAAAGATTCTTCGCCTGCCTGCCAGGAAGGCCGGGTTGGAGCGATTCGTTTCTTCGTGAAGGGAGGAGCGCTCTATGCGTTCTGGTTCTCGGCTGACCAAGAAGGGAAAAGCGGTGGCTACGTAGCGGCTGGCAGTAGCGACTATCCGGGAGAAAAAGATATATGATGAAGCAGGATAAAGAATTCAGAAAGAGATTCGATGCGCGCAAACAGGAACTGGAAGCACTTTTCCAAAGCTTGTACGGCCCAAAGAGCCAGTATCTTGACCAGCTCGAGGATAGGCTTGTCTCCTTCTGGGGAAAACGGCCCGCTGGCCTGAAGCTTCTGGATGAGCAACGTGGCATGGATCCCGATTGGTACATGGCTCGCTCTGCCGTAGGGTTGACGATGTACACCGACTTGTTTGCCGGCAATCTGAACGGCCTCGAACAGAAGGTGCCCTACCTGAAGGAGCTCGGAGTCACCTACCTCCACCTGATGCCCGTGCTGAAGATGCCACAAGGAGAAAACGATGGCGGATATGCGGTTGATGATTTCGACACCATCGATCCCAAATTCGGCACGAATGACGATTTCAGGCACCTGACAGAGACGCTGCACGCCCAGGGAATCAGCCTTTGCCTAGATTTCGTCATGAACCATACCTCATCCACCCATAGATGGGCCATGCTGGCCAAGCAGGGAAACAAAGAGTACCAGGAACGCTACCAGTGCTACGATGACCGGACGTATCCGGACCAATACGAGAAGACGGTCCCCCAAGTGTTTCCAACAACGGCTCCTGGCAATTTCATCTGGTGCGAGGAGATGCACAAGTGGGTGCTCTCTTCCTTCTACCCGTTCCAATGGGACTTGGACTACCACAATCCGGTGGTCCTGAACGAAATGATCAGCTCGATGCTGCATCTGGCGAACATGGGTGTCGACGTATTCCGGCTCGATGCTGTTCCCTACATCTGGAAAGAGCTTGGCACGACCTGCAGGAACCTACCCCAGGTCCATACGATTGTCCGGCTTTTCCGCATCGCATGCGAGATTGTCTGCCCTGCCGTCGCGCTCAAGGGCGAGGTGGTCATGGCACCCCGGGAGCTCGCAGCATATTTCGGCTCCCCTTCCCACCCGGAATGCCATTTCCTCTATGGTGTCTCATTGATGGTGAATCTCTGGTCTTCTTTGGCAAGCCAGGACGCCAGATTGCTGATGCGGCAGACGGAAGCCCTGCTTTCGCTTCCACCCCATTGCAGGTTCCTGAACTATATCCGCTGCCATGACGATATCGGCTGGGGGTTGGACGAAGAACAGGAACGGGCGCTTGGAATCGACCCTCTTGCACACAAGATGTTCCTGTACCATTTCTATGAAGGAGATTTTCCCGGCAGCTATGCGAGAGGCGAACTCTACAATTTCGATCCGGTCTCCATGGACGCCAGGTCCTGCGGGACGGCGGCATGCCTTGTCGGATTCGAAGCTGCGAAAACACCGGAAGAATTCAACCGGGCCTATGACCGGCTCAGACTACTGTACGGGACTGTCTTTGCGCTACGGGGCTTCCCAATGATTTCTTCTGGTGACGAAATCGGACAACTCAACGACTACACCTACAAGGATGACCCTCTGCGCAAGGACGACAGCAGGAACGTCCATCGGAGTCCCTTCAACTGGCATTTGGCGGGCCTGAGACATGACCGGAACAGTGTGCAAGGAAAAATCTGGGCCATGTTCCAGGAATTGAGGATGGCACGTGCTGAAAGGGATGTGTTCGCTCCGGACGCGGAGGTCTCGACATGGGATCCCCAGAATCCCAAGGTCTTCGCGCTTCGCAGGAAGAAAGGCAACCACACCATGCTCTGTATCTCGAACTTCTCAGACCACCCGGAACCGGTACGTTTCGCCTATTTCACCGGAACGTACGTGGACGCCTTCACTGGGGAAAAAGTGGTCCCCGGCTGGGGGTTCGAGATGCAACCCCATGAACTTTTGTGGCTGGAGAACTGCGAGAATCTTTGACATCTCCCATCCTAATGGCGGGAAATCCGGAACATCGTCCAGCCCACCTGGATGGTTACGGATTCACCACGTTCTGCGGGTAACCGTCGAGGAAAGCCTTGACGTTGTCACGGGTGATGTCCATGATCCGCTGCCTGGCCTCCTTGGCTCCCCAGCTCATGTGCGGGGTGATGATGCAATTTTTCGCCTTGAGGAGCGGGTTGTCACCCTTGATCGGCTCGGTGGAGACGACATCGACCGCGGCGCCGCCCAGCTTTCCGCTGTCCAGCGCGTCGGCGAGATCCTGCTCCACCACCAGCTGCCCGCGGCTGTTGTTGACCAGGAATGCCCCGTCCTTCATCTTCGCTAGGGAGTCCTTGTTGATCATGCCCACCGTGTCCGGGAAGGCCGGGCAATGCAGTACCACCACGTCGCTCTCCTTGTAGAGCGTGTCGCGGTCCACATAGGCGAAGCCTTCCGCCTTGAAGGCGGGATTCTCGTGCGAGTCGTTG